>CAYZFH010000249.1:0-4999 GCA_964477375.1 uncultured Rhizobiaceae bacterium | reverse complement strand
GCTGGAGCCGCGCGGCACGCCGCAACACTAGGACGTCCCATCACCGAAATTCCAATTCCAAAGAGGAGAGAACCATGGCTTACGAGAACATCCTGTATTCGACCGACGACCGGGTCGCGACCATCACGCTCAACCGGCCCAAGAAGATGAATGCCATGAGCCTGGCGCTCTGCCGCGAGGTAAAGGATGCGGTCGCCAAGGCTGACGCCGATCCCGAGGTCCGCGTCGTCATCCTGACCGGCGCGGGCGGCAAGGCCTTCTCACGGTTACGACCTCTTGGATCCCGAAGGCGCGGTTTACCGCGACAAGGGTATCGAGGGCTGGCATTGGCGCATGAACAACGACCTCGAATACAACAAGAGCGTCTGGAAGTGCTCGAAGCCGGTCATCGCCTTGATCAACGGCTTCTGCCTGGCGGGCGCGCTCGAGCTCGTGCAGATGTGCGACGTGCGCTATTGCTCGGACGATTCGAAGTTCGGCGTCGTCGAGACGCGCTTCTCGGCCGCCATCGCCTGCCTGTCCATGCCCTGGGTCGTGGGCCAGCGCTGCCGCGAATACATTTATACCGGCGACACGTTCGGCGCCGACGAGGCCGCGCGCATCGGCCTGGTCAGCCGCGTGTTCCCCAAGGCGGACATCGAGAAGGAAGTGATCAAGATCGCCAAGCGCATGTCGCGCGTGGCGCTGGCGTGCCTGCAGTGGAATAAGCGCGCGATCAACAACACCTATCAATCCATGGGCATGAACTCGGCGCTGCAGTACGGGGCCGAGGCAGGCGCGATCCTGGACGCGACCGAGACGCCGGAGCTCAAGGAGTTCAACCGCCTGCGCCACACGGTGGGCCTGGCCGAAGCCATGAAGTGGCGCGACGACCAGTTCAAGAAGTTCGAATAGCGTTCATCACCCCATGCCGGTTCAGACCAGCATGGGGTTTTCTTTTTGCCGTCCCCAGCGCCAGCGGAGCAGACCGTGAGCTATCAGCACATCCTTTATGCGGTCGACGACCGCGTCGCGACCATCACCATGAACCGGCCCAAGCAGCTCAACGCCATGAGCCTCGAGCTGTGCGCGGAGGTGAAGGACGCGGTGTCCAAGGCGGACGCCGACCCCGAGGTGCGCGTCCTGATCCTGACCGGCGCGGGCGGCAAGGCATTCTCCGCCGGCTACGACCTGAACGATCCGCAGCAGGCCGAGTTCCGCAAGAGCATCGAGGGCTGGACCAAGCGCATCCACATGGACCTCGACTACAATTCCTGCGTCTGGCGCTGCTCGAAGCCGGTGATCGCGATGATCGACGGCTATTGCCTGGCGGGCGCCATGGAATTGGCCCAGATGTGCGACATCCGCTATTGCTCCGACGATGCCAAGTTCGGCGTGGTCGAAACGCGCTTCTCGACCGGCATTTCGTGCCTGTCCATGCCGTGGGTCGTCGGCCATCGCTGCCGCGAATACATCTTCACCGGTGACACGTTCGGCGCCGAGGAGGCCGCGAGCATGGGCCTGGTCAGCCGCGTGTTCCCGAAGGCGGTGTTGCAGGCCGAGGTGACCAAGATCGCCAAGCGCATGTCGCGCGTGGCGCTGGCCTGCCTGCAGTGGAACAAGCGCGCCATCAACAACACCTATGCGTCCATGGGCATGCCGGCGGCGCTCCAATATGGCGCCGAGGCGGCCACGATCCTGGACGCCACCGACACGCCCGAGAAAACCAAGTTCAACGAGATCCGCTATGGCGACAGCCTGGGCGCGGCCATGAAGTGGCGCGACGCGCAGTTCAAGCCGTTCGAATAACCGCACCGGGCGCGGGCGGATCGCCCGTCCGCGCCCTTACCGGCAGGCGGAAAATCGGCTATCACTGCGTCCATGGCCGATTCCGGACCCATCGTTTCGCTCGACGCGCTGGCGGCGCAAGTGCCGGACGGCGCGCTTCTGGCCGTGCCGCCGGATTATTCCGGCGTCGCCATGGCGGCCACGCGCGCGCTCATCCGCCGCGGCGTCAAACGCCTGCATCTGGTCGCCGTGCCGACCAGCGGCCTGCAAGCAGAACTCTTGATCGGCGCCGGTTGCGTCGAGACCATCGAGGCCGCCGCCGTCACGCTGGGCGAGGCCGGACCTGCGCCGCGGTTTTCCGCCGCGGTTAAAAGCGGCGCGGTGCATATCCGCGACGCCACATGCCCCGCCATCCACGCGGCGCTGCAGGCGGCGGAGAAGGGCATCCCCTTCATGCCGCTGCGCGGCATCATCGGCACCGACATCCTGCGCCATCGCACCGATTGGCGGACGGTCCAGAACCCGTTGGCCGAGGGCGACGATCCGATCGTCCTGCTGCCCGCGATCCAGCCCGACATCGCGCTGTTCCATGTGCCGCTCGCCGACCGCGAGGGGAATGTCTGGGTCGGACGGCGGCGCGAGCTGGTCACCATGGCGCATGCCGCCAAGCGGAACCTGGTCACCGCGGAGACGATCCAGGACGGCAATCTGCTCGAGGACGAGCGGCTGGCCGCGGGCGTCATTCCCGCGCTCTATGTCTCCGCCGTCGCCGAGGCCGAGCGTGGCGCGTGGCCCATCGGACTCGAAGGCCGCTACGAACCCGACGCCGCCCACATCGCCGATTATGTCCGCACGGCGCGCAGCGAGGACGGCTTCCGCGCCTATCTCGCCGAGCATGTCCTCGCGGACCGCCGCGCCGCCTGATCCCAGCGCCCCGGGTTCCATCACATGGATTTCACGCCGCAGGAACTTCTGATCGCATCCATCGCGCGCATGCTGCGCGGTTTGAATCACGTCGCCGTCGGCGCCTCGTCGCCGATCCCGGGCGCGGCCGCGCTGGCCGCGCGCCGGCTCTCGGGCGGGCATCTGCGCGTCTCGGTCCTGGGCAGCCGCAAGAACAACTTTTTCACCGACGGCGGGCGCGAGCTGTTCGACTGCGCGGCGCAGGGGCGCATCGACGCGTTCTTCCTGGGCGGCGGCCAGATCGACGGCCAGGCCAATATCAACCTGGTGGGCACGGGCGGCTATCCGCGCACGGACGTGCGCTGGCCCGGCTCCTTCGGCTCGGCCTATCTCTATTTCCTGGTGCCGCGCGTGATCCTGTTCCGCGAGGAGCACACGCCGCGCGTCTTCGTGCCCAAGGTCGATTTCGTCAGCGCGCCGGGTACAAGCGCGCCGGGCGTCTACCGGCCGGGCGGCCCCTATGCGCTTCTCACCGGCAAGGCGCTGTTCGCCTTCGACAAGACGCGCCAGCGCTTCCGGCTGGACAGCGTCCACCCCGGCGTCTCGGTCGAGGATGTGGTGGCCGCAACGGGATTCGAATTCGACCACGCGGACCGCGTCGAGCAGACGGCGGCGCCGGAGCCGGAGATCCTCGCGCTTCTGCGCGGGTCCGTGCGCGACGAAGTCGCGGAAACCTACCCACAATTCGCCGCCACCATCCTGCGCGGCGCCGAAGCCAAGGAGAATCGGGCATGAGCAAGAACGGCGGCGCGCTCGCGGGCCTCAAGGTCGTGGACATCTCGCGTGTCCTGGGCGGACCCTATTGCGGACAGATCCTGGCCGATCACGGCGCGGACGTGGTGAAGGTCGAGCCGCCCCAGGGCGACGACACGCGCGAATGGGGCCCCCCGTTCAAGGAGGGCATCAGCGCCTATTTCAGCGGCCTCAACCGCAACAAGCGCTCGGTCGCGCTCGACCTCGGCAGCAAGAAGGGGCAGGAGGTCCTGTTCCGCCTGCTGGAAGGCGCCGACGTCCTGGTCGAGAACTTCAAGACCGGCACGATGGAGAAATGGGGCATCGGCTACGACGCGCTGTCTAAGAAATTCCCCGGCCTGATCCATTGCCGCGTCACGGGCTTCGGCCCCGACGGGCCGTTCGGCGGCTTCCCCGGCTACGATGCGGTGGCGCAGGCGCTCTCGGGCCTGATGAGCATCAACGGCACGCCGCAGAGCGGTCCCGTGCGCGTCGGCATTCCCATCATCGATCTGTGCGCGGGCATGAACGCGGCCATCGGCGTGCTGATGGCGCTTTACGAGCGGCAGAAATCGGGCAAGGGCCAGTTCATCGAAGTCTCGCTCTACGACACGGGTGTGGCGCTGCTGCATCCGCATGCGGCCAACTTCTTCATGTCGGGCAAGACGCCCGTGCCGACGGGCGATTCGCATCCGAACCTGACGCCCTACGACCAGTACAAGACCAAGACGCGCAACGTCTTCGTCGGCGCGGGCAACGACCGCCAGTTCCGCATCCTGTGCCAAGAGCTGGGCGTGCCGGAGCTGGCTGACGACGCGCGCTTCCGCGTGAACTCCGACCGGCTCAAGAACCGCAAAGAGCTGGACGAGACGCTGCGCGCGCTGTTCCTCAAGGCCGACCCCGAGGAGCTGTGCAAGCGCCTGCTCGCGGCGGGCGTGCCGGCGGGTGCGGTACAGGCCATGCCCGAAGTGGTTGCCCATCCGCATACCAAGCATCGCGAGATGGTGGTGGAGCTGGACGGCTATCAGGGCACGGGCATCCCGACCAAGCTCGGCCGCACGCCGGGCAGCGTGCGCCGCAAGCCGCCGCAATTCGCGGCCGACGGCAAGGCGATCCTGAAAGAGGCCGGTTACTCCGAAGCCGAGATTGACGCCCTCGAGAAGGACAACGTGGTCTTCACCGAGCGGCGGAAGCTGCGCTGAAAATAGCGACCTCATGCTTTGACGGGCTCAGCATGAGGGCTCTATTTGAAACCCCCTCCCCCCAACCCCCTCCCTCGTTGGGGAGGGGAGTAGAAGATGTGCGTGATTTCCTTCCCCCTACCCTTGAGGGAGGGGGGTGGGGGAGGGGTTCTTTAAATTAGAAAATCCTCATGATGAGCCCGTCGATGGATGAGCCCGTCGAAATACGAGGCCGTTCTTCTAACGGCCCGGCGCGTCTGCGCGCAATGCGGCCGGATCGCGCTTCACCAAATCGACCGAAATCAGCGACATCACCGTCTCGCCGTTCTGGTTGAGCGTGCGGATGCGCGTCTTCA
>CAYZFH010000248.1:0-5022 GCA_964477375.1 uncultured Rhizobiaceae bacterium | reverse complement strand
GCCTCGGCCGAAGCGGCGCCGATCAGTTCGACACCGACCTGGCACAGTTGCCGCTCGGGCACGAGTTGGCTCCCGCGCACGCGCAAGACCTCGCCGGCATAGGACAGGCGCAAGGGGCGCGGCGCGCCGGCCAGGCGCGTGGCGGCGATGCGGGCGATCTGAAGCGTGATGTCGGCGCGTACGCCCATCATGCGCTGCGACACCGGGTCCATCAGGCGGAAGGTCTGGCTCGCCATGGCCGCGCCCGAGCCGGCCAAAAGGCTTTCCTCGAACTCGACGAGAGGCGGGCGCACGCGCTCATAGCCATGCGCGGTGAACTGCGCCAACAGCGCCTCGATGACGCGCGCCTCGTGGGCGGCTTCCGGAGGCAGGACGTCGCGCAGTCCCGCGGGCAAAAGCGCTTTGGTCGCTTTCTCGGCCATGATCGTCACAGTCTGGGAAACCGCGCCGGGCCATGATGAAGCCCTGCGGTAACTCGCTTACTTACCCGTTTTCGGCCCTGGCGGCAAACGGATTTGGCTTCTCCCCCAGGCCTTTAGGCGATCTCCAAGACCGGCTTGCCCAGTACGTCCATGCGCGGCTTGACGCCCAGCCCCGGCGCCGTGGAAGCCGCCATCTTGCCCTGCTCACGCTTGGGAGCGCCCTCGGCCGTGGAGACGGTGACGTAGCTGTTGAAGTCCGTCGCGGCCAGGCGCAGCTCCTCCGGCGTCGAATGCGCGAAATGCGCGATGGCCGCCGTGGTGACGTCGCCGCCCCAACTGTCCTCCAGGATCATGGCGATGCCCAGATGCACGCACAGGTCGCGGATCTGCTTGGCCTTGGTCAGGCCGCCGACCTTGGAGATCTTGATGTTGATGCAGTCGGCCGCGCCGTCCTGGTGCAGGCGCAGCAGCATGTCGATGCCGTCGATATTCTCGTCGAGGATGAAGGGATGATTGGTGCGGCGGCGGATCGCTACCGACTCCTCGTAGGACAGGCAAGGCTGCTCGATATAGACGTCCACGTCGTGCACCGCGCGCACCACGCGCGCCGCCTGGTGCATCAGCCAGCCGGTATTGGCGTCGGCGACCAGCGTATCGCGCGGCTGCAGTTCGGCGCGCGTCGCGCGGATGCGCTCGATATCGTCGTCCGGGTTGCCGCCGACCTTGAGCTGGAACTTCTTATAGCCCTCGCCGCGATACTGGCGCACGCGCGCGGCCATCTTCTCCGGCGCTTCCTGCGAGATCGCACGATAGAGATCGACGGTTTCGCCGAAGCGCCCGCCCATCAGCACGCAGACCGGCTGGCCCGAGACCTGGCCCAGAATGTCCCAGCAGGCCATGTCCAAGGCGCTCTTCACATAGGGATGGCCCTTGAGCGCGAGATCCATCGTGCGGTTGATGGCGCCGATCTGGCGCGGGTCCGCGCCAATGATATGCGGTCCCAACTCCTGGATACCCGCGCGCGCGCCGGCCGCGAACGCCGGCAGATAGAACGGCCCCAGCGGGCACACCTCGCCCCAGCCGGTGACACCCGCATCGGTCTCGATGGAAACGATCGTGTCGTCGAAGACCGAGACGGATTTGCCGCCCGACCAATTGTAGCGGCCCTCACTGACCGGCAACTCGACGCGATAGGCACGGATGCGCTTGATCTTCACGGGAATCCCCCTGGGCCGAAGGCATGGAAAAGCGGCCCGGACCTTAGCAAAAAGGCCCCTGCTGCGCCACGCGCCACGAAGCCGATCAGTTCAGGGTGCGCGTCTTGGGGAACCAGATTTCGACGGTAGTGCCGACGTCCTTGAGGCTTTCGATCTGGATCGTGCCGCCATGCAGTTCCATCAGGCGCTTGCTGATGGCCAGCCCCAGGCCCGTCCCCTCGTAACCGCGGGCGTGGCTTTCATCGCCCTGCCAGAACGCTTCGCCGATGCGCGACAGATGATCGGCCGCGATGCCGATGCCCGTGTCGGAAACGGACAGGGTCACGCCGCCCGCCGGATCGTGAACAGCCGAAACGACGACGGTGCCGCCGGCGCGCGTGAATTTGACCGCGTTGGAAAGGAGATTAAGCACGACCTGCTTGATCGCCCGCTGATCGGCGCGAATGGCCGGCACCGCGGTGTCCAGGCGTTTCACGATATTCACGCCGCTCTCGCGCGCGCGGCAGGCGACGATCGAAAGGCAGGACTCGACGATCTTGGGCAGAACGATCTTCTCTTCGAGGAGATCGTAACGCCCCGCCTCGATCTTCGACATGTCGAGCACGTCGTTGATCAGATCGAGGAGATGACTGCCACTGTCGTGAATGAGCTTCGCATAATCCCGATATGTCTTGAGCGAATTGGCTGAACCTGGATCGTCGCGCATGATCTCGGCCAGCCCCAAGACCGCGTGGAGCGGCGTGCGAAGCTCATGACTGATATTCGCGAGGAACGCCGATTTGGCTCTGTTCGCCGCCTCAGCCGCATCCTTCGAGAGGATCAGTTCACTCTCCCGCCGCTTCAAGGCCGTGATGTCCGTCTGCAGGCTGATCAAACCGCCGCCGGGCGTACGCCGCTCGGAGAATTGCATCCATCGTCCGCCCGCCATGCGCCGGATGATGGGCTCACCCGGATTCCGGAAGCTTCGCAGGCGATCCTGGACGAACGCTTCCTTGTCCATTCCTTGCGGAACCTGACACGACTGGCCCCGCTCGACCGAAGCCCGCAGAACATCTTCGTACTTCACCCCGGGCCGATGCACGTCCGCCAGGTCCGGGTAGAACTCCAGATAGCGGCTGTTGGCGACCACGAAGCGATCCTGGTCGTCGTAGACCACGATCCCTTCGGAACTGCTTTCGATCGCTTCGACCAGAAGCTGCTCGGCCTGACGCTCACGATGCATGGCGTCGAGGCGCGCTTCCTCGGCGCGCTTATGCTCGGTGACATCGATATAAAGCGCCACGAACCCGCCGCCGGGAAGCGGACGGTCGCGCACTTCGATCACCGTTCCGTCCGGACGCTTGCGCTCGAACCGCCGCGGCTCCATGCGCTTGAGCGAGTCCATGCGCGCGCGGACCAGGTCTTCGATATTGCTATCGGTTCCGAATTCCCCAAGCTTCGCACCAAAGCGGACGATGTCCTCGAACGGAACACCCTGTCGCATGAGCGACGGCGGAAGCCGGAAGAGATCGGCGAATTTCTGATTCCAGGCAACCATCCGTAGGTCGCCGTCGACCATGGCGATCGCCTCGCTCATGTTCTCGAACGTCGCTTCCAGAAATGCGGTCTCGCGACGGAGCGCGGCTTCGATCTCGCGAAGACTGCCGGCCTCGCGCTGGAACCGGAACAGGTTCCGCAGGCCGTCAAACAGAGTGCGCCACGGCTTCGTCAGAAGCGTGTTGGGTTTAGGCAGATCCTCAAAACTTCGGTCCACCGTGCCGCCCCAGTTGCCCGCTTCATTGTGGTTGAAGGGCAAAAAGGTGCAAGAACCTTATGGCCGCCGATTCCTTAGGTTTTTAGAAGGTCATACGCCGCAGCCGCCGCGGAGCTCAGAAAGAGAGCAGGCTGACCTGCACGATCCCGGGCAAGGAGCGTAGCCGCGCGAGGGCTTCGTCGGACATGCGCTCATCCACGCCGAGGAGCGCAAGCGCGCCGCCGCCCTTGGATTGGCGGCCAAGATTGAAGGTCGCGATGTTGACCCCGGTCTCGCCGAGCAGCGAGCCGATGCGTCCGATGGTGCCCGGTGTGTCCTGATTACGGATATAGACCATGTGCGGCATCACCTCGGCCTCGACCGGGATGTCCTCGATCCGCACGATGCGCGGCCGCCCGCCAAACAGGGTGCCGGCCACCGACTGGCGGCCATCCGCGGTCTCGACCGTCAAAGACACCAAGGTCTGGTAGTTCTCGTCCTGATCGCGGACCACCTCCTTGACCTCGATGCCACGCGAACGGGCGATGACCGGCGCGTTCACCATGTTCACGGCGTCGAGCAGCGGCGTCAGGAGACCCTGCAACAGCATGGCCGTGAGAGGCCGCGTGTTCAGCTCCGCAACATGGCCGGCATACTCGACCGTCGCGGATTTGAGGCCGGACTGGACAAGCTGACCGACGAGCCCGCCGACCTGACCGGCCAGCGTCATATAGGGGCGCAGCTTGACCGCGTCCTCGGCGCTGACCGAGGGCATGTTCACGGCACTAGTCACCGCCCCGGTCAGAAGGAAGTCCGACATCTGCTCAGCGATCTGAACGGCCACGTTTTCCTGCGCCTCGGCGGTGGAAGCACCGAGATGTGGCGTCGCCACGACGTTGGGATGACCGAACAGGGAATTCGATTTCGCGGGCTCGACGGAAAAAACGTCGAGGGCAGCGCCGGCGACGCGACCATCGTCGAGCGCGGCCTTCAGCTCATCCTCGACGACAAGGCCGCCACGCGCGCAATTGATGATTCGCACACCAGATTTCATCAGGGCGATGGATTTGGCGCCGATGATGCCGCGCGTCGAATCCGTCAGCGGCACATGCAAAGTGATGAAGTCGGCACGCTTGAACAGATCTTCCAGCGCCACGGCCTCGATGCCCAGCACAGAAGCACGCTCGGGCGACAGATACGGGTCATAACCGATGACCTTCATCTTCAGCCCCTGGGCGCGATCCGCCACGATGGAACCGATATTGCCGCAGCCGATAACGCCGAGCGTCTTGCCGGTCAGCTCAACCCCCATGAAGCGGCTCTTTTCCCACTTCCCCGCCTGAGTCGAGCGGTCGGCGGAAGGGATTTGCCGTGCCAGTGCGAACAATAGGGCCAGCGCGTGTTCGGCCGTCGTGACGGAATTGCCGTGCGGGGTGTTCATCACCACGATGCCGCGCGCGGTCGCAGCAGGCACGTCGATATTGTCGACGCCGATACCGGCCCGGCCGACGATCTTGAGACGCTTGGCATGCGCCATCACATCGGCCGTCACTTGCGTGGAGGAGCGCACGGCCAAGCCGTCGTAGTCGCCGATCACGGCGGCGAACTGCTCCGGCGTCAGGTCGGTGCGGACATCGGCCTCGATGCCGCG
>CAYZFH010000247.1:3216-5065 GCA_964477375.1 uncultured Rhizobiaceae bacterium | reverse complement strand
AGGTTCGGGTATCTGTTCGAGGCGAGCGATTCTCGATTGAGCGGCACCATTTCGTTGGTGCTTTTACTGAGCCAAACATCAGGCCTCGTTGGTTGGCGAATTGGTGGCTTCAACATGAGTTATCTGTGCTCGATGGTCAGACGCGCTTGTCGCTAATACGGCCTCAGGCTCGCGGTGATTTGCTCAATCCAAGAACGGTCTTTCAGCACTTATTTCGTGACGATGATAAGCGCGCCAGGTTGCGAGAAATTTTGTTCTCAGCATTTCAAAAATACTTTGTGGTGGATGCGACGCACGGCGACTCTCTGCGCATTAGATACGCTTCTAACCCTCCTCAGCATAACGAACGGGCGTTAACTGAGGATGTTTGCACGTACTTGTCTAGAGCTTCGCTGGTTGAAGACTTTAGTGATGGAGTTAAAGCTTTCACGGGCATCATGACGCATGTGTATGCGGCTGCTCCAACGGTTGTATTTATCGATGAACCTGAAGCGTTTCTTCATCCAACGCTTGCGTTCAAGCTTGGAAACGAAATGGCCAAGATGTTGGCCAATTCAAAGAAAAAAATCTTTGCCGCTACTCATAGCCCACAATTCGTCATGGGGGCGATTCAGTCTGGCGCAGCGGTCAGTATTGTTAGGCTTACGTATGATGGGAATGCAGCGACTGCTCGACATCTTGCAAATTCGGAAATTCTTCACTTAATGCGCAACCCGCTTTTGCGGTCGGTTGGGGTGATATCTGCACTTTTCTATCAAAACGTGGTCGTTACCGAAGGAGATAGTGATCGAGCATTTTATCAGGAGATAAATGAACGCTTGTTGCGTTTCGATTCATCCAGGGCGATTCCAAATGCACTTTTTCTTAACGCCCAAAACAAACAGACCATCCCTGATATTGTGGCACCGCTTAGGCAGCTCGGAATTTCTGCTGCTGCGATAGCAGACATTGACGTTTTGAATTTGGGTGGTGGGGAGTGGACGAAGCAGCTTCGAGCTTGCGGCTTGCCAGCCTCTGATATTCCTCTAGTCGCGGCGCAGCGCGCTAGCGTTTGGGCGCATTTATCTGAACGATCTGGGCAGGTTGCCAGGGGTGGTGGTGTTAGACTCCTGAGTGGCGGAGATTTGGAGAGCGCCACGAACTTGCTCGAGAGCTTGGCGCGGTATGGTCTTTTTGTTGTTCCGTACGGAGAGGTCGAATCGTGGCTTGGATTATTGGATATTCCGCGAACTACGGCCTCGTGGATACGAGCAATTTTTGAGCGAATGGGTGAAGATCCAGAGGCTTCATCTTTTGTTAGGCCGCAAGACGGAGACGTGTGGGATTTTATCGACGGTATTCGCAACTGGTTGTCTGATCCTTCGCGTAGGGGTATTCAGATTTAGCTTTCGGTATAGTTCGGCGGTATAGTCGCGCTTATCCCTATGCCCCTCCACCTCATCAAACTCTGCGTCGGCGTTGATTCGATCGACGAGCTGGCCGACTGGCAGCGGCGGCGCGCGGCGGAGCAGCGCAAGCGCGGGAAGAAGCCGGTCTTGCGCCACCGCACCCGCTCCATGCCCCAGCGGCGCGACGATGTGCTGGACGGCGGCTCGCTCTATTGGGTCATCAAGGGGCTGGTCCAGGTGCGGCAGAAAATCATCGGCCTGGTGCCGGTGACGGACAAGGAGGGCGGCTCGATGTGCGAGATCCGCTATGCCCCGCGCCTCATCCGCGTCGAGCTGCGCCCCCAGCGGCCGTTCCAGGGCTGGCGCTATCTGGAGGCGGACGCGGCGCCGCCCGATCTGGTCAAGGGCGCCAAGGCCGACAATCTGCCCGGCGCCATGGCGGCCGAGCTGCGCTCGCTGGG
>CAYZFH010000247.1:0-3116 GCA_964477375.1 uncultured Rhizobiaceae bacterium | reverse complement strand
TGGATCGACACCTGGCGCGATTTCTACACGGTCATGCGCGGCATGGAGAAACCCATGATCGCCGCGCTCAACGGCGTGGCGGCGGGCTCGGCCTTCCAGGTCACGCTTCTGTGCGACATCCGCGTCGGCCATGCCGGCGTGCGCATGGGCCAGCCGGAGATCAACTCGGGCATCCCCTCCATCATGGGGCCGTGGCTGATGAGCGAGCGCATCGGCCTGTCGCGCACGGTCGAGCTGGCGCTCACGGGCCGGATGATGGACGGCGACGAATGCCACCGCATCGGCCTGATGCAATACCTGGTGCCGCAAAGCCAGGTGATGCCGAAATCGCTGGAGATCGCGCGGCATCTGGCGGCCAAGCCCAACGTCGCCATGAAGCTGAACAAGGAACGCTTCCGCGAGGCGACGCAGAAGGCGTTCGACGATTCCTACCACGCCGCCAAGCGCTACTCGGGCGAAGCCTATGCCTCGGGCGAGCCGCAGCGCTATACGGCCAAGTTCTTCGAGGCGCGCGGGAAGAAGGTGCCGACGGGCTGAACGGACCTTGATCGCCTTCGGCGCTCAAGCCTGCGACGGGCTTAGGGTGAGGTGGCGCTTCCTTCCTTCCTCGTCATCCCGGCCTACGAGCCGGGATCCAGTCGCGCGTAGCGCGCCGAGACTCTCTTGCCGGCTCGACAGCCGGCACTGGACCCCGGATCAAGTCCGGGGTGACGAGTCTTTGGTTATTCGACGGGTTTTGTTGGGGTCGGGGTGACGGCTTTGTTAGGGGCCGGAGAGTCCACAAAATCCCACCCAACACGTTGGTTACCGCCACCTTTTCCGCGCCCGCGCTTCGGACTAGGTTGGGCGTCTCACCTCTGCCTCTTTATATTATGGGGCCGCCCCCTCGGCGGGCCCCGTCCGTCCAAGGGAACCGCCCATGCCGCCCATGATGTTCGACACCGACAAGCCGGAAGGCCCTGCGCGCCGGGCCGCCATCGAGGCGGCCTACCGGGCGGACGAATCGCGCATCGTCGAGGCGCGGCTGGCCGAGGCGCGGGTGGACGAGGCGGCGCGCGGGCGCATCGCCGCCAAGGCGCGCGAGCTGGTCATCGCCGTGCGGCGCAAGCAGTCGGGCCAGGGCGGCATCGAATCTTTCCTGCACGAATACAAGCTGTCGTCCAAGGAAGGCATCGTGCTGATGTGCCTGGCCGAGGCGCTGCTGCGCATCCCCGACGCCGACACGGCCGACAAGCTGATCCGCGACAAGCTGGCCGACGCCGATTTCAAGCGCCATCTGGGCAGCTCGGACTCGCTGTTCGTCAACGCCTCGACCTGGGCGCTCATGCTGACCGGCAAGGTGGTGGGCTGGGGCGAGGGCGAGCGCGACGACCTGACGAACACGCTGAGCCGCCTGGTCTCGCAGGCGGGCGAGCCGGTCATCCGCAAGGCCATCATGCAGGCCATGCGCATCATGGGGCGCCAGTTCGTCATGGGCCGCACCATCGGCGAGGCGCTGGAGCGCGCGAAGCCGGCCGAGGCCAAGGGCTATCGCCATTCCTACGACATGCTGGGCGAAGGCGCGCGAACCATGCGCGACGCCGAGCGCTATCTGGCCGCCTATGACAACGCCATCGCCGCCATCGGCGCCGAGGCCGCGGGGCGCGACATCTTCGAAGGCCCCAGCATCTCGGTGAAGCTGTCGGCCATCCACCCGCGCTACACGTTCGCGCAACGGGGGCGGGCGATCCCCGAAGTGGCCGACAAGCTGGCGCATCTGGCGCGCCACGCGAAGAAGGTGGGCATCGGCCTGACCGTGGACGCCGAGGAGGCCGACCGGCTCGATATTTCATTGGACGTGCTGGCGCGTGTCGCGGGCGATGCGTCCATCGCCGGTTGGGACGGGCTGGGCCTGGCCATCCAGGCCTATCAGAAACGCTGCCGTCCCTTGATCGACTGGCTGGCCGAGACGGCGCGGGCCAACCGCCGCCGCCTGCCGGTGCGCCTGGTGAAGGGCGCCTATTGGGACACCGAGATCAAGCGCGGGCAGGAGCGGGGGCTCGACGGCTATCCGGTTTTCACGCGCAAGCCCTCGACCGACGTGTCGTACCTGGCCTGCGCCAAGGCGCTGCTCGCGGGGCGCGACGCGTTCTATCCGCAGTTCGCCACCCACAACGCGCTCACCCTCGCGACCATCCTGGAATTGGCCGGCAACCGGCGCGACTTCGAGTTCCAGCGCCTGCACGGCATGGGCGAGGTGCTGTACGACGAGATCGTCGGGCCCGAGAAGATGGGCGTGTCGTGCCGCGTCTATGCGCCGACCGGCAGCCATGAAGATCTGCTGCCGTATCTGGTGCGCCGCCTGCTCGAGAACGGCGCCAACACCTCGTTCGTGAACCGCATCGTGGACGAGGCGCAGCCGGTGGAAGCCCTGGTCGGCGATCCGGTCGCCAAGGTGGCGTCGCTGTACGCGAAGCCGCATCCGCAGATCCGCCTGCCGCAGGACATGTTCGCGCCGGAGCGCAAGAACGCGCGCGGGCCCGATCTGTCCGATCCGTCCGTCGTGCTGCCGCTCGGCGCCGCGATGGAAGCCTCGGGCGTGGGCGACTGGAAGGCCGCGCCCATCGTGGCCGGCAAGATGGTGGGCGGCACGCAGAAGGAGCTGCGCGATCCGGCCGACCGGCGCCGCGTGGTGGGCTATGCCGTCGAGGCCGGCCCGGCCGAGGTGGACGCCGCGCTGGCCTCGGCATCCGCCGCGGCGGAAGGCTGGGATCGCACGCCAGCGGGCAAGCGCGCCGAGTGCCTGGAGCGCTTCGCCGACCTGATGGAAGCCAACACGCCGCGCTTCATGGCGCTGGCCGTGCGCGAGGCGGGCAAGTCGATCCCCGATGCGCTCGGCGAGATCCGCGAGGCCGTCGATTTCTGCCGCTATTACGCCGTGCGTGCGCGCGCGGATTTCGAGGCGCCCTTGGCGCTGCCGGGGCCAACCGGCGAGGACAATTCGATCGCGCTGCACGGGCGCGGTGTGTTCGCCTGCATCAGCCCGTGGAACTTCCCGCTCGCCATCTTCACCGGCCAGATCACGGCGGCGCTCGCCGCCGGCAACGCGGTGATCGCCAAGCCGGCCGAGCAGACGC
>CAYZFH010000246.1:0-5109 GCA_964477375.1 uncultured Rhizobiaceae bacterium | reverse complement strand
CCCGTATCCCGACCGATGGGCTGGACGCCGTCCTGTCGGACTACATCGACCACTATCTGTCCCAGGAAACGATCAATTCACCGGGCACGAGTTGCCCCCTGTCCGCGCTCGGTACGGACGCAGCCCGGCACGGCGCTCTTCTGCGCGCGGAGTTCGCGGACGGCGTCCGGCGCTATATCGATGCCTTCGCGCGCCTCATGCCCGGCCACAAGGAACGCCGCCGGCGCCGTGCCATCGCCACCCTGTCCACTCTGATCGGCGCGGTCACGCTGGCCCGCGCGTGCTCGGGCGCCGACGATGGCCTGGCCAGTGAAGTGGTGGCCGCCGTGAAAGCATCCCTGAAAACTTCTCACCGATAAGACACAGACGCCGGCTTGACGGGCTCCACGCCCACTTTTATAGTTAACCTTATGGTTAACTATAGGCCCACAACGCTTGACCGCACGTTCGCGGCCCTGGCGGACCCGACCCGGCGGGCGCTGCTCGCGCGACTGGGCGAGATCGAACATGTCTCGGTCAGCGACCTGGCGCGCCCTTTCCCTGTCTCCCTGCCCGCGATCATGAAGCATCTGGACGTGCTGTCGGACGCAGGCCTGGTCACCCGCAGCAAGAGCGGACGCACCGTGTCGTGCCGTCTGAACGCAGCTCCCATGCAACAAGCCTTGGAGTGGCTCGCCCACTACCAGCGCTTCTGGAGCGAGGGCCTCGACCGGCTGGCCGCGTTCCTCGAGGAGGATTCATGCAAACCAAGCCAAGCCTCAGCCTCCGCAAGCGCCTCAGTGCGCCGCCGGCCAAAGTCTTCGACGCCTGGACGGATCCGGAAAAAATAATCCACTGGTTCGGCCCCGGCGACACGAGTTGCGTGCATGAGGCCAAGATCGACGCGCGGCTGGGCGGCAAATTCTGGATTCGCTTCTCGACCGCGGACGGTGAGGAGCACGGCGTGGGCGGCGTCTATCGCGAATTCGTGCCCAACAAGAAGCTCGTCTTCACCTGGGCTTGGCGCACCATGCCAGAACGCGAGTCGTTGGTGACGGTGGCGCTCAGGCCCGACGGCGACGGCACTGTGCTGATCCTGACCCACGAACAGTTCGCCGACGAACCCGCCCGCGACCGCCACCGCACCGGTTGGAGCGGAACGCTCGACAAACTCGAACGTTATTTCATGACAGCCTGAAGGAGAGCGCCATGGAACCACACAAGATTGTCTCCCAATCCGAATGGCGCGCCGCGCGCGAAGCATTTCTCGCGAAGGAAAAAGAGTTCACGCATCTGCGCGACCAATTGCACGCCGAGCGCCAAGCGCTGCCCTGGGTCAGGGTCGAGAAGACCTACGTCTTCGATACCGAAAGTGGGAAGAAGTCGTTGGCCGACCTATTTGACGACCGGAGCCAACTGATCGTTTATCACTTCATGTTCGGGCCGGGCTGGAAGGAAGGCTGCTCCGGTTGCTCATTCGTGGCCGACCATATCGACGGCGCGAACTTGCATCTGGCCCATCACGACGTAACCTTGCTAGCCGCTTCCCGCACCAAACTGGCCGAATTCCTGCCCTTCAAGAGGCGTATGGGTTGGACGTTCGAGTGGGTGTCTTCGAACGACAGCGATTTCAACTTCGATTACGGGGTTTCCTTCACGCCGACGCAAATGGCGAAAGGCAAAGCTGAGTACAATTATCGCGAGGAAAAGATCGACAGCGAGGAAATGCCCGGCCTCAGCGCGTTCTACAAGAACGACGAGGGCGAGATCTTCCACACCTATTCAACCTATAACCGCGGCCTCGATATCCTGCTCACCACCTATAACTATCTCGACATGGCGCCACTGGGCCGCAACGAGACCGGAACGATGAGTTGGATGCGCCACCACGACCGCTATGAGGATAGCGGCGCGTCCTGCTGCCACGGAAAGAAGGGATAAGGGGCGCTTCTAACGCGGCTTGGCCTTACGCTTGGCGGGTTTGCGTTTCGCCGGCTTCCTGGCCGCGGGTTTTTTCTTGGCGGCTTTCCTTACGCCGCCCTTATCCGCGGCCAGCCAACGGAACAGCTCGTCCATGCGCGCGCCGAGAAGCTTTGGCGCGTCGCCGCGCTTCTGCCAGTCATAGACGCCCCGGCCCGAGGCCGCGCCCTTGTGGCCTGCCTTAACCAGCTCCGCGACCTTGGCCGAGGGCTCGGTGCCTCGGTCCAGATCCGGCATCAGCCAAGCGCCGAAATTGTAGAGTGTCTCCAGCCCGCCGACGTCGGCCGATTCGATCGGGCCGGTGATGTCCACGCGCCGTCCGAAGGACGTCTTCACCACCCGGTCGATCATCTCGGCGGAGGCCGCGCCCGAGGCCCAAAGGGCCCAGGCCTCGCGCAGCATGGCGAACTGCATGCGGTTGCCGATGAAGCCCTTCACCTCGCGGTTGAGCACGACGGGCACCTTGCCCACCTCTTCCAGCGCCTTGCACAGCCAGGGCACCACGTCGGGCGCCGTTTCGGGGCCGGCGCAGACCTCGACCGCCGGGATCATCTGCGAGGGGTACCAGAAGTGGGCCGCCACCACGCGGCTCTTGTGCTTCACGCGCGTGACCAACTCGCTGGCCACCTGGCCGCTCGAGGACGCCAGCACCGTCGGCGGCGGGCAAATGCGGTCCAATTCCTCGAAGACCCGGAGCTGCAGCTCCTGCTCGAACGGCACGGCCTCGACCACCAGCGTGGCCGAGGCGGCCTCGTTCATATCGGTCGTTGGGCGGATGCGCTTGAGCGCCGCCTGCGCCTCCTTGGCCGAGACGATGCCGTGCTTGGTGAAGCCCTTGAGGCTGGCCTTAATCTTGCCCATGGCCGATTTAAGGCTGTCTGCGCGCCGGCCGATCAGCCGCACATCCTTGCCGCCGACCGCGAAGACCTGCGCCACGCCGTGGCCGATCAGGCCGTTGCCGATCACCGCGACCGTCTTGAGTTCCTTGGGCACCGCCATGATCGTCTCCCCTGTTTTCCCCTGGCCGAAAGCTTAGCGTCCGGCCGCGTGCCGGTCCAAGCCGTGCTTCCGCGCCTGGGAGGCCGCCGTTAGGATGGGGCCGCCAGCCACGAGGACCCCATGATCCCCCGCTATAGCCGTCCCAAGATGACCGCCATCTGGGAGCCCGAAAACCGCTTCCGCATCTGGTTCGAGATCGAGGCCCATGCCTGCGACGCGCAGGCCGCCCTGGGCGTCATCCCGAAAGCCGCGGCCAAAGCCGTGTGGAAGCGCGGCAAGTTCGACATCGCGCGCATCGACGCCATCGAGCGCGAGACTAAGCACGACGTCATCGCCTTCCTGACCAACCTAGCCGAATATGTCGGCCCCTCGGCGCGCTTCGTCCACCAGGGCATGACCTCGTCGGACGTGCTGGACACCTGCCTGGCCGTGCAGTTGGTGCAGGCGACCGACATCCTGCTGGAAGACATCGACACGCTTCTGAAGACGCTGAAGCGCCGGGCCATGGAGCATAAGCGCACGCCGACCATCGGGCGCAGCCACGGCATTCATGCCGAACCCGTCACCTTCGGCCTAAAGCTGGCCACCTACTACGCCGAATTCGCGCGCAACCGCGAACGGTTGGCGACAGCTCGCGCCGAGATCGCCACCTGCGCCATTTCAGGCGCTGTCGGCACCTTCGCCAATATCGATCCCCGCGTGGAAGCGCATGTCGCCAAGAAGCTCGGTTTGGCCGTCGAACCCGTCTCGACCCAAGTCATCCCGCGCGACCGCCATGCCGCCTACTTCGCGACGCTGGGCGTGATCGCCAGTTCCATCGAGCGCCTGGCGACCGAGGTGCGACACCTTCAACGCACTGAAGTGCGCGAAGCGGAAGAGTATTTCTCGCCAGGCCAAAAGGGCTCGTCGGCTATGCCGCACAAGCGGAATCCCGTTCTGTCGGAAAACCTGACCGGCATTGCGCGCCTCGTGCGCGGCATGGTCGTGCCGGCCTTGGAGAACGTGGCGCTGTGGCACGAGCGCGACATCTCGCATTCATCTGTTGAGCGCGTGATCGGGCCGGACGCCACGATCGCCCTCGACTTCGCCCTCGGGCGTTTGAACGGGATGATGGACAAGCTGGTCGTCTATCCCGAGCGGATGAAGGCCAATTTGGATGCGCTTGGCGGCCTGGTTCATTCCCAGCGTGTCATGCTGGCGCTCACCCAGGCCGGCATGAGCCGCGAGGACGCCTATCGCGCCGTACAAACGCATGCCATGGAGACTTGGCGCGAGGGTGGCGACTTCCAAGCACGGCTGGCAAGCGATCCCGCCGTTGCGCGCCATTTGAAGCGCAAGGAGATCGCGGCGCTGTTCAACCTGGATTACCACTTCAAGCACGTGGACCGCATTTTCGCCCGCGTCTTCGGCAAGCAGCCTGCCCGCCGCAAGCGCCGCTAGGAGAAGCGTCATGGCCGAAGTGATCGGACTCGCGCCCGGCAGCCTGGCCGGGCTCGAGCACCTCGAGCGCGACCTGGCGTTCCCACCGGAGGAATACAAGGACCGGCTACGACGCCTGCGCGGCTTGATGGCGGACGCCAAGATCGACCTGCTGTGGATCACAACGCCCGAGGCCGTTGCCTGGCTGCACGGCCTCGTCTGCTCTTGGTACAAGGGCAACAGCCCGATGCGGTATCCACAGCTTTACGGCACCGCGGTCCATGTCGATTCCGACGAGTTCATCTTCTTCGATGCGCCCTTCGAGGCACCGGTCCTAGCCAAGAACTCGGTCTCGACCGACAACCGCTTCTTCACTTCGCGCGAGGCCGACGACAACCTAGCCTTCATCAAGAACGAGCTGGCCGCCAAGGGCTGGCTCAAAGGGCGCGTGGGGCTGGAGCTTTGGTCCTATCTGCCCAACCCCGCCATCAGCAAGATGTTCGAGGCGCTGTTCTCGGGCGCGGGCTGCACGGTGATCGATGGTAGCGCCACTGTCCGGCGCGCGCGCCGGGTGAAATCTACCCGCGAGATCGCCGTTCTGGAGCGTGCCGCGCGCATCGCCGAGGCCGGCCACAAGCGCATCAAGGAATACATGCGGGAGGGCATCACCGAGTTGGACCTGTTCGGCGAATGCGTCAACGCCATGGCGAAGGAAGGTGGCGAGCTTTCGGC
>CAYZFH010000245.1:0-5119 GCA_964477375.1 uncultured Rhizobiaceae bacterium | reverse complement strand
GCCTATATCCTCGTAAGCGGCGCGAACCGCGGCGCCCCCGCCCGAGCACCTATCGTCGCTATGGCAGCTTTCACGATCGCCGCCGTGGCGCTGAGTCGCTTGGTGCTCGGCGTACACTTCTTTTCGGACGTACTCGGAGGGCTGGCGATTGCCGGTTTCTGGCTAAGCTTGAAGATGGGTATGATCAGCAAAGCACCCAGGCGCCCGACTGCCTGAAACTGATTACGTCATAAAGTAATGGCGGACAGGGAGGGATTCGAACCCTCGATAGGGGCTTTAGTCCCCTATAACGGTTTAGCAAACCGCCGCCTTCAGCCGCTCGGCCACCTGTCCGTCTGGGCGGCCCCTGTAAGGGGTGCGCCGGTTCTAAGGTTCCCCAATCCACCTGTCAACGACGCGCCCATAGGGCTGACGCCGTCTGGTCTCCCGACTCTCGCGAGAAGGGCGCCACGCCCCCGATTCCACGCAACCTTGGCGCGCGGCATTCACGGAAAGCCAGAGCAGCAAACGCAGTCAAAAAGGCAGAAAATTAGCGTCACCGGCCGGAGAAAATGTGCCAAAGTCACGCGTCAGAGTCTTCCCGCCACCCAGCGAATAATCGAAGAAAAGCCAAAACGGGCCTCGCTGTATGACCTACGCCCCATGATGCCGTAAAATGAGCCGATCTGCTTCCAATCGCCGCGGCTTCACGCTCACGGCCCTCTTGGCTTTCGCTTTCGTGGCCGTGTCATCGCCGTTTAGCATTGCCTACGCGCAATCGGCGCCGTCGGGACTGACCGTACACGCGTTGGATTCGACGATCGGCCAGCCGGCCTCCGGCGTAGCGGTCGAGCTTTTTGACGTCTCTGGGGAGCAGCCGCGCAGCATCGTGAAGGTGGTAACCAACACCGAGGGCAGGGCCAACGTGATCGCCGACCGGCCCTTGGCGGCCGGACGTTACGAACTGCATTTCGCCGTCGCGGATTACTTCCGCAAGCGCGGCGTGGCATTGAGCGACCCGCCTTTTCTGGATGTCGTGCCGGTGCGCTTCTTGATCAATGATCCATCCGGCAACCTTCACCTTCCCTTCGTCTTCTCGCCCTGGAGCTATGGCGTCTTTCATTGAAGACGATCGCCGCTAATTCGCCACCCTACGAGTACAGATTCATGGTTCGACCCGCCCTCGATCGTCGCAGCTTTTGCCGCCTGGCCCTGGCCGGTGCGATAGGTGCGACCTTATCTCTCCGCCATGGCTGGGCGCAGTCGGCCGCCAAGCCAAAGACAATCACGCTGGATGACGTCAACCGCATGGACGAGGCGACTTTCGTCGCGACCTTTGGGGACACTTTCGAGTTGTCGCCTTGGGTTGCGAAAAAGGCGTACGTCAAGCGGCCGTTCGCGACTGTCGCGGCCTTGCACCAGGCTTTGTGGGATACGTTCGAGACAGCGTCGCGAGCCGAGCGCATCACGTTCTTCCGCAATCTCCCCGATATCGGCGACAAGAACGTGGCGCCTGGCGGCATCACCGAGGATTCTAAGCGCGAGCAGCAGGCGGCGGGAATCAACGCGCTCAACGACCAGGATCTGGCGCGTCTTATCACCTTGAACAAGGCATACAAGGCCAAGTTCGGATACGGCTATACGATCTGCGTGTTGCGCAACACGCCTGAAACCATCATGTCCCAAATCGAACGCCGCATGACGTATGATCCTGACAAGGATCTGGCCGCCTCCATGCAGGAGGAGTTTTACATCACGCGGCTTCGCGTGGCCGGCATGGTGGCCGGCCCAGGCATGCCGAAAGTGTACGGCGATATGAATACGCATGCCCTCAACGCCGTCAGCGGCAAGCCTGCCGAAGGAATGAGCGTCGAACTGTACGAACTGATGGGCGATACGCGCCGCAAACTCAGCCAGCAAACACTGAACGCCGAGGGGCGCTGCATGTTAATGGACGGCCGCCCGGTGCCGATCGGCCGATATGAAATACGCTTCGGCCTGGCCGATTATTTCCGCAAGCAGGGCGTTGCTGTCGGCGATCCAGCCTATCTCGATGTGGTACCTGTCCGCATCTCGATCGCCAATCCGGAAGATCACTACCACGTGCCGCTGATCTGCACGCCGTGGAGTTATTCAACCTATCGGGGAACTTGAACGGCACTATCCGGAATCACGGCCACGTTTGGGGGAGTGGCCTCTAGCCAATGCGCCTCGCCGAATATTCGGGGAGCGCTGGGTCAGGCTTGTGGGGCAAACCGCAGACATTGGACATCTTACGAATTCTGACGCGCCGGAAACTTGGCATGCCGCCTGAAATACACTGATACAGTAAAAAGATCGGGGCTGAAACGTATGACGAGCAAAAAAACAGGGATTTCGTGGCGGCGATTTCTGGATGGCGGTGTCGCTCTAGGCGCCCTGATGCTGGGAGTGCGCGGCGCCAGCGCGCAAACCGCCCACAACCACGGCAATATGCCCACGACCTTAGGATTGGTTCCGCGACAGGTCCCGGCCGCGATGGACCAACCTCTGATCGAGCCCGAGGTGAGGCGCTCGGTCAACGGCGAGCTTCGTACGAATCTGCGGATTTCCTACGCATATCGCGACATTGGCGGCGTTCGCCTTTACGTCCGCAGTTATGAAGGCGGTTCTCCTGGCCCGACGCTTCGCATGAAACCGGGTGAAACCTTGCGCATCCGGATGACCAACGACCTTCCGCCGAACCGCGACCTCATGCCGATGGACATCAGCAATCCGCACCAGTTCAACAATACGAACTTCCACTTCCACGGCTCGCATGCGAGTCCCAGCGGCATCGCGGACAACGTGATGCGCTCGATGGTCCCCGGACAGTCCTATGACATCGAGATCAAGCTGCCCAAGGATCACACGCGCGGCACCTATTGGTATCACCCGCATCACCACGGCAGCGCCGACGTCCAGATGGCCAGCGGCATGGTGGGCGCCATCATCGTCGAGGGTGATTTCGAGGACGTTCCCGAAATCGTCAACGCGCGCGAGCGCCTGCTCGTGATGACGCAAGTGGTTTATGACGCCCGTGGCATGATCGAGAATTTCGAGACGCTGTTCCCTGAAACCGCCACGCGCTTCCTCGCGATCAACGGCCAAAGGCGACCGGTTATCACCATGCGGCCTGGCGAGGTGCAGCGCTGGCGCATGCTGAACGCGGGCTACCAGGACGACATGTTGGTCGAAATGGATAAGCACGAGCTGCACCCGATCGCTTATGACGGCATCCAGTTAGGAAGCGTCGAACATTTTAAACAGCTTCTGATGGGTCCTGGCCAACGCGCCGACGTGCTGGTGCAGGCAGGAGCGCCGGGAACATACGAGCTGCGCGCCGCGCCGTATGACCAAGGCCACCCCTCACCCACCGGCCCACTTGCGCGTGTGGTGGTAGCGGGCGAACCGATGTCGATGAAGCTGCCGGCTTCGCTTCCCAAGCCTCCGCTCAAGACGATCAAGGATTCCGAGATTACCGGCAGACGTACGCTCACTTTCTCGGCCACTGCCCCCGAGGCCGACGCCGCGGGGCATTGGCAGGAATTCGGATTCTTCATCAACGGCAAGAAGTTCGACCCGAACCGGATCGACGAGCGCGTCAAGCTGGGGGCGGTCGAGGAATGGACGATCGTCAATAACCATGAGCACGACGACCACGCTTTCCACATCCATACCAATCCGTTCGAAGTCATCAAGGTGAACGGAAAGAAACTCGATACGCCCCAATGGCGAGACACAGTTCTCGTGACCAATAAAGGTGGCAGCGTGGTATTTCGTTCCCGCTTCCTCGATTACACCGGCATTTACATGATGCACTGTCACATGATGAACCATGAGGAGATGGGCATGATGGCGACGGTCGAGGTCTACAAATAAGGGAGCCGATCTCGTGAACTTAAACACGATTGTCGAGGTCAAACGTCCAAAGTCCGCGGATACGATCGGCCAGTGGCGGGACGGATATGCCTGGCTTGCCGGTGGAACATGGCTTTTTTCCGAGCCGCAAATTGCGGTCGATACGCTGATCGACCTCGACACGTTGGGCTGGCCACCGTTGACCGCGACGAAAGCCGGACTTGAGATCGCCGCGACCTGCCGAGTCGCCGATCTTCATGCTTTCCAAGCTCCGGCCGAATGGCGTGCGGCCCCGCTTTTCCGCGACTGCATCGACGCCTTTCTCATGTCATTCAAGATCTGGAACGCCGCGACGATCGGCGGCAACGTCTGCATGTCGCTTCCCGCCGGCGCCATGATCTCGCTGACCGCCGCATTGGAGGGCACGTGCACTCTCTGGCCGCGCGATGCGGCGCCGCGCGAAGTCGCTGTCGTCGACTTTGTGACCGGCAACCACAAAAACGTGCTTAAGAAGGGCGAATTGTTGCGTTCGATCCATCTGCCCGCTGCCGCGCTGTCCAAGCGCTATGCCATGCGTCAGATGTCACTTACCCGCTACGGCCGGTCAGCGGCGCTGATCATCGGCACCGTGGGCGATGCCGGCAAAGACTTCGTTCTGACGGTTTCTGCCTCGACACCCCGTCCGGTTCAGATCCGCTTTTCCAAACTTCCCGGCCCGGACGAGCTGCGCCGTGCCATCGATGAGCGCTTACCCGCCGACGGCTATTTTGCCGATGTCCATGGCTCCGCGCCCTATAAGCGGCACCTGACTTATCACTTTGCGGAACAGATCCGGGCGGAACTCGCATGAGCAAGTTTGAGGTCAATGGCCATCTCTATTCGGCCGAACCGCGGCCGGGTCAGTGCCTGCGCACGTTCCTGCGCGACCTGGAGGTGTTCGGCGTCAAGAAAGGCTGCGACGCGGGCGATTGCGGCGCCTGCACGGTGTGGCTGGACGGAAAGCCGTTCCATTCCTGCCTGGTTCCGGCCTTCCGGGCGGAGGGACGCAAGGTCACGACGATCGAGGGCCTGGCCAAGAACGGCGAGCTGCATCCCGTGCAGAAGGCGTTTCACGACGCCCAAGCTTTCCAATGCGGCTATTGCGCGGCCGGCATGATCATGACGACGGCCTCCGCCGCCTTTGACGAGGCCCGCAAGGCCGACCTGCCCCATGCGCTGAAGGGCAATCTCTGCCGCTGCACCGGATATCGTTCGATCGACG
>CAYZFH010000244.1:0-5131 GCA_964477375.1 uncultured Rhizobiaceae bacterium | reverse complement strand
GCCGGGTGGACCAGGCACTCGGCGAATTCGTGATGTCCGCCGATGTGGTCGTAATGGGTGTGGGTGGCGACGGCGCTGACCCGCTTGTCCAGAAGATCCCGCGCGGCCTCGGTCAGACTGGCGATGCCCAGTCCGGTGTCGATCATCAGATCGCGCGTGCGCCCGCGAACGTGCCAGATATTGCAGCGCAGAAGCGGGTCCACATGCGGTTCCCACAAATGGGTGATATGCGCGTCCACGCGCCGGCGTTCGAACCATCGGGCGGCGACCGCCAATGTCATGGCGCTTTTCCCTCCGCGCGATTCAGATGGCTGATGATGGCGCCGGCCAAAATCGGCGCGACCGAATCACATAGCGCATGTCCGGCGCCTTCGATGCGCTGGAGCCGGGCGCCGGGAACGCGCGCGCGGAGATCCTCTCCATGACGTGGATTGAAAAGCGGATCGTCGTCGGATTGCAGGACGAGGAAGGGAAGCCTGAGGCGCGATAGTTCCGCAAGAAGAGGGGCCTTGCCGTATTCGGCGATGGCCAGAACATGGCGGGCGATCCCTGCGGGATCGAAGGCACGGTCTGCTGAGGCCTGCGCTAGGCCGCGGCGCGCCGCGCCGAAGCCGTGCGCCCGTCCCTCGACCGCCTGCATAAGGGCGGTCATCGCATCGATCCAGCCCGGCTTATCCAAACCATGTGCGCAACAGCGCAACGCCTTTGCGCGCACGGCCTCGTCCCGTGCCGGTAGGCCCGGCGCATAGCTGGTTGAGAAGATGGCGGTCGCGCTCAGGAACCGCCCCGTGCCGCGGATGGCGGCAATCTGGGCGACCGCGCCGCCCATGGAATAGCCCGCGACATGCGCCTCCGCGATTCCCAATCCGTCGAGCAGGGCGATCGCGTCGTCCGCCATGTCGGCGAGCGTGTAGGGCAGGCGATAGGTTGCTCGCCCGCCCAGCACGGCGACGGGATCGGGATGGCCGGCTTCCGTGAAATGCGTGGAAAGGCCCATGTCGCGGCTGTCGAAGACCAGCATGGAGCGGCCGCTGGCGAGGATTGTCTCCACGAGAGGGGCGGGCCACGCCGTGAGCTGGTCGCAGAAGCCGACGATACCAAGCACGACGGGCTGCCGCGGATCGCCGTGCCATGCGTATTCCAGCGAGACGCCGTTGGCGCGGATCCGTGGCATGATTCAGGTGCCGCGGAACGGCGCGCTCATTTCGCAACCGCGATCGCGGCCAGAATAGCGTCGGTTGCGCGCCGGCCTAGGCCCGCGCCGCGTGGCGCGTAGGGCGCCAAGCCCACCAGCATGGAATAGGCCAGCGTCGCCAGCTCCCGGTGTGCGCGCTTTTCGAGGTCGGGTCGCAGTTCGGCGATCAGCCGCGCATATTGGCCGATGACCCAGCGGTGCCAGCTTTTGGTCAGAGTGCGCAGGGCGGGGTCGCGCTCCGCCAGTGCCCATCGCTCAAGCACAAGCGCTACGAAGGTCCGGTCCAGGTTCGCTTCCAGCTCGAAGGCGATGAGGCGCCGAAGCCGTGAGTCGGCTTTGGGCGCAGGCGGGCCGATCACGGCGGACCATTGCTTCTTATGCCGTTCGATCTGCTCGGCGAATGCGGCCTGTAGAAGATTGGAACGGGTGGGAAAATAGTATTGAAGATTGCCTTTGCTGATGCCGACGCGATCCGCGGTCTGCTCGAGGCTCAAGCTCTCGTAGCCGGACTCGGCGATATGCTCCAACGCGGCTTGCAGGATTTCGGCTACCCGCCGCGTGCCCTTGCGCGTCGCAGCCACATCGGTGCGGACGCCTTTCCCCAACGTGACGAGCGGCTGCGTCGCGGGTCGTAAGGCCTTCACTGTTTGACTTTCCAGCATCTGCCCAAGATATTAGGCCGTTGGCCTAAATTCAACTTTCGGTTGCAAGGGATGCGGCACACATCCTTCGACGTCGCCATCGTTGGCGCAGGCTTGGCGGGTCTGACCGCCGCGCGGCGCCTTCAACGGGCGGGGCGCACCTGCGCCGTGTTCGAAGCGCGCGAGCGCGTCGGCGGCCGCATTCACGGCTTCGCGGTGGGAGACCGCGTGATTCAATTGGGCGGACGCTGGATCGGCCCGGGCCAAGACCGAATCAAGGCGTTGGCCACCGAACTCGGCCTTTCCGTGCGTCCCTTGGACGTCTTCTCCGAGGCTTTCGCACCCGGCAAGCCGGCCGAATTTGTCCGCGCAGTGCGCCTGATCGATGATTTAGCGGCCACCGTGCCGCTCGACTGTCCATGGACCGCGCCCGGCGCCGAACGGCTGGACGCCCAGACGCTCGACACCTGGTTGCGCGCGAACTTCGAAGCGGGATTGGTCGCCGCGCTTACCGACGTTTTGATCGGCTTCCTCCCTCTACCGAAGGACGTCTCGCTTCTCCATGCGCTGTTCTATCTGCGCTCCAATGGCGGATTGGCGGGCATCATGGGACTCGATGGTCCCGCGCACGATTCCGAGACATTTTCGGAGGGCGCGCACGCGCTGGCGCAGCGGCTGGCCGAAGGCCTCGCGTCTGCCACGGTCCGTCTGAACGCGCCGGTTCGAGAGGTTCGGCAGGACCGCGCCGGCGTCGAGATCCACGTCGCGGACGAGATTGTGCATGCGGCGGCGGCCATCGTGACCCTGCCGCCCGTGCTGGCGGGCCGCCTCCATTGGGATCCGCCCATGCCGCCGGATCGCGACTATCTGACGCAGCGCATGCCGATTCGCGGAAAAATCGTGGCCGCCGTTCTATACGACGCGCCATTCTGGCGCGGACGCGGCTTCGCCTCCGACCGGATTTACGCATGGGATGAGGGCGGCGACGCGCGGCCCGCGTGCATCACCCTGCTGGCTTCTATCCATCGGTCGCAGGAGGTCTGGGCCATGGCGGAACCCATGCGCAAGGATGCGCTGCTCGACGATCTGGCGGCGCTGCTGGGACCGGCCGCCCGTGAACCGGTCGGATTTCACATGACCCATTGGGCGGCCGAGCCGTGGAGCAGGGGCTGCAATTCGTTCCTCACCACCGGCGCTTGGACCGGCTGGGGCCATGCCCTGCGCGCCCCGGTGGGCCGTGTCTACTGGGCGGGAGCCGAGATCAGCGAATGCTTCGTCGGCCAAATGGAGGGCGCGGTGCGCAGCGCCGAGGCAGCGGCCGACGCTATCCTGGAAAGCTTTTGAAGGAGGCGACGGTGGATTCGCGCCTGGCGGAAATCCTAACCCTGGCCGAACGGGATTCAGTGATGGCGCCAATCGAGCGCGCCCTGACCTTGCCGGCGCAAGCCTATGCCGATGCATCCTGGTTCTCGCTGGAGACCGAGCGTGTCTTCGCGCGTCATTGGATGGCGGTTCTGTTCGATTGCCTCGTGCCCGATCCCGGCGATGCCAAACCGTTCGAGCTGTTCGGCATGCCGTTGGTCGCGGTGCGCGGCGCGGACCACGTGCTGCGGGTCTTCCATAACATTTGCCCTTATGACGGTTGCCCAGTTGTGCGCGGCGAATGCCGCGGGTTACGCGAGTTGCAGGTCTATTATCATGGCTGGCGCTACGATCTGCGCGGCCGGCTGATCGATGCTCCCTTCTGGTCGGGGCGCTCTGCAACGGGTCCCGCCCAGCTTAACGGCCACAATGGCGATTTGGTCGAGGTCCGTTCCGCGGTGCGTATCGGAACTCTCTTCATCAGCCTAGATGGCAAGGCGCCCGAGATCGATGCGTGGCTCGCGCCATGGATCAAGGTCGTGGCGCAGGATTTCGCGATCGACCGGCTGGTGCCCGCCCGCGATGCCGCGGGTGTTCCGCTCGTGGAGACGCGCACGGTCAAGGCCAATTGGAAGACCTATCAGGAGAACGCCTCGATCAACATTCTTCATGAGGCCTTCACCCACGATCTCTACCGCAAATCTCCCGAAGTGCCGCGGGTGAGTGCCGAGGGCGCGCCGGGCTTCACGCTGTTCATGGACGGCGCGCTGGTCGCCTTCGGCCATCGCCGGAAGGAAAGCCACGAGACGTACGACCCGATCAACCTGCCGACCGCCGGTCACGACATACGGCGCCAGCCGGATTGGGGCTACTTCACCACCCTGTTTCCGAATGTGAACGTGCCGCTTTTGGACGCTTTCATGAAAGTGAACATCGCGATCCCGATCGCGCCGGACGAGACGCGATTGCATCATTTGCGCTTCTACAGTCCGGAAGCGCTGAGCCATTCGGACTTCCAGTCCGAGGAAGCCGCCGTGCAGCGCCTTTTCGATATCATCCATGGCGAGGATCGGATCGCAATTGAGGCCGTACAAAGCGCGCGCCGCTCGCCGGTCTGGCGTCAGCATTTCTATGCGCCGTTCTGGGATGATTTGCATCACCGGTTCAACCATTTGGTCATGGCGGCGATGGATCGCGCCTAGATCGCGATGGTCCCGTGTGGTCGACGCGTTTCGGTGAAGGGCGTATCGTGCCCGCATGGCGTGGAAAGGCGTGAAAGCGATTGGGCTGATCGCGGCCCTGTTCCTGTCGTCTGTGGCCGCCCATGCGGCCTGCGGCGATGCCGCCGCGCCCGGGGTCGATTGGCGTAAATGCGACAAAAGCGATGCGGACCTGTCCGGCGCCAAGCTGGACGGCGCCGACCTGCGCGAGGCCATGTTGATCCGCACGCGCGCGGTGAAGGCCGACCTGACCAAGGCCAATCTCTACGCCGCCACGTTCTTCTATGCGGACCTCTCCGGCGTCCGCGCGGAGGATTCCAAGGCCATGCACATCTCGGCCTCGGACGCGACGATGACCGGCGCGCGCTTCACCCGCGCCGATCTGTCGCGCGCCGTGTTCCTGCGCACCAGCGCCGCGGGCGCGAACTTGGACGGCGCGCAGCTCCGCAACTCTCATTTCAGCGATTCGAATTTCGAGGGCGCGTCCTTCGTGGGCACCGATCTGGCCAGCGCCGTCTTCGAGCGCGCGCGGCTGAAAGGCGCCGATTTCGGCGCGGCCGACCTGACCGCCGCCAACCTGAACGACGCGCAGTTGCCGGGCGCCAAGCTCAAGGGCGCGGTGCTTCAGGATGCGAAGCTGGTGAAGGCCGATTTGGCCGGCGCGGATTTGACCAATGCCGATCTGCGCAAGGCCGATCTGGTCAACGCCAATC
>CAYZFH010000243.1:4630-5156 GCA_964477375.1 uncultured Rhizobiaceae bacterium | reverse complement strand
GCCTGCTGTCGTCAGCTTCCGCACCTGTTCGGGTGACTGTCATCAGGAGCCGCGAACCTATCCGCGGTCGGCTGGTGTCGTATTGACGCCAACCAGAGCCAGCAGTGATTGCACAATGACTAGCCGACGACGACCGACGGTCGTCGTGGTAACTCGACCATCGCCGATTAATTCATAAATCTTGGTCCGCCCGAGACCGGTCACTTCACAAGCCTCCGCGACGGTGCAGGTCAACCGCTGCGCAAACGGAAGGCGTCGACCTTGATGACAGGGCATCGACTTATCTGCCGTCGCCTCGCGTTCAATTTGGACACTGCGTTCGAGCTCCGGACCACGCCGTATCAAGGTTACTCCTCCCCTACAATCGAAGAGCTACCCTGAGGCGCGCCGCCTTCCACGTCAACGGAAGCAGAAGCGCAGAACGGAGAGCCTTAGCGAACGTCAGGAAGCATCGGAAAACTCTCGGCAACAAAAGGCATCGCAGAATTTTTCACAACCAATATCGACGTATCGCGTAAGAACTTCC
>CAYZFH010000243.1:0-4620 GCA_964477375.1 uncultured Rhizobiaceae bacterium | reverse complement strand
CTGAGGATGCTCTCCGAGGGCTACCCTTCGGCTCGCTTAGCGAAATGACGCACTCGGCGAGCCTTCAAAAAAGCTTCTGTCCGTCGCCATGAACCGCGCCAACATAGGCGCAATGAGTTTGGTCGAAGCCAAGCATATCGCTCGGTATCTCGGTTCTCATGATGAACACGTAATAGGAGCGCTATCTGGCGGCTCTATTGAGCAGTTTCTCTGGAATGATTCCGTCATGAAGCAAGGCACGCTTTAGCATCGAAATATCACGGCCGTTGTTCACCGCGATTGCGCCGGCAATTTTATCGTGACTATCGAGGAAGATTGCCGTCCAATTGTTCGTTTCAGGATCGTCCAGCACGACACTGCGGTCAGCATTTTGCAGCACTCCTAACGACTGAATGTTGTGTCCAAACTGGTCCGACCATAGCCACGGCGGCTCCGCATAATGCGAGTCAATCCCTGCCATGGATTTCGCCGCGACCAGCGATTGGCCCGAGGCCACCTTCCAGGACTCAAGTCGCTGACGAAACGCGCCGCCTAAGACGGGGTGTGACGTCACCTCTCCCGCAGCGAAGATCGCCGGATCAGATGTCTGGCAGCGATCATCCACGACAATACCATCATCGACGTCCAGCCCCGCGTCCGATGCAAGTTGGGTGTTGGGTTGAACCCCGATCCCGACAACGACTGCGTCGACATCTGCGAATGCATTCCAGCGCAATCGCAACGAACCATCATCCTGATGATGAATTGAATCGATCTTTGAGCCAAATTCGAACTGGACTCCGTTCAGGCGATGCAATTTCTCAGCCCAACGGCTCAGGATAGCAGGCATGCCGCGAGATAGTATCCGATCCGTCATCTCAAACAGAAAAACCTCGCAGGCCATCGCCCGAGCGGCGGCAGCAACCTCTAACCCAATGAACCCGCCGCCGATCACAGCAATTCGACGCGATTCCCGAAGCACGGATTTCAAGCGAACCGCGTCTTCAAGCGTTCGCAGATAGAGAATTTTCGAGCTTTGCCCGACGCTATCCGGCAATTTTCTCGCCCGCGATCCGGTCGCGAGGAGTAGCCGATCGTAAGCATAAGCATTTCCGCAAGCGGTTAGAATTTCGGAGCGGTTTCGATCGATCTGCGTCGCGGTTTGTCCGGGATGATACGAAATACCGTTCTCATGATAGGTCTCCGCGTTTGCCAGATAGCGCGGTGCGCCCTCGCCAAGGACTTCTTTGGACAGCGGCGGGCGATCATACGGCAGGCCGAGTTCGTCTCCGAGAATATCGATCTTGGCTTGTGGCGCCAACTCGCGAAGATGCACGGCGGCTGTGTGCCCCGCGAGGCCTGCTCCGACAATCACAAAACGCATTTTAGCGCTCCCTGTAGGGGAAGGGCACATTCGGCGCGCCCGTCCTCCTTATCCGCCGTTGACAGGCGCCGAGCACTCTCACATTCAATACCTTCAGCCGAAGGCTAGTTGGCAGATTCTGCTGATATTCATCTGCGACGCACTTGCTAGACGCTGTAGAAATCGAGCGCAGTGGCCATTTGATCGTTCGTAAGGGAAATCTTTTTGAATCCGATCAGCCAAGCCTCTCCAAGACGGCGCAGCCGAAATTCAAGGCGTCCGAAGTTGGTATGGCTTTTACAAGCGCGCGGATCGTACGTATGAACCGTGAAGCAGGCATTTCCCTCGATCGAATCCGTCGAGGCCGCATCGACCATGATGTTCGTATAGGAATGAACCGTGCGCGGAAGCGGCATCGCCGTGATGGACTTTCGCGACTGTATCCTGTCAATTCGGTCACTCAGCCCATATGAGTTCTCATGATATATCATTGAAAGCTCGCGGTTCGGATTGGACGTCGTCTCGTACTCGTCCTTCCAGGCCGGCACCCAGAAAATCGCATCGTCAGCGTAGAGCTTGACCCAATCGCGGAATTTCTTCTGATCCAGAAGTCTTGCCTCCGTGAAGAGAACGCGAGTAGCAATCTTCAGGTAATCATCCTCTGACATGTCGCTAACCTAGCCTTCCGAGGGATCACGAGTCATAAGGCGCAGCCATTCCCGGTAACCGGAATGAAAGCATGTCTCATCGCCGAACAGGGGCGCTCCATAGGTCCACCGATCAGGTGAAACCTGCAATTCGGAAGAGTAGTTGAGTGCCTCGCCGGACTTCGGCCTCAAGCCTCGCGCATACCCCTGCGTAGGACCAGCGAAACGAGCTCCGTAGCCGGTCTGGCAAAGCTCGTACATGACGTTGTCGTCGGACGTCGCAAGACCGCTCGGATTGAAGAAATCCTCGTACAGACGGATGCGAACGCGGCGCGCCTCGTCACTTTCACCAATTGGGGCAAGACAGTGAGACGTAATCTCCGTCTTGTCCGGAGCCAATGGCCGCCACGTCCGCAACTGCAGCGTGCCGATATCAACGATCTGCAGGTTAGGATAAATCGTGAGATTGCGCTGACGAAACATCCACCTGAGCTTGTCTTCCCGAGTCTGCCCCTGAACCGTCGACAGAAGTTTGCCATCCTGATTGAGAGGGCGGAGCTTATAAACCCTTGACGCGTGAATGGACCACATCATCGCGTGCCCCCTCGCCAGGCTGAAGCTTCCTTGCGCGTCGGGGTCGGTCTCTGTCGGATTCCACGGCTTTACTTCTAGCGGTCCTCTCCGCACTTCACGCTTCTTGAGAACGTCGATATACGAACTGTGCGTTGAAGCGAAGTGGTAATAGTCAAGCCCGTTCTCGAACTGAAGCTTCCAATTGGCGTCGAACGTGTAGCTTACGTTTCCGTCAACGAACTCCAGCCCTTCGACGCCCTGATCGACAACGAGATCGATAAACGCGCGCGCGTCACCAAGATGCTCCTCTAGCGTCGGCACGTCGGGCGACACGCTTGCAAACAGAAGCCCTCGATAGCTTGCAATCTTGGGAACAGGCTTGAGGCCATGATCATCCGCAAGAAAGGACGGCGGATACTGGCCATCCTTCTCATCGGTCATCGAAACATTCTTGCCGGCACTATCGTACGACCACCCATGATAGCGACAAACATGGAATTTCTGATTGCCCTTCTTAAAGGGGCAAACGATTGCCCCGCGGTGGCGACAGGTGTTAAAGAAGCATCGAATTTCTCCAGTCCCGTCCTTTGTAATCAGGACGGGGTGGCGCCCGATGTACGTCGTCACGAAGTCATTCGGCTTGCGTAACTGACTTTCCAGCCCGACGAAAACCCAAGTCCCTTCGAAAACGTGAGTAAGTTCGCGCTCAAAAATATCCCGATCGGTGAACACCGTCCGATCTACCCGAAATATTCCGTCATCGGGTCGATCGTCCAGCAGCTTCGAAACCATTTCGGGTGTGATTGGCCCACCTCTGACACCACCATCGCTCGGCCTCACAGGGCTGGGTACTTCCGACCTGAAGCTGGTCAATTCGACCTCCTCTATTTTTCTTGTAGCAAAGCGGAGCGGCTATTTCGGACGAGATGGGGGCGTCACACTAAATGGCGACATCGTCGCCCCCCTTGCCGTTAAGTTAGGTTGACGCGTCGGGATTAGACGGTGCCGAGGTGACATCGATTTCCACAGCATCACCGACGACACGAACAGGATAGGTTGCCAGGGCCGTTTCTGCTGGTGAGGTCAACGCCGCGCCCGTTCGAACATCGAAGCGGGCGCCATGAAGCGGGCACTCGATCTCGTAACCATCGAGCCAACCGTCGGACAGAAGTGCATAGGCATGAGTACAAACGTCAGACGTGGCAAAATACTCTTCGCCGCAGCGGTAGAGCGCAACTTTGCATCCGTTGATATTGAGCTGCTGAATGCTGTCATCCGACACATCTTTGGTAAAAGCGGCTTTTACCCAGTTAGTCATTCGAGTCGACGCTCGCTTTTGGATTGTTGCGAACTTCAGTTCTTTCCGAACATATTCTTCCAGGCCTCGGTGCCCGGCTTCGCTTCCCATTGTTTGCTGTCGGACAACGTATTTATGCCCGCCCTAACCCCCGGACGGTCTTTGATCGCCTGGTACCATCGATCAATGTTCGGGTACTCCGACAAGTCACGTCGATGCAGCTTTCGCGTGCGAACCCAAGGGAATGTGCTGATGTCAGCGATGGAATACTCGCCGGCGAGATATTCAGATTCGCCAAGGCGCTTCTCGAGAATGTTGTATATTCGACCAACTTCCCGATCATAACGTTCGATCGCGTAATCGATCTTCTCAGTCGCATACACCATGAAGTGGTGCGCTTGGCCCAGCATTGGACCCATCGTCGTATTCTGAAATACAAGCCACTTTAGCGTATCGTAGCGCTTTTCAGGATCCTGAGAGAGAAATCTACCGGACTTTTCCGCGAGATAGATAAGAACGACCGCGGATTCAAAAACTGCATATGGCTTGTTGTGCGGGCCATCGTGATCCACGATGGCCGGCACTTTGTTGTTTGGATTGATCTTCAGAAATTCCGGATGAAACTGCTCACCTGCCGTTATATCAACCGGAATTACACGATACTCCAAGTCCAACTCTGCCAGCATTATAGCTGCTTTATATCCGTTCGGGGTTGGCCAGAAGTACAGATCAATCATCGCCGAAGACTCCTATCCGACGAT
>CAYZFH010000242.1:0-5167 GCA_964477375.1 uncultured Rhizobiaceae bacterium | reverse complement strand
CCAACCCGACAGACCGAACAGGAAACCCAGCACGGCGATCACCGCGAAGAACGACGCACGCGGCGCGGTGGACGACGCGAAGCGGGTGATGAACGGCGCAGGGGCCTGCGGCGCGGCCTGGCGGCGGTCCAGTTCGGCCACGATGCGGTCGAAGCTGCGCTCCACCGCACCGTCGTCGACCTTCGCCGGATGATGATCCAGCAAACTGTCGAGCGCAGCCGCGCGGCTCCATTCCTTGCGCGCATCGGGCGAGGCGCTCAGAAGACTCTGCGCCCGCGTCCAATCCGCCTCGGGCCAACGCCGCGCATCCGCGCCATAGGCATCCAGCAACCGCTTGAAGCGTTCCATCGACATGCTCATTCCTCCACCGCCGTCTTGAGGCCCATCGCCGTCAGCCGGTCACGCACGGTCCGGCGCGCCCGCACCAGAAGCGATTCGAGCGCCGAAACCGATACCGACAAAGCCTGCGCGGCCTCCACGTTGCTCATCTCCTCGAAGTAACACAGCGCCAAAGCAGCCCTTTGCCGCTCGGGCAATTCACCCACCGCCTGGTTGACCAGTCCGGCCATCTGCGTCCGCCACAGATCGTCGCTGGCGCTGGGTGCCGGATCCGCGGGATCGCCCGCTTCATCCAACGGCACCGTGCGCGCCTTGCGCTTCCGGTCGATACAAAGATTGACCACGATCCGGTGCATCCAGGTCGTGACCTTGGCCTTTGCGCCATCCCACCGGTCCGCGTGGGACCAGACGCGCAGGAACGCCTCTTGCGCCACGTCCTCGGCCTCGCTGGCGTTTCCCATGATCCGTGTCGCGACGCGGAGGAAACGCGGCAGGTGCCGGCGCGTAAGCGTGTGGAACGCGCCGCGGTCACCTTCCGCGATGCGCTCCATGAGCATCTCGTCGGTGACGTCGCTATCCATGCGCGGGCGGTCCCCGCTCCGATCGCCGCGTGCCGAGAACGCCCGCTCCGCATAGGCATGCCAATCGCAAACTCCCTGCCGTCAGCCGCGGGGCGGCGGCGGGGGCGCCAGCTTCTCCGCCGCGATCTTGCGCTGTTCGTCGTTCAGCTGCGCGTAGAGCGGACGGAATGCATTCAGCATCCGCTCGGCGCCCTGCGCGTGGGTCTTTGCCATCGCGTCCATGGCTTCCATCCGCTTGAGGGCGTCGGGCTGCGCGCCCTCGGCCGGGCGCATGGCGGCTCCGGCGCTCTGCATCGCGGCGGCATTCGCGCGCATCGCGTCGGCAAAGCCGTTCCAGGCCGTCGTCTGGGCTTCCGTGATCTTCAGGTCGGTCTTGAGCGTTGTGATCCGCTCCTCGACCCGCTGCGGATCCATCATCCCGCCGCGCGGACCACCCGGGCCACCCTTCTGACCGCCCTGCTCGCCTGCGGGCGGCGGAGGCGGGCCGGCCGAGAATGCAGTTCCGGCGCCGGCCGCAAACATCAGGGCCACGCTGGCGGCGAGAACGGTCGTTTTCAGCCGTTGGCAGCTGTCGATGGGCATCGGGTCTCTCCTGGCCTGTCGGCCGGCCCCGCCAGGGGCCTCTTGCCGTCTCTAGATGTACGGCGTCCAGGCGAAAACCCTGCGCTCCCGAAACCCGAATCTCGTGGATGGATTCCCTCAAAATATGGCGCAAACCGGCCGTTCCACCCGCAATACGGTGTGTTGGTCGAAACGGCGCTGGTAATCGGCCACGACGGCGGCGATGACCTGCCGCGCACCGGCCGGGTCCGGAGCCGTGACCAGCACCAATTTGGTCCGTTCGCCGAGGATTTTCCCGCTGCGCGGATCGCGCCACAGCCCCTTCGCGTCCAGGACCGTCAGGCCGTCCGGGAAGCGCGGGCTAAGGATCTCGTCCACGAAGCCCTGCCATTCGGCCTCCGATACCTCACCGCCCGGCTTGTCGCGCCCGAAATAGATTTCGAAGCCAGCGGCCGGCACGGCGGGCGGCGCGCAGGACGGCGCCGGGGGCGCGCAGGCCGCCAAACTCAGCGCGGCTCCGACGGCAAAAAGACCGATTCTGCCCATCCGTCATCCTGATTGGTGCGAAAACGCCCCGCACCGTAGCCGCGCCCCGCGCCATGGGACAAGATCGGCGGCTTCAACGGAGGCCCGCCGATGCCACCATCACGCCCGTCCAAGGCCGCGCGCGCCATCGCGGTGATCGGGATCGCCGTTGCGCTCGCGGGCGCCGCCGCCTTGGCCCTGGCCGGCCTTGGCTATCGCTGGGGCTGGTGGGCGCTGCCCGATGCGTTCGCGCTTCTGCGCACGGCAACCTTCGTGGCCGGTGGTGGTGGTTTGATCGCCATGATCGGTGCGGCATGGACTTGGCGCCGCGGGTCGCGCGGCACGGCCGTGCTGGCGCTTGTAGTCGGCGCGATCGGTCTCGTGGCTGCTTCGCTGCCCCTGCTCCAACTCCGCACGGCCAAGAGCGTGCCGCCGATTCACGACATCACGACCGATCCCACCGACCCGCCCGTCTTTGAAGCGGTGCTGCCGCTGCGCGCGGGCGCCGCAAACAGCACCGATTACGGCGCCGACATCGCCGCGCAGCAGCACGCGGCTTATCCCGACATCGTTCCGATCCGGATGGACGTTGCGCCCGCGCAGGCCTTCACGCGCGCGCTCGACGCCGCGCGGGCGATGGGCTGGTCGATCGTGGCCGCGGATCCCGCACGCGGGATCCTCGAAGCCACGGACCAGACGCTCTGGTTCGGCTTCAAGGACGACATCGCCGTGCGCGTGCGCGCGGACGGGTCAGGCAGCGTGGTGGATGTGCGCTCATTGTCGCGCGTCGGGCGCAGCGATGTCGGCACCAACGCGCGGCGTATCCGCGCCTATCGCGAGCGCCTTACAGCGCGCTAGCCGGCGCGTACGGGCTTCTGGACCGGGGCCGCGGCCGTGACGAAGCATTGCGCGTTCGTCCACTCGCCGCGCGGATGGGACGGGACCGTGGTGTTGATCTCGCGCTGAGCGCCCGCCCCAATACGCTGGTCGAGCTGGAACGTCTCGTCGTCGACCGTATGGCCCTTCTTATCGAGAAGCGCGCAACGCACCTCGATCCCCTCGACCGGCACGGCATTGCCGTTCGAGACGACCGCGCGCAGGCGCAATTTGTCGGCGCGGTCGGGCGTGACGTCGTAATGGACGAAATCGACCTTGCCCAGGTCGAACAGCGAATTGACGGCGGGTTGGAGCATCGGCGGGATCGAAACCGGCCCGGTCAGCTGCGTGCCGGCGATACCGGCGACGATAGCCACCACGACCGTGACACCCAAAATCCAGCGAATGAAACCCATTGATACCCACCAACCGAAAGCGGCGCTCTTGAATCACGTACGCATGAGTCTGGCAAGCCCGTTGTGATCAGGGCGTGACGGGGCGCGCGCGAAAGTGCGTGGGTAATGGCCCGATGTGGCCAAATTGCGGCGGTTGAACGGCCCGCTTAAGGTGCTCCAACGCGAAATTCGGACAGCGGGATATGACCCAGACAAGAGCGGCGCAAAACCCCGAGCGACTCCACTTCTTCCTGCTGAACGTGGGTCACTTCCTCGACCACATGTTCACGCTGATCTTCGCGACCGTCGCGGCGCTCGCGCTCATCCGCGAATGGGGGCTGAGCTATTCGGAACTGCTGGCCTATGCCGCGCCGGGCTTCTTCGCCTTCGGCCTGTTCTCGCTGCCCGCCGGCTGGCTGGCCGACCGCTGGAGCCGCGAGGGCATGATGGCGGTCTTCTTCGTGGGCATCGGCCTGGCCTCGATCGCCACCAGCTTCGTCGACACACCGGTCCAGGCCGGCATCGGCCTGTTCACCATCGGCATGTTCGCGGCGATCTATCACCCGGTCGGCTTGGCGCTGGTGGTCGAGAAGTGGAAGAACACCGGCATGCGCCTGGCCGTGAACGGGGTGTGGGGCAATCTGGGTGTCGCCTGCGCGGCGCTCCTCACCGGCTATATGATCGACCATGGCGGCTGGCGCACCGCCTTCATCCTGCCGGGCCTGGTCTCGATCGCGGTCGGCATCCTCTACGCGGCGCTGCAATGGCCGCGCATCGTCAATCCGCCCGTCCGCCGTAAGAAATCGGCCGGCGCCAAGCTGTCGCCCGACTACCGGCGCATCCTGGTGCGCATCTCGATGATCGTGTTCCTGACCACTTCGGTGGCGAGCATCATCTTCCAGGCCACCACCTATGCCCTGCCGAAGATCTTCGACGAAAAGCTGCAGGGCGTGGCCGGCGACTTCGTGACGTGGGTCGACGCCATCCGCGCGGGCTCGCCATCGAGCTCCGCCACCATGGTCGGCGTGCTGGCATTCCTCGTCTTCGCCGTGGCCTCGTTGGCCCAGCTCGTGGTCGGCTCGCTTCTAGACAAACACGGGCCGCGCACCGTGTTCCTGGGCGTCGCCGCGATCCAGGTGGCATTCTTCGCACTCATGCCCGGCCAGCTCGACCTGATGGCGCTGGCGATCGCACTCGGCTTCATGATCGGCGCGTTCGGCCAGATCCCCATCAACGACTACATGGTGGGCAAGATGGCCAGCGGCGACTTCCGCGCGCGCGTCTATGGCGTGCGCTATGTGGTCAGCTTCACCTCGCTGGCCATCGCCCTGCCCTTCATCGGCGCGATCCACGCGCGCTGGGGCTTCGACACGCTGTTCCACATCCTAGCCGGATGCGCAGGCCTGATTCTCTGCGCGGTGCTTCTGCTGCCGCGCCGGCTGCCGAACCCGGACAGCTATGCGGTTCCTGCAGAGTAATTAAAAGAAGAGGCGCGCCGCGGGATCATCCGCGGCGCGCCCTTCGTCTCTAGGCTCGATCAGCCGGCCTTCTTCTGGCCCTGCTGACCATGCTTTTGATGCTGCATGAACTTCTCGGACGCGATCTGCTTCTGCTCGTCATTCAGCTGGGAATAGAGCGGGCGGAACGCGGTCAAAAGACGATCCGAGTTCTGGGCACGCAGCTTGGCCCACTGGTCGCGCGATTCCATGCGCTTGAGCACGTCGGTCTGCTTGCCGCTGGCCTTTTTCGCCTCGGCGGCCGAGCGCATGGCGTTGGCGTTCGCGCGAACCGCGTCAGCCACGCCGTTCCACGCCGGCGTCTGGGCTTCCGTGATTTTCAGCTCGCCCTTCAGCGTGGCCAGCTTCTGATCGACCTTCTGCGGGTCCATCA
>CAYZFH010000241.1:0-5174 GCA_964477375.1 uncultured Rhizobiaceae bacterium | reverse complement strand
CATTCACGAAAAGATACTCGACGTCCAGAAGACATGCCGTGCAGCGGCTTCCCGCACGGGTCTCCTCGAGGAACTGCTCGAAGTTCGAGCCCGTGGCGGCTTTTTCCAGGTCGCCGCGCGTCAGGTTGAAGCAGCCGCAGATGACTTCCTGGCCGGAGGTGCCTGAGGAGTTCACCGAAGCGCTCAATAGGGCTGAGGTTGCCACTTGCGGCTTTGACCGATGCTGCGCCCAGCCGTGAGATCGGCCAGTACTTCAGTGCACATGTCGCGAATCTCGACATCCTTGCCCGCGGCCGCGTCACGCTCCGACGGGCCATAGGGCGAGTTCTTCCAAGTTTCGACCTGATAACCACGCGTCTTCAGATAGGTGAGATAGCGGTCCAGATGGGCGCCGGCAGCACCCAACGTGAAGAAGACGGCGCGGCGCTGCCCGCCGACGGGTGTGGATTTGAGGAATTCGGGCACGAAGCGTCCGTTGCGCTCCGTGATGGGGATGAATGGCGCGAGCCGGAGGTACCGGCCCATTCCCGCATGCGTTAGACGGAGGTTCCATACGACCACGTCACCGAGGGGAAGGCCCATGTAGCGGGCTTTGAATGTCAGGGGTCGGACGAGCTCTTCGTTCAGCACTTCCGAGACACGAGAATGGGCCACATGCTTGTGTGAGCCGGCCTGCACCAACAAGCCGCCCGACGTTCCCACGTGCGGCTCCAGATAAACCCCGAATCGAACCAGATTATATTCGCTACGCCAGTCCGGGCCGTCGTTGTCCAGGCGGTCCACATTGTCCTTGTGATAGGTGCCGACCTTGTTGGTGGGCTTGTGGACGACGAACTGGCCATCGCCGAAATAAATTGGCGTGCCGCCAACTAAGGCCCTTGCCACGGCCAGGATTCGTTCGTCGAGCATGATGTGACGTAGATGGCGATTGGCCAGTAGGTCCTCGCCAATGCTCTCGCCTGCGGTGCGGGCGGCTTGGCACGCATCCGCCCCGCGATTGAATGAAGCCATTTCTTCGGCCGAGAACAAGCCTTTCAGGCGTAGATAGCCGTCGCGCCGAAATCGCTCCATGTCCACGCGTGTGTCCATGTCAGCTCACCTTGTGTCGAAGCTCCCAGCCCGTCGCGGTCTTGCGCCACAGATGCGGCGAACGGAAACGGTCCGCGGTTTCGAAGAACTCAGCTTCTTCCATGTCGAGATAGGCAAGAAACTCCTTGAGAAACTTGCGCGGCACTTCGCCGTCATAGCGGCGCACAAGCGCTACGCCTTCCTCGCGATTGATGTGGTGGTTGCGAATTTCCTGGCTGGCGTCATAGGTCGAGCGGCCCAGGCCGAATTTGATGAACGTCGTCCAGTAGTGGTAGCCGTCGGTTTTGTCGTCGATGGAGTTGTACTTGGAGTACGTGCCTTCGGTGCGCTCGGTGTTGGCCTGAAAGCCCGCGTGCTCGACGGAATAGTAGTAACATTCCTGCGGCGTCCACTTGAGGTAATAGCCCAGGTAGTGCACCTGGATTTCCCCCTTCGCCAGTTCTTCTGCGTCGGCCGGCATATACGGCTCCATGCGGCCGATCTCGATGCCGTGCGCCGGCAGATCCTGCAAAGGGACGCCACCAAAATACATCTGGGCGTTCGCCGCGCGGATACGGGCGTAGTACGACGCGTCGCGCTGAGCCTGCTTGTTCTCCGAGATCGGATTGCCGTACTCGGCCTCGTTCTCGCCGTAGAAGACGAGGGGAATGTTCATGCGCAACGCCATTTTCGGCGCGTAGTTTTTTTGACCCAGGATGAAGGGCTGGAAGGGGTGTAGAAGATTCTTGTAAGCCAGGGCTGTCAGCTTGCGATGCACCTGACCGTCGGGATGGAACAGGAAATTGTCGAAGCCTGCCTTATGCACCCAGCCCTGGAAATTGTGCCAGCCCACGTCGGTATACAAATGCGGTGCCCACGTCACCGTTAACGGGTGCATGCCGTATTTCGCCTTCAGGACGTGCGAGGCGTAGATGGAATCTTTGCCGCCCGAACCCGGCACCAGGCAGTCGTAGGAACCGTTGCGCGAACGATAGCGGTCGCAGACCTCCTGCAGCTCGCGTTCGCGCGCCTTCCAATCGACCATCGTGTCTTTCATGCGCGCATAGAGGCAGGCGTCGCAGATACCCTCTGCATTGAGCGCCAAGGTCGTCTTCTTGGAATTGGCGTGGTGCTCGAACTCCACGGCCGATGCGGGCCGCTGGTTCGACATCACGCAGCTCCCGCAGAACTTCACTTCACCGGGCAGCCCATATTTGATTTCCAGCGGACCTTCCTTCGGGTCCATCAAATAGGTCTTGCCGTCCTTCTCGATCGTGTCGGCCATTATTCTCTCGTCAGGGCGTGAAGCGGACAAAGCGGTCGATCAGGCCGAGGCCGATCGCACCGCTTTTCTCCGGGTGAAACTGAAATCCAAGGACGTTGCCGCGCCGGAAAGCGACCGGAACATCCAGGCCGTTGACCGCGATTGTCGCGGCAATGTCCTCGTCGCGGGCAACGAACGGCGCATAGGAGTGAACGAAATACACCATGGCGCCATCGGGTAGGCCGTCGAAGAATGCACCGCACGTCCGGAGCGCGCGCCAGCCGACGTTGGGAATTCGGATCGCATCGGGTCCGCCGTTACCTTCCGGCAGGCGGCGCACCGTTCCAGCGATGAGGCCGAGGCCATCGTGCCGCCCGAACTCCTCGCCCGCTTCCAGCATGACCTGGGCGCCGACGCAGATGCCCAACATAGGCACGCCGCGAGCGGCGGCGCCCTTCAAGGGTTCGATCAGGCCGCGCGACCGTAGGCCCTCCATGCAGTCGCCGAATGCGCCCACTCCGGGAAGAACGATGCGTTCGGCCCGCTCGATCGCACCTGCCTCCGCGGTGATTTCGTAAGGCGCATCCAGATGACGCAGCGCTTGGCCGGTGCTGAACAGATTGCCCCGCCCATAGTCGACGACGGTGATCACGGTCGCACCGCGACACCCTGATCCGCCAGATAGGCCTTCAACGCGGGCACCGGCGCGGTGCCATAGTGAAAGATGCTGGCACAGGCGACCGCATCGATGGTGCCTGTCGCGACCAGCGCCCGCACATGCTCGGGCGTTCCGGCCCCGCCGCAGGCGATCACCGGGATACGCACCCGTTCGTGCACGGCCCCGATCAGCGCGGTGTCGAAGCCGCCTTTGGTGCCTTCCTGATCGACCGACGTGATCAGGATCTCGCCCGCACCAAGCCGCTCGGCCTCCACGACCCAATCGAGGACATCGACACCGGTGGTTTCGCGGCCATTGTCGGTCAGGGCTTCCCATTTTCCGGGCGCGCGTTGTTTAGCCTCGACCGAAAGAACGATGCACTGAGAGCCCAGCGCTTCCGCCGCTTCCTTGAGAAAGGCGGGCTGCGCGATGGCCGCTGTGTTGATGGCGACTTTGTCGGCGCCGCTGCGCAACGCTGCAACGATATCGTCCAGCGAACGGATGCCGCCGCCGACCGTCAGCGGCACGAACACGTCGCGCGCTGCTTCTTCAACCACAGCCAGGATGTTGTTGCGGCCGTAGAGCGAAGCCACGATGTCCATATAGACGATTTCGTCCACGCCCTGTTCGTAATAGCGCCGCGCGAGCTCACCGGGCTTGCCCACGATACGCAGGCCTTCCAAATGCACACCTTTCACGACGTTGGGACCCTTGATGTCCAAGCGCGCGATGATGCGGACCGGCGGCTTCATGCAGCGACGGTCGCTTTGGTCTCAAGGCTTTCCAGAAGCGACCGATAAGCGTCTTCAACGGCCGCCGTTTCGATCTCGGCGGGCCTAAGGAAATTGTATCCGCGCAAATCGAACGCCGTCGTAACCACCGCTTCCAGAAATCGCTGCCCGTCTTTCCGAGACTTCTCGACATCGATTCCGTCTTCGAGAATGTGGGCCAGAGTTGGCTTCAAATCCTGCAGATGCTTGATGACGAAGACATGCGGCAGGATGTTGTAGAGGTTGTGACAGCCAAGCGCGACGACGGGCCGGCCCATGACGGCGGCCTCAAACCCGGCCGTTCCCGTGATGGTAATTGTCGCATCGGCCGCCCTGACGACATCGAGGCCCAACTCAAGCATGTCCATCATCACGACATTCTTGAAGTCCATGATCTGATCGTAAAAATCTGCTGGACGGCGGCCAAGCGACCAGAATGTTTCTTTGACCACGAGAAGAACGTCGGCCGGAAGATCTCGCGCAATCGCGGCGATGGTTTCGAGCTGAAAGAAGTATTCGGGCGACAACGCCTGCAACGACTGCTCGGGCTCCGTCTGAAGTGGATAGAATACAAATCGCTTGCCGGAAAGGTCGGACAATTTCGCCAATCCACGGGTCAGGCGCCGCCCATCACGAAACTTGCGAATCGTGTATCCGAGCTGTTGCGAGAGGTAGTAACCCGTGCGCTTCTCATATCCACGCAAATGCCAATAGGCCGTTCGCGCCGTTATAAGCGCCAGCTGCTTTGCCAAACCAATCAGTGTCGCGTCGCGGATGAAATCCAGGCGCGGCTTGGCGTGGCCGTCATACGGCCGTTCGATCGAACGCGCCGAAGACGCATGTGAACTGTATTTGCCATAGGCCTCGGCCACGCGTGGGGTTTCGAAAAACAAATTTTCCGCCCAATAGTGGTAGCCAAGATAGCGGCCGGTCGCGATCGTTCGATAAGGGATGCCCATAGCCAATGCGACCGTGCCGGGGATTGTCCCTCCCATCAGCATGAAATCGGGCCGTTTCTGTTCGATTTCGTGGCGCCAAAACGCGATGGCTTTGTTGTAGGCATGCAAAATCTGCTGCAGGCTTGTGCGTTCCGACAGGCGTGATCGCGGATGACCGGCTCCGCCGAGGGCAAAGCCGCGGCCAAAGTGCCTGTCGCCGGCGATCAGCTCGTTGTAGTTGAGGCCAAGCCAGCGCTCGTGTCGCCGTGCCTCGGCGATGACATCCTCCATCTTCGGAGGCGCTTCCCGAGCGGCGGGATACAGGATGTTCGCGTCGATGATTGATTGAAATAGGCCAGGTTCGCCCTGCGCCCGATAGAAGTCGGCCTCTTGCGGCGTAAAGCAGTAAAGGTCGATTCGCGCCGCGCGCTCGCGTACGAGGCGCCGCGCAAGCTCGAGTATAAGAAATCGATATT
>CAYZFH010000240.1:0-5245 GCA_964477375.1 uncultured Rhizobiaceae bacterium | reverse complement strand
ACGGACGATCTGCCCCAATACCAGGAGCACGCGGTTCCGGCCGCGAAGCCTCAGTAGCCGAGATCGAGATCGACCCCGCGCGGCATCGGCTTGCGCGCGAAGAACGCCGCCAGGCTCTCCGTGCCCATGGTGATCTCGCGTTCGGTCATGCCGTCGGCGTTTGAGGCCTGATCGCCCGAGCACAGAACGTTGGGCAGCCGGTGCAGGCCGGTGCGCGAGACGACCGGGTAATGGTACGTGGCCGGGAACGAGTTGGTGTAGTTCCACCACACATCAGCCGCGTAGCCCGCGAGGCGCTTCTTGGTCAGCGCGTCGTGTAGCGCCTGTTCGACGATCATGTTGCCGCGCGCGATGTTGATCAGGAAGGCCGACGGCTTCATCGCGGCCAGCGCCTTGGCATCGATCATGTGCAACGTCTCGCCCGTGAGCGGCGCCGACAGCAGCACGAAGTCGGCGCGCTTCAGGACCGCATGCAGCTTGTCGGGTCCGAAGATCTCGTCCACATGCGGGCCGCCCAGCTTCATGTGCCGCCGCACGCCGATGACGTGCATGTCGAAAGCCTTGGCCCGTTTAGCGACGGCCGAGCCGATTTGGCCGAGCCCAATCACGGCCAGAGTCTTCCCTTCCAGCAGCGTGCCGATGCCTTCCGGCTGCCAGAACGGCTGCCACTTGGCCTCCTGCACCCATTGATGGCGCTGGGCCACGCGCTTGGCGATGCCCAACAGCAGCGCCATGGCGTGCTCGGCCACGGCGATGCCGTTGCCGCCGCGGATATTGGCAACCTTGATGCCGCGCCGCTTGAGCATGGTGAAGTCCAGTTCGTCGCAGCCCGCATGGAGCCACGCCAGCGCCTTCAGATTCTTCGCGGCGTCCCAGATGCCGGGCGGCACGACCCAGCCCATGATCGCGTCGGCCTTGGGCGCGGCCTTGATCAGGTCGCCGTGGTCGACCTCGAAACGCGACAAATGCGGTTTCGTTTTCGGCGCGAACACGGTCGTGCCGCGCGGCAGACCGGATTTCACACGCGCGATCTCATCGGCGCGCGCATACCAGGTAAGCATCACGTTCGCCATCGGCCCCTCCCGCGGTCCGCGCTCAGCGCGCGAACAGGAAGACCAGCATAAGCGAGCCGATGACGATGCGATACCAGCCGAAGGGCGCGAAGCCGTGGCGGCCGATATAGGCCAAGAACGCGCGCACCACGATCAGGGCGGTGATGAAGGCGAAGAAGAAGCCGATCAGGATCATCGTGCCGCCCGAGAAGTCGAGCGTCGCCCAGTTCTTGTAGAGGTCATAGACGGTGGCCGCCAGCATGGTCGGGATGGCCAGGATGAAAGAGAACTCGGCCGCCGCCCGCCGCTCGGCGCCCAGCAGCACCGCGCCCAGGATGGTGGCGCCCGAGCGGCTGACGCCCGGGATCATCGCGACCGTCTGACACAGCCCGACCTTGAAGGCGAAAGCCGGCGTGAACTCCTCGATGGCCTGGTATTTCGGCGCGGGCCGCATGCGCTCGATGATCAGGATGGCGATGCCGCCGACAATCAGCGCGACGCTGACGACCCAGGGCGAGAACAGCACGCTCTTGATGAAGCCGTGCAACGTCGCGCCCAACACCAGCGCCGGGATGAACGCGAGAAAGATCAGCAGCACGAAGCGCCGCGCCGCCGCCGAGGTCGGCAAGTCGATCGCAATGCGCGTCAGCTTGCCCGCATAAAGAAGACAGATGGCCAGGATGGCGCCCAACTGGATGACGATCTCGAAGACCCGTCCCGGCGGGCCCTGAAAGCCCAACAGATCGCCGATCAGGATCATGTGGCCCGTCGAGGACACGGGCAGGAACTCGGTCAGCCCCTCGACGATGCCAAGGACAATGGCGCCGATCGTCTGGTCGTCCGTCATGCGGTCACAGCCACTTTCGTTTGCGGAAATAGAGGAGCGGAAGGATGGCGGACAGCACCATCAGGCCAAGCGCCACGAAATACCCATGCTCCCAATGCAGCTCGGGCATGAACTGGAAATTCATGCCGTAGATGCTGGCGATCAGCGTGGGCGGCAGGAAGGCGACGGCGGCGACCGAGAAAATCTTGATGATGCGGTTCTGCTCGATGTTGACCACGCCGAGCGTGGCGTCGAGCAGGAAGTTGATCTTGTGGGATTCGTAGGCCACGTGCTCGTTGAGCGAATCGATGTCGCGCTGGAGCGAACGCACGCGCGTCTTGACCTCCTTGGTCTCCTTCTTCGATTCGGACTCGAAGGTCGCGGCGTGAAAACGGATGATGCGCGTCAGGCTGAGCAGGCTTTCGCGCGTGCTGGACGCCAGATCCTCGTTCCGGCCGAGCGCGCGGATGACGCTTTGCAGATCCGCCGCGGTAGACGAATTGCCGACCTGAAAGATGTCCTTGCTGACCCGGTCAAGCTCGGCCCCGATGCGCTCCGCTACGTCTGCAATTCGGTCGACGAAGGCTTCCAACAAACCGATCAGGACATCTTCTCCGCCGTTGACGGTCTCCGTCGGCGCGCGGCACAGCTTGTGGGCATAAATCGCGAACGGACGCGGCTCGGTATAGCGCAAGGTGATCAGCATCCGGCGCGCGAGGATGAAGGTGATCACATCGCTGGACGGATGCGGCGTGTCGGCCTGGGCCAAAACCGTCGCGGTCATGAACGCCGCGCCGTTCTCGGAATAGAGCCGGCTGGAGGGTTCGATCTCGCGCATCTCGTCGTGGGTCGGCAATGCGATGCCGAAGGCCGCCTCGACCCGGGTGCGCTCCTCGGCGCTGGGATCCAGGATATCTACCCACAACGCATCGGTCGGCAGAATCGCGCTCGGGCCGATCTCGACCCGTTCGATCATGGCTCGGCGCGATACGAAGGCTAGAATCATCAAGACACCGTCAGCACAGCCTAGCGGCTGGTTTGGCGCGGCGACTTTAGAACAACCCGCCGCGCGGTCGAATTAATTCATTGTCACCGTGTGCCCGGAGGCAATGCCGCGAGGCGCGCGAGATCCGAGGCGGCCTCGGCCGTGATCCATTCCCGGAATGCGACAATCTTGCGACGCTCCGCCGCATGTTTCGGGCAAACGATGTGGTAGGCGTAGGGCGCGGGCAAGGCAAGCGCGAACGGACGAACCAGCCGGCCCGACAAGAGATCCGTGGTCGCCAGCATCGTGCGCGCCAGCGCAATCCCCCTTCCCTCGCACGCCGCGTCGATGGCCAAGCTCTTGTAAGCCAGCACCGGTCCCTTGGTCATATCGAGCCCGCGCACGCCGGCGGCCTCCAGCCAGATCGGCCAATCCTGCCAGCCCTCGTCGTGCAGCAGCGTGTAGTGGCGCAAGTCTGCCGGAGCGCGCAGCGGCGGACCTCCTTCCAGCAGCCGCGGGCTGCAGACGGGAAACAGTTCCTCGCCGCAAAGCCGCGCGACATGAAGCTCCGGCCAGCGCCCATCGCCATGGCGGATCGCCACGTCGACATGATCGCCCTGGAAATCGACGCGCTCGATCGAGGGCGTGATGCGCAGCTCGATGTCGGGATGCTGTTCGGTGAAACCGCCGAAGCGCTGCACGAACCACTTGGCGGCGAAGTTGGGCGACATGCTGACGGTGAGGAGGTTGCTGCGCTCCCGCGCCAGCAATTCCGCCGTGCCGGTCTCAAGCCGGTCGAAGCCTTCGCGCACTGAGGGCAGATAGCCCTCGCCTGCCGGCGTGAGCGCGAGCTTCTGATGCAGGCGGCGGAACAGCGCCACGCCCAGATCGGCTTCCAACGCTTTCACCTGATGGCTGACCGCCCCTTGGGTGACATTCAGCTCGGCCGCCGCTTTGGTGAAACTGCCGTGGCGGGCAGCCGCCTCAAAAGCGCGCAAAGCATTTAGAGATGGAAGGCGGCGCGCCATGGTGGCCCAATTTTTCTCATGAGTACCCGAGAAACGATACTTTGTGACCAGAGCCAAAAACTAAGAAAACACCGCTCCGCCAAGCAAATTTCATCGCGGAGCGTATCATGGCTCAAACGAACCTGCACCAATCCACCTCAGGCCAAGCCCTGCCCGTGGCATCCCCCCGCGGGCTTTGGCGAAGCCTTATCGCATTGATCACAACCTGGCAGACCCGTGCGCAGCAGCGGCGCGAACTGGTGGAAATGGAGCCCTGGGTCTTGCGTGATCTCGGGCTTTCAAAGACCGATGCCGCTGCCGAGTCCGCCAAGCCCTTTTGGCGTGCCTAGCGCTAGGTACTGATTCTTAATTCAGGCGCCGAACACCCCTCGAAAATCTTAGGTATTGCAGAAACGGCAGGCACTTTGCCCGCCTTTTTGCATCGCAACATATTGTGGATGAACAAGTTTTAACCACAATAGGTCGTTGACCGTCCCCCGCACCCGGAGCTATATTTGTGACTCGTCGCCGCGACAACCACTAGATATAGTGGGTCGGACGCCGAGCCCCAAGTTAAGTCGTTGAAACCTATTAGGTTGGGGTCGTCCGAAACCAGAAACGTCCAATAGGTGGGGGAGCTCCATGCGTATCCGTCGGCAATTCACGGTGGAAGGCAAGTCGCCCTACGCCGGCATCGAGTTCCGCAAGACCACCAGCGAGATCCGCAACCCCGACGGGTCCGTGGTCTTCAAGGCCGAGGATATCGAAGTCCCCGCCGATTGGTCCCAGGTCGCCTCCGACGTCCTGGCCCAGAAGTATTTTCGCAAGGCGGGCATCGCGTCCGCGCTGAAGCCGGTCGAGGAATCGACGGTGCCGTCGTGGCTGTGGCGCCACGCGCCGGATGATGCCGCCTTGGACGCGTTGCCCAAGGCCGAGCGCAGCCGCGGCGAAACCAGCGCGCGCGAAGTGTTCAACCGCCTGGCCGGCACCTGGACCTACTGGGGCTGGAAGGGCGGCTACTTCGATCAGGAAGAAGACGCCCGCGCCTTCTACGACGAGATGTGCTTCATGCTGGCGCGCCAGATGGCGGCGCCCAACTCGCCGCAATGGTTCAACACCGGCCTGCATTGGGCCTATGGCGTCGACGGCCCGTCGCAGGGTCACTTCTATATCGATCACGAGACCGGCAAGCTCGAGGCCTCGCCTTCGTCCTATGAGCGGCCGCAGCCGCATGCCTGCTTCATCCAGGGCGTCGCCGACGATCTGGTGAACGAAGGCGGCATCATGGATTTGTGGGTGCGCGAGGCGCGCCTGTTCAAATACGGCTCCGGCACGGGCAGCAACTTCTCCGCCCTGCGCGGCGACGGCGAGCGCC
>CAYZFH010000239.1:0-5280 GCA_964477375.1 uncultured Rhizobiaceae bacterium | reverse complement strand
TGCCGGATGCCGTTGAACAGGTGATAGAAGAGCGCGAAGGACCAGCCGAACAGAAGCAAGCGCCCGAACCAGGAGCCCATGCAGGCGCGCGCGGCCTCATAGGCGTCCGGCCCCGACGCCGCGGCCAGGAGCCACCACACTAGAAGCAAAGTGCCCACCGCCAACGCCACGCCCGTGATGCGATGCATGATCGACATCGCCATGGTGAGCTGCCAGCGATAGACCTGGAGATGGGGTGAAAGTGGCCGTTGATGGCTGCTCATCGCGTCATTCTCTCCCAAGCGAGCGGCCGCGCGGGCAGCGCGCCCGTGGTGGACGCTTCCCGTGCCGAAATCCCCAAAGTCCCGCGCAAGTCCCTCTTGGCGGCCGTGATTATGGCCCGCGACCCTGCTTAGTCAACGACATAGGCTTGAAATCCGCGCATCGGCACACCAGATGAGTGCGCATGACGATCGCGTCCAAACACAGCCGCTTTATGCGCTCGGGCCGCCTGCACGCAGGCGCGATAGCCCCGGAACCGGACGCCTAATCTTTAGCGCCCCGGTCCAAGCCGGGGCTCTCACCCAAGCCAAAACCAAAACCGGCCGCTTTGAAGGAAGCGGCCGCAGGACCACGCCGCGTTTCCGCTTTTGGAACGCGCGGCGGGGAAAGCGCCCTCCGGCGCCCATAAGGAGAAGAAGACCATGGAACCGCAGATCGAAACCGCCGCCCCGCCCATCGCCGTCACGCGCGAGGACCACGACCGCCTGGCCGACCTGGCCGCGGCCGCATCCGACCGCCTGCCCGAAGTGGCCGACCGCCTGTCGGCCGAGCTGGCGCGCGCGCGGATTGTCGAGAAGGCGGCGCCATCGCTGGTCACCATGGGCGCACATGTCTCGTTCCGCGACGAAGACAGCGGCGAGGTGCGCGACGTTACCCTGGTCTATCCCAAGGACCAGGATTTGGCTCAGGGCCGCCTGTCGGTCCTGACACCGGTCGGCACGGCTCTGCTCGGCCTCTCCGCGGGTCAGTCCATCCCTTGGCGGACTCGCGACGGGCGTTGGAAGACGCTGACCGTGGTCAACGCCGCCCATTCGGCGGCCGCGTCCACGGGAGCAGAGGCCTGAGCGCTCCCCGCCCGCCCGACCCCTGCGGGCGGGCGGGGATTGCCGCCGGTGGTGCGCCGGTAAACGCAAGTCGCCAGCCGTGGTGAACGCGGCACATGGTGTGAATCGTTTTGTGGATAACGTGTGCGTCGATTGTTCGCACCACGTCTTTCATGCACAGGAAAATCGCGCGCAGAGCGGGTATTCGCCTTGAGCGCTCCAACAAAAGCAAAATACCGTGAAGACGGTACGCGAAAGTGTCGGAGCAAGCGTCTTTCGCCAACAAGCGGCACAGGCCTTCGGGCCCGCCGCGCGAAGACGGAAGACGCAAGCCCGGGAGCCGCCCTCCGCGTTCACGCGCGAAAGGACGGTTCGGAGAATGGTTCGCATGCCGCAAGGCTGCGGGCGTTCGCCGGGTGGTCTGGTTCCGATACGGTCTGGGTTCTGTCGCCGGGTCCGCGGCGGTTTCTTCGGAAACCTTCGCAAGGCCGGCGGCGCGGTGGGCTCCGTCCGTGGAGCACGCTGAAGGAACCCGGCGGTCGGTCTTCCTCGTGAAGCACCACCGCTTGGTTCGGATCTCGCGGTCCGGCACGGTGCCCTTCGGGGCCTGTCCGTGCGCGATGCCGACCGGCTTGCCGGCGCGGGCATCGAACGGATCGCCATCCGCGGCCCTTCACGGGGCGGCGGATGCCGGGTTCCGGACACGGGGCGCGGACTCGGGTTCGTCCTTCGGGACGCATCCGGTATCGGCGGCGACCCTCCTCCGCGGGAATCGCCACCGGGCCCCGGCGCATGGTGTGAGGTCGATCGGACGTTCGGCCTGGTGAATCGAGTCCGTGAGCCTGGCGCTTCCTTGTGGAGCGGCGGGCAAGGCCAAGCGGTCCTGCTCGGGGGAAGCGCGGCCCGGTCTCGAGAGTCGGCGAGCCCTTGCGGGACGCGCCGGTGGCTTCATCGGGTTCGGGATTGTGTCGGCGGTCGGATCGGCTGGAGAGGCACGGGGCCGGTGGCGTAGTTCTCTCGCAGAGCACGCGCCACGCGGGACGTCCGTCGAAGCTGCCTCACCGCTGTCGCGGCCCGGAGCCTTCACCGGCTCCAGAGGCGTCGGGAACGTGCCCTTGGGCACTTGCGCTGGCTTCGCGGCTGGGCGCACCCGACGCCTCTTGCTTTATCACAAGCGATTCCGGGCTGCAACAAAGTCTTGTGATTCAGCCCTCTCCCGCAACGATATCTAGCTTGTTTCCCGCGCGCGAATAGCCTTCGCCATCGCGACCAGCCGCTTGGCCTCGGCCACATGCAAGCTTTCGATCAGCTTGCCGTCCACGACCACCACGCCTTGGCCTTTGGCCTCGGCCTCCGCATGCGCGGCGATGATCTTCTCGGCGAACGCGATCTCCTCGGCGCGCGGCGCGAAGGCCTCATTGGCCGCTGCGATGGTCTTGGGGTGGATCAGCGTCTTGCCGTCGAAACCCAACTCGGCGCCCTGCCGGCACGCGGCCGCGAAACCCTCCGCATCGTCGAGATCGAGATGGACGCCGTCGAGGATCGCGAGCCCATGGGCGCGCGCCGCGAGGACGCAGAGTTCGAGACTGACGATCAGCGGCAGCCGCCCCGGGACGTGGCGCGCGTGCAGGTCCTTGGCCAGATCGGACGTACCCATCACAAAGCCGGCCAGACGCGCATGCGCGTCCGCAATCTCGGCCGCGCGCAGGACACCGCGCGGCGTCTCGATCATGCACCAGAGGCGCATGGCTTCCGGCGCACCGTTTATTGCCAGCAGTTCGGCCGCCTCACGCACCACGGCCACGCTCTCGACCTTGGGCAACAACACCGCATCGGCACGGCTGCGCGCGAGGGCGGCGATATCGTCGCGTCCCCACGGTGTCTCAAGGCCATTCACGCGCACGATCAACTCGCGCGCGCCGTATCCGCCGGCCGCCAGCGCTTCAGTGACCTGACGGCGCGCGGCCTCTTTGGCGTCAGGCGCCACAGCGTCTTCGAGATCGAGAATCAGCATGTCGGCCGGCAAGGTCCGCGCCTTCTCCAACGCGCGGGCGTTCGAGCCCGGCATGTAAAGGGCGCTGCGGCGCGGGCGGATATCCATGGCGATGCTCCGGCGGACGGGACGCGGCGACTATAAAGGCCGATCCCCCTGTGGCAAGCTGACGCCGCGCATGAACGTCCTTTCCATCCAGTCCTCGGTCGCCTTCGGCCATGTGGGCAACGCGGCAGCCACGCTGCCGCTGCAGCGCCTGGGCTTTGAAGTCTGGCCGGTCAACACCGTCACGCTCTCGAACCATCCCGCCCATGGCGGCTTCCGCGGCCGCTTCGCCGAGGCCGAGGAGCTGCGCGCGCTGGTGCAGGGGATCGGCGAGCGCGGCGCCTTCGCGCGCTGCGATGCCGTGCTGTCCGGCTATCTGGGCGATGCGGCAAACGGGCCTGTCGTGCTGGAGGCCGTGGCCGCGGTGAAACGCGCCAATCCCCACGCGCTCTATTGCTGCGATCCGGTGATGGGCGAGAAAGACCGCGGCTTCTATGTGCGCGCGGGCATCCCCGAATTCTTCCGCGACCAGGCGTTGGCCGTCTGCGACATCGTCATCCCGAACCTGTTCGAGTTGGAGTTCCTGTCGGGACGCGCGGCGGACGACATTCCCTCGGCACGGGCGGCGGCTGAGACCCTGCTAGCCAAAGGGCCGCGTATCATCGTCGTGTCCGGGCTGGAAGGCGCGCGCGGCTCTATCGCCGTACTGGCGGTCGCGAAGAACGGTGCCTGGCTGGCCGAGACGCCGCGCCTTGCGGTGGCCGCGCATGGCGCGGGCGATGCGTTCGCCGCTCTCTTCCTCGGTCACTATTTGAAACGGGGGAACGTGGGCACGGCGCTGGGCCGCGCCATCTCAGCGCAATACGCCCTGATGCGCGTCACGGCCCGTGCGGATACGAAGGGCGATCTCGCATTGGTCGCGGCACAGGCGGCGATCACAGCGCCAAAGACGCTGTTCAAAGCGAAGAAGCTGCGTTAGACAAGACCGAACCCCGCAAAAAAGACGGGGAACGGAGACGGCAACGGGGACGTTTAGCCGGAATGATCGGTTCTCTCTTCGGTACCGGCATCATCATTGGATTCGCCATCGCGGCGCCGGTTGGCCCGGTGGGCGTTCTGTGCGCCCAGCGCACAATTGCGCGCGGTCCCGTGGCCGGGCTCGTGTCGGGCCTGGGCGCGGCGGTGGCCGATTCCATCTTCGGCATGTTTGCGGCGTTCGGCCTGTCCATCGTCGCCCAGTGGATCATCCAGCATCAGGTTTGGGTGCGCGGCGTGGGCGGCATCTTCCTCTTGGTGCTGGGCGTGCGGCTTCTGCTGCACAAGCACCTGCGATCCGAGATCAAACCGGCCCAAAGCGGCAACGGCTTCGGCTATTTCGCCTCGACCTTCATCCTGACCATGACCAATCCGATCACGATCATTTCGTTCGCCGGAATCTTCGCCGCGTTCGGCGTGATCGAGCGGGTCACGACGCTGGGCGAGGGCTGGATCCTGGTCTCCGGCGTGTTCGTGGGTTCGTGCCTGTGGTGGGTGATGATCGCCATCGCGGCGGGCCTGTTCCGCCGCGCGCTCAGCCTGGACGGCCTGCGCTATGTCGACCTGGTCTCGGCGGCCATCATGCTGGCCTTTGGCAGCTATGCGCTGATCAGCGCCGTGCCGGGTTTCCGCAAGCTGATCGGCTGATCCCACAAAGAAAAAGGGCGCTGCCCGCGAGAGCAGCGCCCTTTTCGATTCAATCCAGCCAGATCAGGCGGCCTTACGCATATAGGACTTGTCCAGCACTTCGGCGATCTGGATCGCGTTCAGCGCGGCGCCCTTGCGCAGATTGTCGGCCACCACCCACATGGTGATGCCGTTCTCGACCGTCGCATCGTCGCGGATGCGGCTGATGAAGACATTGTCCTCGCCCGCGCATTCAGCGGGGGTGACATAGCCCTCGTCCCGGCGGTGGTCGATCACCGTGATGCCCGGCGCCCGGCGCAGGGCCGCACGCGCGTCCTCGGCCGACAGCGGTTTCTCGAACTCGAGGTTGATGGCCTCGGCATGGCCGATGAAGACCGGCACACGCACGCAAGACGCCGTCACCTTGATCTTGGGATCGAGGATCTTCTTGGTCTCGACGACCATTTTCCATTCTTCCTTGGTCGAGCCGTCGTC
>CAYZFH010000238.1:0-5292 GCA_964477375.1 uncultured Rhizobiaceae bacterium | reverse complement strand
CGCGGCCCGCAGATCTTCCTGTCGCGCACCCATCCGCAGTTCATGGCGAAGCTGTTCGCCCAGGAAGTGCCGGAGATGTACGACGGCATCATCGAGATCAAGGCCGTCGCCCGCGATCCGGGCAGCCGCGCCAAGATCGCCGTCGTCTCGCACGACTCCAGCATCGATCCGGTCGGCGCCTGCGTCGGTATGCGCGGCAGCCGCGTTCAGGCCGTGGTCGGCGAACTGCAAGGCGAGAAGATCGACATCATTCCCTGGTCGCAGGACCCCGCCACCTTCGTCGTCAACGCGCTGGCGCCCGCCGAAGTGACCAAGGTCGTGCTCGACGAGGAAGCGCATCGCATCGACGTGATCGTGCCGGACGAACAGCTGTCGCTGGCCATTGGCCGCCGCGGCCAGAACGTCCGTCTGGCCTCCCAGCTCACGGGCTGGGAAATCGACATCATGACCGAGGCCGAGGAATCCGAGCAGCGCACCAAGGAACTGAAGGAGCGCTCGCAGGTCTTCATCGAAGCGCTCGACGTCGACGACGTCATCGCGCACCTGCTCGTGGCCGAGGGTTTTGCGACCGTCGAGGACGTGGCTTTCGTGCCCGTCGAAGAATTGGGCTCGATCGAAGGCTTCGACGAAAGCGTGGCCGCCGAGTTGAAGGATCGCGCCCAGCGTTTCATCGACGAGCGCGAGGAGCGTTTGCTCCAGCGCCGCAACGAGCTGGGCGTGGCCGAGGACCTGGTCGAAATTCCGGGTCTCACCTCCGCGATGCTGGTCGCTCTGGGCGAAGCGGGCGTCAAGACACGCGACGACTTGGCGGATCTGGCGTCCGACGAACTGGTCGACCGCGAAAGCGGCTTCCTCAAGGGCTTCGACCTCAGCCAGGACGACGCCAACGCCATCATCATGGCGGCGCGCGCGCATTGGTTCGATGACGAGCCGGCCAAGGCCGGTGATGCGTCGGCCGACGCAGGCTCAGCGTGAGGACCCCGGCTTCATGGCGGAACGCCTCAGGCAAAAACAGGATCGGACGGTGGCGGCGCGCGAGGAATCGTCCGAGCGGCGCTGCATCGTGTCCGGCGAGGTCCGTGCTAAGGATGCGCTGATCCGATTTGTCGCCGGGCCTGACGGTACGGTCGTGCCGGATGTGGCCGAGCGCCTGCCCGGGCGCGGCGTCTGGGTTTCCGCCGACCGCGTCTCTCTTCAGAAGGCCGTCAAGACGGGCGCGTTTTCCCGCGCCCTCAAGATGTCCGTCAAAACACCCGACGATCTGATCGAGCGGGTGGCGTCGCTGTTGGCATCGCGTGTGCTCGACTATGTCGGCTTCGCCCGCCGTTCGGGCAAAGCCGCGGTCGGCTTCATGACCGTCGACAAATGGCTGCGCGAAGGCCGCGTGGCGGTTCTGTTCGCCGCGACCGATGGCGCCCAGGGCGGCGCCGGAAAACTCAAGGCCCTGGCGCCGGATCTTCCGGTGCTCGAAATTTTCGCCAGCGACGAGCTGGGCGCCGCCTTCGGGCGCGCACACGCCGTCCATGCCGCCGTGTCCGCCGGCCCGCTGGCTGATGCCATTCTTCGCGAAGCCAATCGCTTCGCGGGTTTCCGTACCAAAGAAAATGCACCGAAAAACGGCTGAGTGAAATGACCGAGACGAACGAAAAAGATCCGAAGCAGCCGCTGAAGCTCGCCCGCCCTGGGCGCCTCGAGTTGCGCAAGACAATCGAGCACAGCCAGGTCCGGCAAAGCTTCTCGCACGGCCGTACCAAGACGGTGGCCGTCGAGGTCAAGAAGAAGCGCAGCTTTGGCGCTGGCGGCGCGGCTCCTGCCGCACCGGCGCCAGCCGAGGTTGCACCCGCGCCTGCGCCCGAGCCCGTGGTGGAGCAGCAGGCCCGTCCCGCGCCCGTCGTCGAGGAGCGTCGCGGCCCCGCTGGCCGCGGCTTGTCGGACCAGGAACGCGCAGCCCGTAGGGCTGCCCTTGCCGGTGCGGTTATCGAAGACGAGGCCGCCAATCGGCGTGCCGCGGCCGACGCCGCGCTCCGCGCGCGCGACGAGGCGCAGCGCGAACGCGAACAGCGGGAGCAGGCTGAAGCTGACGCCCGGCGTCAGGCCGAAGAGGCCAAGGCCGCACCGGCGCCCGCCGCTGCGCCGGCTGGCCGCCGCGACGAGACCCGCCATGCGGGCGATGAAGCGCGCCGCCGGTCCGAGGAAGATCTGCGCCGCCGCACCAACGAGCGTCTGGCCGCCCGTGGCGGCGTTGCCGCCGAGCCCGCGCCCGCGGAGGAAGACGATGGGCCCAAGCGCGCGCGTCCCGGCGCCGCACCGCGGCGTCCGGTCGTGGCTCCGCGCCGCACCGAACCGCGCCGCCGCACTGGCAAGCTGACGGTCGTCGAAGCCCTTGGGGCCGAAGACGCGATCGAGCGCACGCGCAGCCTTGCGGCCCAGCGCCGTGCACGCGAGCGCGAGCGTCAGCGCGCGTTGGAGGCCGAGAATGGCGGCCCCCTCAAGGTCATCCGCGAAGTCGTCGTGCCCGAAACCATCACCGTGCAGGAACTGGCCAGCCGTATGGCCGAGCGCGGCGTGGACGTCATCAAGTCGCTCATGAAAATGGGCGTGATGGCGACCATCAACCAGACGCTCGACGCCGACACGGCGGAACTGATCGTCGCCGAGTTCGGCCACAAGCTGAAGCGCGTGGCGGAATCCGACGTCGAAATCGGCATCGGCGGCGAGGCCGACGCGCCGGAGACGATGAAGGCGCGGCCGCCCGTGGTCACCATCATGGGCCACGTCGACCACGGGAAAACGTCGCTCTTGGATGCGCTGCGCAACACCGACGTCGCCGCGCACGAAGCCGGCGGTATCACCCAGCATATCGGCGCCTATCAGGTCACGCTGGCGTCCGGCCGAAAGATCACCTTCATCGATACACCGGGCCACGAGGCGTTCACCGCCATGCGTGCGCGCGGTGCGAAGGTGACGGACATCGTCGTCCTGGTCGTGGCGGCCGACGACGGCGTCCAGCCGCAGACGGCAGAGGCCATCGCCCACGCCCGTGCGGCGAACGTGCCGCTCATCGTGGCGATCAACAAGGTCGACAAGCCCGGCGTGAATCCGGACCGCGTGCGCACCGAGCTGCTGCAGCACGAAGTGGTGGCGGAAAGCATGGGCGGCGAGGTCCAGGTCGTCGAAGTTTCGGCGACCAAGGGCATCAATCTCGACAAGCTGGAGGAAGCCATTCTCCTGCAGGCCGAGGTGCTCGAGCTCAGGGCCAATGCGGACCGACCGGCCCAAGGCATCGTGATCGAATCCAGGCTGGAGCGTGGCCGCGGTTCCGTCGCGACCGTTCTGATCCAACGCGGTACGCTGCGCCAGGGCGACATCATCATCGCCGGCGGCGAATGGGGCCGTGTGCGCGCGCTATCCGACGACAAGGGGAAAACGATTTCCGAAGCCGGTCCCTCGGCGCCCGTCGAGGTGCTGGGCCTGAACGGCACGCCCGAGGCGGGTGACGAGTTCGCGGCGGTCGAGAACGAAGCCCGCGCGCGCGAGATCACCGAGTTCCGCCAGCGGCGTCAGCGCAACGTGCGCGTGGGCGCCACGGGCGTACGCGGCACGGTCGAGGAAATGTTCTCCGGTATGGCCACCGCGGCGCGCAAGACCCTTCCTGTCGTCATCAAGGCGGACGTGCAGGGTTCGGTCGAAGCCATCGCGGGCGCGCTCAGCAAACTTTCGACCGACGAGGTCGCTGCCACGATCCTGCATCAGGGCGTGGGCGCCATCACCGAATCGGACGTGGTGCTGGCCAAGGCGTCGGGCGGCTTCATCATCGGCTTCAACGTGCGCGCGGTGCCCCAGGCCCGCGAGCTATCCAAGCGCGACGGCATCGACATCCGCTACTACAGCATCATCTACAACGTCGTCGATGACGTGAAAGCCTATCTGTCCGGCATGCTGGCGCCGACGATCCGCGAAAACCTGATCGGCAATGCCGAGGTGCGCGAAATCTTCGACATCACCAAGGCCGGCAAGGTCGCCGGTTGCCGCGTGACCGAAGGCGTCATCCGCCGCAATGCGAAGTTCCGCCTGCTGCGCGACAACGTCGTCATTCACGAAGGCCCGCTGAAGAGCCTCAAGCACTTCAAGGAAGACGTGCGCGAGGTCAAGGAAGGCCTGGAATGCGGTATGGCGTTCGAGAACACTCAGGATGTGCGCCAGGGCGACGTGATCGAGTGTTACGAGGTGGAGCAGGTCGCGCGCGCGTTGTAGGCCGCGGCCTGTCCGGGCCGCCGGGATAAGCCGGCGGCCTTTCGAGCGATCGAGAGAGACATGCAGAACCCGCATGAACCGTCCCAGCGCCAGCTGCGCGTGGGCGAGGTTGTCCGCCATGCGCTGGTGGCCGCGCTGGAGCGCGCGCATTTTCGCGATCCCGTGCTCATGGATTCCTCCGTCACGGTGACCGAGGTGCGCATGAGCCCGGACCTGCGTCACGCCACGGCGTTCATCGTCCCCTTCGGCGTGGGCGCCGATACGGCGGAACTGGTCAAGGCGCTCAACCGCGCCTCTGCGTTCCTGCGCCATCAGATCGCGCCGGCCCTGAAGCTGCGCGTCATGCCCGATCTTCATTTCCGCGAGGACGAATCCTTCGGCCGCGCGGCGAAAATCGACGCCTTGCTGCGCAGCCCCGCCGTCGCGCGCGATCTGGAACCGCCTGTGCCCAACAAGCCCAAGCCGCGCCGCCGCGCCAAAGGCCCGAAGGGCGACTGATGGCGAGGGTTGGCCTTCCGATCAGCGGCTGGCTCATCATCGACAAGCCGCAGGGCTTAAGCTCCGCCGCCATCGTCGGCATCGCCAAGCGCGCCACGGGCGCGGCCAAGGTCGGCCACGGCGGCACGCTCGATCCCTTGGCCACGGGCGTCCTGCCCCTGGCTTTCGGTGAAGCGACCAAGACGGTCGCCTATGTCATGGACGCGAGGAAGCAATACGGCTTCACCGTGCGCTGGGGCCAGGCGCGCGACACCGACGATGCCGCGGGCCAAGTTGTCTCCGAAAGCGACGCGCGGCCCACGCGCGAGGCCATCCTGGCCGCGCTGCCGCGCTTCACCGGCCGTATCCGCCAGGTTCCGCCCGACTATTCGGCGATCAAGGTCGGCGGCCGCCGGGCCTACAAACTGGCCCGAGCGGATAAGCCGGTCGAACTGCGCGCCCGCGAGGTCCACGTCTATGGGCTGGAATTGACCGGCCAACCGGACGCGGATCACGCGGATTTCGTCGTGGATTGCGGCAAAGGCACCTATATCCGGAGTT
>CAYZFH010000237.1:0-5301 GCA_964477375.1 uncultured Rhizobiaceae bacterium | reverse complement strand
AAATTGATCACCATGATCCCGAGGAGCGTCGGGATCACGAAGATGAGGCGCCGGATCACATAAGCGAGCATCGGGCGGCTACTTCTTCTCTTGTGCGTCGAGCGCGCGCTTGCGGTCCGCCAGCGTGGCGGCCTTCTGCGCGTCGATCCACCAGGTGTTGAAGCCGAAATCGTATTTGGGCGTCACGGTGGGATGGCCGAACTTGTCCCAATAGACCACGCGGAAAATCCGGCTGTGCCAGTTGGGAATGACATAGAAGTTCCACAGAAGCACGCGGTCGAGCGCACGGGTGCGGTCGATCAGGCTCTGCCGGTCGGGCGCCGCGATCAGGATGTCGATCAGTTCATCCACCACCGGGTCCTTGATGCCGACCAGGTTCCGGCTGCCCGGCTCGCCCGCCGCCAGCGAGCCCCAGAAGTCGCGTTGCTCGTTGCCGGGCGAAAGGGATTGGGCGAACACCTCGACCGTCATGTCGAAGTCGAAATTGTCGACGCGCCGCTGGTATTGGGCCGTGTCCACCGTGCGGATGCGCATGGTGATGCCCAGGCGCTTCAGGTTGCGCGCGAAGACCAGGCCCACGCGCTCGAAGGCGGGCGAATCGAGCAGTAGCTCGAATTCGAAAGGCTGGCCGGTCTTCTCGTTGACCAGCTTGCCGTCGCGCACGATCCAGCCGGCATCCTTCAGGAGCGCGAAGGCGCGGCGCATGTTGTCGCGGATGTTGCCGCTGCCGTCCGTCGCCGGGACTTTGTAATCCTGGGTGAACACCTGATCCGGGATACGGCCGCGATAAGGCTCCAGGATCTTCAGCTCCGCCGGGCTCGGCAGGCCGCTTGAGGCCAGTTCGGAGTTGGAGAAATAGCTGTTCGTCCGCGTGTACTGGCCGAAGAACAGCGCTTTGTTCATCCACTCGAAATCGAACACCTCGCCCAGCGCCTGACGCACGCGTACGTCCTGGAACATCGGGCGGCGGATGTTGAATGCGAACCCCTGCATGCCCGTCGGCAGTTCGTGCCGAATCTCTTCCTTCTTCACGATGCCTGCCCGCAAAGCAGGAAAGTCGTATGAGAGAGCCCAATCCTTGGCTGTGTTCTCCAAGAACAGGTCGAACTCGCCGGCCTTGAAGGCTTCACGCTGCACCGTGCGGTCGCGGTAGTACTCGTAGCGCATGACGTCGAAATTGGATGTGCCCACGCGCACCGGCAGCTTGGCGCCCCAATAATTCTCCACGCGGCGGAAGGTGATGGAGCGGCCGGGGTCGATCTGATCGACCTTGTAGGGGCCGCTGCCGAGCGGCGGCTCGAGCGTCGCGCGCGTGAAGTCGCGCCCTTCCCAATAGTGTTTCGGCAGCACGGGCAGTTGCCCGATGATCACCGGCAGTTCCTGGTTCTCGCCGCCTGTGAAGCTGAACTTCACGCGCAAGGGGCCCAGCTTCTCCGCCTTCACCACATTCTTATAGTAGGCGCGGTACTGGGGGTGGCCCTTGGCCTTGATGATGTCGAAGGTGAATACGACGTCGTCGGCCGTGATCGGTTTGCCGTCGTGCCAGCGCGCCTCGGGCCGCAGGTTGAAGATGGCCCAGGAGCGGTCGGCCGGCGTCTCGACGGATTCGGCGATCAGCCCGTATTCGGTGTTGGCCTCGTCGGCCGACGAGGTCATCAGCGATTCGAACACGCCGCCGGGCGGGGCGGGCGTGCCCTTCAGGATGTAGGGGTTCAGATTGTCGAAGGTGCCGAAGGCCGACAGGCGCACCGAGCCGCCCTTGGGCGCATTGGGATCGACATAGCGGAAATGGGTAAAGTCGGCGGGATAGCCCGGCCCGCCATGGATCGCGATGCCATGGCTTTTCGTGATGCCGCCGTCGGCGGCGCTGGCGCTCGACGCTGCGACTGTGAGGAGTACGGCGGCGGCGACGCGGGCGAAGCGCATGACGGAGGAAAGCCTAGAAATTCCCGTCCGGAGCCGCAAGGTTTGCGGCCCATAAGTATTGTCAGCCGCGCAGGATTTTAAGCGCCTGTTCGTGCGCGCGCGGGTCGCCCGCGGCCAGCACGCGGCCGTCGGAGCGCAAGGTCAGCGGACGGCCGTCCCAGTCGGTGATCTTGCCGCCCGCGCCCTCGATCACGGGCACCAGCGCGCAATAGTCGTAGGGTTTCAGCATGGCTTCGGTCGCCACGTCGACAAAGCCGCTGGCCAGAAGGCCAAAGGCATAGCAATCGCCGCCGAAGCGGGTGAAGCGCACGGAAGCCCGCAGGCGCTTGAATGGCACGCCGTTCTCGGGCGGGTCGTACATGTCGGGCGAAGTCGAGACGAGCGACGCGGCGCTCAATTCCGGGCAGGCGCGGCCGCGGACGGGCTTGCCGTTGAACGTCGTCGGGTGGCCGGCCGCGCCGATCCAGCGCTCGTTCGAAATCGGCTGGTCGATCACGCCCAGGATGGGTTTCCCGTTGCGCAACAGCGCGATCAGCGTGCCGAACATCGGCACGCCGGTGATGAAGGCGCGCGTGCCGTCGATGGGATCGATGACCCAGACATATTCGGCGTCGGCGCGCTCGGTGCCGTGCTCCTCACCGATGATGCCGTGATCCGGGCATTCGGCCGCGATCAGCTTGCGGATGGCGGCCTCGACCTCGCGGTCGGCGATGGTCACCGGGCTTTCGTCATCCTTGGAGATGACGTCGAACGGCGTGCGGAAATAGCGGCGCGCGATGGGAGCCGCGACATCCGCCATGCGGTGCGCGAGCGCGATCAGATGATCGGGGCAGGCCGCGTCTTTCATGCGTCCGTTTCCCTGGCCGCGAACCGGCGGCGCGGACGCCCGGCTTACGGCAGCGGCTTCGGCGAATCCGCCTGCGCGCGCAGGAAGGCGATGACGTTCGCGCGCTCTTCGTCCTTCTTGAGGCCGACGAAGGTCATGCGGGTGCCGGGAATGAAACCCTTGGGGTTCAGCAGGAACGCGCTCAGATCGTCATACGTCCAGGTGCCGCCCTTGGCCTTCATGGCGTCGGAGAAGTTGAAGTTGAGATGCGCGTTGGCCTTCTCATCGCCCACGATGTTCCACAGGTTGGGGCCGACCTTGTTGGCGCCGCCCTTCTCCGAGTTGTGGCAGCTCGTGCACTTGGTCTTGAAGATCTTGGCGCCTTCCTCGGCGCTGGCCGTCTTCAGAAGGTCCGCGATGGGCTTGGGCGGTGCTTCGGGCGCGGCGGACGCCGTCTGGGTGGCGTTGACCTCGTGGCCCGCATCCTCGTGATGGACGACCGGCTTGGGGATGATGAAGTTCCCGATATGGCCGATCACCGTGATGATCAGGAGCGACATCAGGAACGCGCCGGCGATCTTATTGAATTCGAAGGAGTTCATGGGGTCCCCAGGCGGGCGAGAGTGCGGACGAAATCGGGGGCGACATTACCCGCCCCACCCGGTTTTTGTCCACATTCCAGGCCCTCCGGCAATCGGTTTCCGATACACCGGGGGGCGTATTAAGGTGCCGGTCCTGAACCGCTTTTCCGTGAGCCCGCGCCCGTGTCCGCCAAACCCATCGTCGTCATCCCGGCCCGCATGGCGTCCACCCGCCTGCCCGACAAGCCGCTGGCCGATATCGGCGGCGCGCCGATGATCGTCCATGTCTGGCGCCGGGCCATGGAGGCCGGGGTCGGCCCTGTGGTCGTGGCCTGCGCCGAGCCCGTGATCGCCGAGGCGGTGGAAAAGGCGGGTGGTAAGGCCGTTCTGACGCGCCCGGACCACCCTTCGGGCTCGGACCGGGTACACGAGGCCGTGGAACGGCTGGACCCCGCGGGCGCCCACGACGTGGTGCTGAACGTCCAGGGCGACCTGCCCACGCTCGACCCGGCGCTGGTCCGCGTGGTGCTGGGGGCCATGGCCGAGCCGTCCGTCGACATCGCGACCCTGGCGGTCGAGATCCGCGATCCGGAAGAGCGGGCGGCGTCCAGCGTGGTCAAGGCCGTGGTCTCGGCGGGCCCGGGGGCCAAGGGCGGCCGGGCCCTCTATTTCAGCCGCCAGCCCGTGCCGTGGGGCGAGGGCGCGCTCTACCACCATATCGGCCTCTACGGCTTCCGCCGCGCGGCGCTGCGGCGCTTCGTCGCCTTGCCGCCCAGCCCCCTGGAACAGCGCGAGAAGCTCGAGCAGCTCCGCGCGCTGGAGAACGGCATGCGCATCGAGGTGGGCTTCGTTGACACCGTTCCGCTCGGTGTCGATACTCCGGCCGACCTCGCGCGCGCCCGCTCGATGCTCGCGCCGGGACGCTGATCTCCGTTCATTGATTGATCCGTCACAACGGTCTCGCCATGGCGAAATCCGAACGTTCGTCAAAACTCATCGCGTTCCAGGGCGTGCACGGCGCCTATTCGGACCTTGCGTGCAGCGTCGTTTATCCCGATTGGAAGACGCTGCCCTGCGAGACGTTCGAGGACGCCTTCGCCGCCGTGACGGAGAAGCACGCCGACCTGGCCATGATCCCGATCGACAATTCGGTCGCGGGCCGCGTCGCTGATATCCACCATCTGATGCCGGGCTCGGGCCTGCACATCATCGGCGAGCATTTCCAGCGCATCTCGCACCAGCTTCTGGCGCCCAAGGGCGCCACGCTCGACAGCATCAAGACGGTGCACAGCCATGTGCACGCGCTGTCGCAGTGCCGCAAGCTGATCCGTGAGTTGGGCCTGAAAGCCATCGTCCATGCCGACACGGCGGGTGCCGCGGCCGACGTGGCCAAGGGCGGCGACAAGAGCCAGGCCGCCATCGCGTCGTCTCTGGCGGCCAAGCGCTATGGGCTCGAGACTTTGCGCTCCGACATCGAGGACGCTGAGCACAACACGACGCGCTTCATGGTCATGTCACGCGAAGCCGTGACGCCCAAGCCCAACAGCGGGCCGGTGATGACCACGTTCGTCTTCCGCGTGCGCAACGTGCCGGCCGCGCTCTACAAGGCCATGGGCGGCTTCGCCACCACCGGCATCAACATGACCAAGCTGGAAAGCTACATGCTGGGCGGCCATTTCGAGGCCACGCAGTTCTATGCCGACGTCGAGGGCCATCCGGAAGAGCGCCATCTGCGCCTGGCGCTGGAGGAGCTGTCCTTCTTCAGCCGCGAGTTGAAGATCCTGGGCGTCTATCCCGCGCACCCGTTCCGCCAACAAAAGGCGGACGGCGCCAGCGACGACTAGGCTTCACTCAGCCTTCGTTCATCCAGTGTTCGACCAGCTGGCGCGCGATGGACACTTTGCGCGGCAGGCGGAACGTCTCGTTCTCGGGGCTGGCCAGCAACTCCGCGCGGCTGAACCAGCGCGC
>CAYZFH010000236.1:0-5314 GCA_964477375.1 uncultured Rhizobiaceae bacterium | reverse complement strand
ACCCGCGCGGGCCGATCCCGCTGTCGGCGATCATGCCGCTGTTCGAATCGCTGGAAAAGCCCATCGTGCCCAAGGACCGTGTCGTGGTCGTGGGTACGCGCGCGGAATCCTATCCGCACCATTGGGCGTCGCTGGTGGAAGCGGCGGATGAACGCTTCGTGCCGGCCGAGACGGTCGGCCCCGACGACATCATGAATATCCAGTACACCTCGGGCACCACGGGTTTCCCAAAGGGCTGCATGCTGCCCCAGCGCTATTGGGTCGCGATCGGCCAATCTTGCGCGGCCAGCTATGGCACGCATGTCGACCGTGTCTATGGCGGGTTCAATTTCTTCTACATGATCTGCCAGCGCTTCCTGGCGCACTGCATGATCCAGGGCTCGGCCCTGTTCGTGCCGCGCAAGCCGGCCATCCGCGACTTCATGGCCCATATCCGCGCGCATAAATGCGACTACACCTCGGTGTTCGAATCCTCGGTGTTCAAATACGCGGCCCATCCGGACGATGCGAAGAACGACCTCAAGGTCGTGAACACGTTCGGCCTTGCCAAGGATTGCCACGCCGATTTCCAGACCCGCTTCGACGTGCTGGCCCAGGAATTCTACGGCATGACCGAGGTGGGGCTGGTGCTCTACATGCCCGCGCACGAGGTGATGGGCATGATCGGCAAGGGCTCGTGCGGGGTCGAGGCGCCCTTCGCGCGCCTCATGATCGCGGACGAGACCGGCGCGCCGGTGAAGCAGGGCGAGCCCGGCGAGCTGTGCGTGAAGGGGCCGGCGATCCTCAAGGGCTATTACAAGAAGCCCGAGGCCAATGCCGAGTCGTTCCGCGACGGCTGGTTCCGCACCGGCGACATGTTCCGCCAGGACGAACGCGGCTTCTTCTATATCGTCGGCCGCTTCAAGGACATGGTGCGCCGCTCGGGCGAGAACATCGCGGCGCGCGAGGTCGAGACCGTGCTGCGCACCTTGCCCCAGGTGCAGGACGCGGCCGTGGTGCCCGTGCCCGACGATTTTCGCGGCGAGGAGGTGAAGGCGTACATCGCGCTGATGCCGGGCCTGACGCGCGACGATTTGACGCCGGAGCAGATCGCGGCCCATTGCGAGGCGCGGCTCGCGCGCTTCAAGGTGCCGCGCTACATCGAATACAAGGATACGTTCCCGCGTACGGAATCCGGCCGGGTGCAGAAGAAGAAACTGATCGCGGAAAAGACCGACCTGCGCGTGGGCGCCTTCGACCGCCAGGACGGCGTCTGGCGCTGATTACTCGTATTGGGCGAATAGGGAATCGCGCCATTTGAGCGCGGCGGCCAGCCCCTGCGTGCGGCGCAATTCCTCGAAATGCCGGTACTCGGGCGTCTCGGTCGCGTCCATCATGCTGCAGGCTTCGACGCCATAGCGCAGCGCGCTACTGAAGCCCTGCGTCTCCAAGGTCTGGTTTAAGGCGCGCTTGTTCCATTGCAGGCAGGCCAGCGCCACCTGCGACATGCGCTTGGCGATCTTCATCGTCTCGGCGCGCAGATCGGCTTTCGGGAACACGCGGTTGACCAGGCCCAGGCGCAGCGCCTCGTCCGCACCGAACGTGTCGCCGGTATAGATCAGCTCGCGCGCTCGCTGGCCCATGATCCACGGCATGACGAGTGTCGCGATGCCAAAGGAGAAGCGCGTCTCGATGACCGCGAACTTGGAATCGTCCGAGCAATAGCGCACGTCGCACATCTGGGCGAATTCCAAGGCGCCACCCAGGCACCAGCCGTCGATCATGGCGATGGTGGGTTTGGAGCAGCGCCAGACGGCGTAGGTGTATTCGCAGTCGTCGGCCATGCGGTTGCGCAGCGCGTCGATGGGCGGCTGGCTTTCCGGCAATTCCTTCAGGTCGTAGCCAGCGGAGAAGGATTTGCCGCCGGCACCCGTGACGACGATGACGCGGATGTTGGGATCAGCGTCGGCGCGGCGTACGGCCTCGGGGATTTCCCGGCGCAGCGGCTCGTTGAAGGCGTTGTGCTGCTTCGGGCGGTTGAACGAGATGAGCGCGACCCGCTCGTCCGTCTCGTAGGTGATCGCCTCGTAGCCCATGTCGCTCTCCCCTCGCGCGGGAAGAACGCTAGCCGTGGCGTGCGATCACGTCCAGGAACGTCTGGCCATAGCGCTCCAGCTTGGAGACGCCGACACCGTGGATGTGATGCATCTGGTCCAGCGAGGCCGGGCGCTTGGACGCCATATCGATCAGCGTGCGGTCGCTAAAGACGACATAGGCCGGCTGGCGGATGCGCTTGGCGATGCTGCTACGCAGTTCCTTGAGCGCGCCCAAGAGGTCGGCATCCTTGTCCGCGACCGGTACGGCCGCGCCCTTGGACTTGCCCTTGGTCTTGGCCGACTGCTCCAACACGTCCTTGCGCAGGTCGATGCGCTCGGACCCGCGCAGCACCTTGCGTCCCTCGTCGGTCACGGTCCAGCGCCCGAACTCGGCGATGTCGAGGTAAATCAGCCCCGCGCCGTAAAGCTGGCGGAAGATCGAACGCCATTCGCGCGCGGCCCGGTCGCGCCCCACGCCAAAGGTCGGCAGCGAATCGTGCCCGCGCGCGCGGACCACGTCGGTCACGTTGCCGACCAGAACGTCGATCAGGTGTTCGGTGCCGAAGCGTTCGCCCGTGCGCAAGATGGCCGACATGGCCTTCTGCGCCTCGACGGTGCCGTCGAACACTTCGGGCTTGTCCTGGCACAGATCGCAATTGCCGCAGGGGCTGGAGATCTCGTCGAAATAGGCCAAGAGCGCCTGGCGGCGGCAGCGCGGCGTTTCGCACAGCGCGATCAGCGCGTTGAAGCGCTGGCGCTCGATACGCTTGCGCTCCTCGGGCGCGCCGCTTTCCTCGATCTGCATGCGGCGAAAGCGCATATCGTCGAGGCCGTAGAGCGTCATCGTGTCGGCCGGCAACCCATCACGGCCCGCGCGGCCGATCTCCTGGTAATAGGCTTCGACGCTCTGCGGCAGGTCGGCATGGCCGACGAAGCGCACGTCCGGCTTGTCGATGCCCATGCCGAAGGCGACCGTCGCCACCACCACGACGCCGTCTTCCTGCAGGAAGACATCCTGGTTCTTGTGGCGCACGGCGGGGTCGAGGCCCGCGTGATAGGGCAGGGCGCGGTGGCCGGCCTGGGCCAGGGTCGCGGCCAGCTCCTCGGTCTTGCGGCGCGATGAACAGTAGATGATGCCGTTCTCGCCCTTATGCGCGGCGACGAACTCCTGGATCTGCTTGGGCGCCTTGTTCTTGGCGCGCATCCAGAGGCGCAGGTTCGGCCGGTCGAACGAGCGGATGAAGGTGCGCGGCGGCGCATCGAACAGCTTGCTGCCGATATCCGAGCGTGTAGGCACGTCGGCGGTCGCCGTCAGCGCGATGGTCTGCACCTGGCCCAACTCGGCGCGTGCCTTGCCCAGCTCCAGATATTCGGGCCGGAAATCGTGGCCCCATTGCGAGACGCAGTGCGCTTCGTCGATGGCCAGGAGTGCGACATTGGCTTCGCGCAGCATGCGCACCGTGCCCGGGAACATCAGCCGTTCCGGCGCGACATAGAGGATGCGCAAACTGCCGTCGCGGATGGATTGCTGGACGCGGCGATTCTCGTCGGCATCGTTCGACGAGTTGAGGCTGGCGGCCTCGACGCCGTATTCGCGCAACTGCCCGACCTGGTCGCGCATCAGCGAGATGAGCGGCGAGACCACCACGGTCACGCCGCCGCGCACGAGGGCGGGCAATTGGTAGCAGAGCGACTTGCCGCTGCCGGTCGGCATCACGGCCAGCACGTCCTCGCCGTCGAGAACGGCTTGGACCACTTCCTCCTGGCCGGGGCGGAACGAGGGGAACCCGAACACGGTCTCCAGACACGCCTTGGCGTCGTTCAGCAGTTTCGTCATGGCGCCGGAGGCTCGCGAGTCATGACGATCCATAACATAAAGTGAGTCATCGCGGGTGACCGAAACGTCAGACGGCCTGCCCCGCGCACCAGCCGCTCGACCACGCCCATTGGAAATTGTAACCGCCAAGCCAGCCGGTCACGTCGACGGCCTCGCCGATGGCGTAGAGGCCGGGAACCTTGCGCGCTTCCATCGTGCGCGACGACAGCGCGTCCGTGTCGATGCCGCCCGCCGTCACCTCGGCCTTGGCCCAGCCTTCCGTACCGGACGGCGTGATCTCCCAGCGTTGGACGCGGTGCGCCAGGGCTTCCAGCGAAATGTCGGGCAGGTTCGCCATCGTGGCCGCCGACGGCGGCAGGACGGATTCGGCCAGGGCCTGCGCGAGGCGCGCGGGCAGGAATTCCGCCAGGATCGTCTTGGGTTCGGCCTTGGCGCGCGACAGGCGGCGCTCTTTCAGGAAGGCCAGCGCGTCGAAGTCCGGCGCAATGTCGAGCGTGATCGCCTCACCCGGCCGCCAGTAGGACGAGATCTGCAGGATCGCCGGGCCCGACAGGCCGCGATGGGTGAACAGGATGGCCTCGCGAAACTCGGTCTTGCCGCAGGACACGATCGCATCGGTCGCGACACCCGAGAGCGATTGGAAGAACGGCAGGATGTCCGCCGCGACCTTGAGCGGCACCAGAGCGGCGCGCGGTTCGACGATGGCCAGGCCGAATTTCCGCGCCAGATCGTAGGCGAAGCCGGTCGCGCCCATCTTGGGGATCGACGGTCCGCCCGTGGCCAGCACCAGCGCGGGCGCTTCGAACGCACCGCCCGATGTCTCGACCCGAAAGCGTTCGCCGCGCGCGACGTTCGTGATTTTGTGGCCGAGCCGCAGATCGACCTGGCCCGCGTCGCACTCCGCCTTCAGCATGGCGACGATCTGGCGCGACGAGCCGTCGCAGAAGAGCTGGCCCAGCGTCTTCTCGTGATAGGCAATGCCGTGGCGCTCGACCATGGCGATGAAGTCGTGCTGGGTGTAGCGCGCCAGCGCCGATTTGCAGAAATGCGGATTGTTCGAGAGGAACCGCTCGGGCCCGGCGTCCAGATTGGTGAAGTTGCAGCGTCCGCCGCCGGAGATGAGGATCTTCGCGCCCGGTTGGTCGAGATGCTCGAGCAGCAGGACGCGGCGGCCGCGCTGTCCGGCCGCAAGCGCGCACATCAGGCCTGCCGCACCCGCGCCCAGGACGATCGCGTCGAAGGATTCCATGGCGGCTGCTTAGAGGGGCCGCGCGCCGGGCGCAAGGCGCGACGGTGACGCGCGCTTGCGCTAAGGTCGGGATAGGGGAGCGCGCTATGGAAGACGACCGCCTGTACCGCAAGGTCAGCCGCCGGATCATCCCGCTGATGATGGTCCTGTACC
>CAYZFH010000235.1:0-5322 GCA_964477375.1 uncultured Rhizobiaceae bacterium | reverse complement strand
CCATGATCCCGGCGCCCGCGTGCGCCGTGACGACCATCCGTTCGGTGTGCGGCACCATGCCGAGTTCGACCGGAATCGCCGAGGCGAAAAAATTCGCCACCATCATCACCGCACCCGCGGCGGCGAGGACGAGGCCCGCACGCGCCAGACCCGCCAGGCGGTCGTTTCGAACGGACAACGGCGTCATGGCCCCCAGATGCGCCCTTCGCGGCGCCCATGCTGCATGTAGTGTTCGCGCGCGCCCAATACACCCATTTTGCCGTTCTCGCCATACAGCGGGTTCGCGGCTACGTCGGGATAGCGGGCCCAATAGGCACGCGCCAGTTTCCCTTCGGCGGCCGTATCGATGTCCTGCGCCCGCGCAAGAACGCGCAACATCTCACCGGTCTTTTCGTCTCGCAGCGGCGATTGCACCGCGGAGACGGCATAGACCGCGAGCCCGGCAATAACGGCCGCGAAGCCGCACCAAACAAGGAGCCGGTCTTTCATCGCCGCGACACCAATTGGATGTCCAGCCACGGGCTCCACAGGTCATTCCGGCCGGCCGGCGCGACGCGCGCACGCACTCGGCCATACGGGACGACCCACCGGTCCCAATAGGCGCGTTCGACGGCGCCAAAATCCTTCGAAGTCCCCGTGACCTGCATCTCGCCGGAAAAAGCTTTCCAGCCCTCGCCCACTTCGTATTGGATCACATACGCTTGGTCCGCCGCGCCCGTCCATTCCAACCGGAACTTGCCGCCGAAATCGTCATAGCCCATCGCCGTCCGCCCGACGGGATAGACCCAAGCAGGGCGTTCGGCCGACACGGCCGCTTTGCCGGCCTGCACCGGTGAGGGCGGTCGCATGGCGGCACGCTCGGCCAGGAGCGCCGCCTCCATGCTCGCCGCGCGCTCGGGCTCGTCGGCGACCCGGTTTCGCAACTCTCCGGGGTCCTGAGCCAGATCGTAAAGCTCGCGCTTCGTCACCACGCCGTCGATCGTCTCGAGCTGCAGCTTCCAAGGTCCTTCCTTGCGCGCGAACACATACCGCCGGATGTGATTAGGATCATGCTCGGCATAACCGGCACCGCTGGTCACCGCGCTCCACGCACGATCCTTGGAAAGCGGCGTCAGAAAGCTGCGGCCGTCGAACGCCACCGACGACCTGCGTGCCAGCAGATCGGACAGGGTCGGCATGATGTCGGAGTGCCACGTCTCGTCCTCGCGCACCCCCGGCGCCATGCGGCTCATCAGGCGCGGCGGCAGCCAGATCACGAGCGGTACATGGACAATTTCCTCGGGCATATGCCCATGCCGGTTTGTCGAGGCGTGACCGAGTTCGCCATGGTCGAGCTGCTCATCGCCGTGATCGGCCGTGAGGACGAGGATCGTATCGTCGCGCAGCCCCGACTGGTTGAAGAACTCCCAGAAGGAAGCGAACCAATCGTCAAAGCCGCGCAGATTGCCCAGATAGAGCGCGCGGATCGCCGGACGGTCCGTGGCCTGGAATGCGATCGATCCGGAGGGGATGACCGGCTCGGTCATGACCGCTTCCACCCTCTTCTCGGCCGCGGCGTCGCCGGGCGGCAGAAGCGCGCGCCAGTCGGGCATGTGTTCCGGCGACGGCGCATAGGGCAGATGGGTGGGAAGGTAGTGATACCAAAGCACGAACGGCTGCCGGTTGCGCACCTGTGCCGCGAGCCACCCTTTCAGATCCCGCCCATACCCGACGGAATACCCCAAATGAGCGAAGACGCTCACCTCCATGAAGGGTTGCAGGGCGGCGACGCGCCAGCCGTCCTTCGCCATCTCGGTCAGCGGCGTCACGACGCCCTGCGGCAAGGATTGGTCGCGCGCATGCACCCCCTGCGCGAAAGGAGACAGGCCTGACAACACGGCGATGATGTTGGGCCCCGTCCATGCCGAGACGGCACGATGATTGGCAAAGCGGGTGCCGTCGCGCGCGGCGGCGAAGATCCGGGGGAAGTTCGCCTCGGTGAAATCCGACGCCCGCGTACTCTCCACCGTCAGCACGATGACGTTCAGGCGGCGCGCGGTTGCGAGTTCGCCGATGGCCAGAACCATCGCCGCGGCGAATGCGATTGCCGCCAGGCTAGTTGAAAACCAGCGGCGTGACATGGGAGATCACCGGATAAAGCGCGACCACGCCCGAGAAAAAGACCAGCACGCCGAACGCGTGGCGCCATCCTTCGCCATAGTCTGAGACGGCATTAGCGCACGTCCAAGCCAGCACGCCGCCAAGCAACGGCACGCTCGCCCAATAAGGCAGGACGGCTTCCTTGAACGCGTTGAGCGCGATCAGCTCCAGCCATACCCCGGTCAGCGCGCAGAGCATCGCGACGGTCACGGTCCAGGGCGGCCGCCTGCCATTCGGCCGGCCGGAATCCATCCAGCCGAAACCATGGGCCAGCAGCGAGCCCGCGGCCGCGCCCCAGGAATTGGTCACGATATCGACCAGGCCGAACGTCCGTTGCGGATGAAAGCCCTGGATGAGTTCGTCGTGACAGCCCAGGACCACGGTGATGACCCAGCCGGACAGGGTTAAAGGCCAGCCGGACATGCGCGTGCACAGCCCGCGGCGGACCACCAGCGCCAACACGATGTATTGCGGCACGTGGACACGCTTGGAAGGGAATTCGGGATCCGTCGCCAAAAGGCCGGCGGCCATACAGATCAGCGCTACGGCGACGATCAGCCACTCCGTCCGCCTTCGGGTGCGCGCGGTCCGGACGGCGACCGCGCCGAGACAGGCGAGGACGAACAGCGTAACGGCATACGGCACGTTGCCTGCCGCATCGCCCATCAGCGCGGACACGCCGCGCCAAACCTCGAACATGTTGACGTAAAGGACCACGAGGCCCGTGGCGATCGCATACCAGATCAACGCCCTGGCGTGCAGCTTGGTCACCGGGACCAAAGGATTTGCGCGCGCGGCAGCCATCCGGCTTTGTCGCGAAGAATCAGCAACACCCAGCCGTCTTGCGTCTCCTCCGCGACGATCGCTTCGTGGCGCGCTTTGGCGAGCTGCCCCACCACCGGACAATCGCTCGAGCCGCAGCGGCGCAGTTCGACGTTATCGGCCAGCACATCCACGGGGCCAAACTTCGCGGGGACCACGCTGCGCGGCGTGAAAGCGAGAGCGCCCGCGGGCGCGTTGGCGGGCAATTTTGCTTCCGCGGGCAAGGAGATGGGGATCGGATCGCCCACGGGCATCACGCTCACGGTTCCGGGCGTGATCGCGAGTGCCTGAAGGGCCGAGCCCGGACAGCGCGGCAAATATCCGACATAGAAGCGCGCCTGCCAGCCGGACGGCGCGAGATTGGGGTGAACGGCTTTCGCGACATCGGGCCGCGCCAAGCCGACCGGTGCATGTCCGACGATCTTCCCGCACATCGAAAAGACCACATCCTTGATGCGCATGCCCAAAGTCCCGTCGCCCGCCCATCCCGCGACATCGATCATGTCGGTTGGGCCGGGCGTGATTGCCCCGAGCTTCTCGCCGGTGGCGGCGATCGTCACGGCATCAACAAAGCCCGCCCCGGCCTCGACCTTGCGCCATTCGGCGGCCGGATACTGCGCGGCCAGCAAGAAGGACGCGAACGTGTACCCGGAAGGAAGAGAGGCGCGACCCGGCGGAGGAGCCGGAGGCGGCGGTGGCGCCTGAGGTGGGGCCGGAGCCTGAGGCGGCGTTTGAGCTTGCGACGGTGTTGGAGCTTGAGCCTGAGGCGGCGTTGAAGGGGGCGTGGGTGCGGAAGCGGGCGGCACGACAACAACCGCGGGAGCCGGGCTCACAGTTACCGCAGGGCCCGCGAGAACCGGAGTGGGCACCACAATCGGCGGCGGAGGCTTTTGGCGTTTGATGAACCGCGGTGCCACGTTCGCGGCCTGTTCGGTCGTGTTTTTGCCGTCCGGCGCCGGCCCTTCCATCGCGGCTTGAGCCAAGAGGAGATCTGAAAGAGCACGTTCTCGCCCCTCCTCGCCATCCGCCGGGTCGGACGGCGGCCCTTCAGCGGCATCCGGAGCGACTGTGACGGGGACCGGCGGCGGCTCGGTGCTCACGCCATAGAGCGCCTGGACGACCTCGTCCGGGAAGAAATAGGCAATCAGAAATCCGCAGAAAAGGCCGCTGAAGATGCAAAAGAACAGCGCCCATACGCCGATGAGGGAAACGTGCGCTCTCTTCTCGAATTCGGGGGTCACGAAGGCTGGCTCTACGGTTGCCTGGCCCGGGGCGCCCGGGCGGGATGAGTGTCTGCAATTGGGCGCATATCGGCAAGACACGGCCAACCGTTCAGCAATCATGGATTTACTGATATATTACGGCTCCAGTCGGCCTTAACAGACATGCAAGCCAACACGCATACAGCACGGCCAGGCCTGCTCCGCATATTCACCGCGGTGGCACGCAACGCGTGCGTCGTGCGCTACCGGCTCGACCGGCCGTCGGGCGCGCTTTTTCTGCTGGCGGCCACGCTCGACCCTTTCATCTACAGCGCCACGATTTACTTCGTGCTTGCGACGGTTTTCGATCGCCCCGAGCCCATACGCTTCTACTTCCTCTTGCTCGGCCTGATCGCATTCCGTTGGACCCTTAGCTGCGTGCTTCACGCGCTGAACCTGCAAGCCATCCGCGCGCGAATGTCCGAGGTCACGCGCCACGGCCAGATCGGCGCCATCGTCGCGGTGATGGCCCCTTCCACGCTGGCATTCCTTCTGTCCCTCGCCCTCGCCTTGGGATGGATTATCGCGGTGCAGCCGGTCGGACAGTCCATGGCCGCGTTGTGGATCCTTCCTGCCGTGATCCTTTTCCAGGGTCTTTGGACAGTCATCCTGGTGGCCGCCGTCGATCTTTTGCATCGCAAGCGGATCGTGGTCAGCCAGGCGCCCATCGTCGCCTTCGCCGCCATCGTTTGGTTCCTTTCGCCGTTTATGTATGGCACGGACGACATCTCGCCGTCGGCCGGCCGCATTATGACAAGCTACAATCCCGTCACCCACGTTCTAGCCGCGTACCGCCACACCTACTGGCACGGCACCGTTCCGAGCTTGAAAGTCCTGCCCGCCGTCGCCGTCGTCACGATCATCGGCATCGTCGCGTTCCGCCGCTTCGGATCCCCGGCGCGGACGGTGGTGAATTCGACCTTCGTGGCAACGCCCCATACGGCGCCCATGCTGGTGATCATCACAGGCGCGGTGCCGTCGTTGGGACTGGTCAAATCGGACCGGCCCAAGATCGAAATCTCCCTTTTCACGCGGTGGCGCCGGCAGCTCGGCAGCTTCACCGGAGCCGGAATGGCGCGGCTGATTTTGTCGGCGCAAG
>CAYZFH010000234.1:0-5335 GCA_964477375.1 uncultured Rhizobiaceae bacterium | reverse complement strand
CAGATGGTGCATGGCGTGGTCGGCATAGCCGCCGGTCTGCGGCCAGGTCGGATTCACCTCGGGCGGCGGCAGGCGAACGGCCAGATCGCCGATGCGCGGATCGGGCTCGAGCTTCTTCTCCATCAGCATCACGGGGATGCGTTCGCCGGGCAGCGGTTCTTTTTTCTTCTTGTCGAAAAGGCCGCAGCCGCCGAGCGCGATAGCCAGCGCGACGGTCAGGAGGACAGGACGAAAGGCAAAACCGCGCATGAGCCTCACGGGCCCAGGGAGGCCAGCATCTCGGTGGCGCGGGCGCGGAGCGCGGGCGGCGCGTTCTGGTCGTCGGCAACGGCCTTGTACGCCTCCTTCGCCCCGGCATTGTCGCCCACGCGCAAGGCCAGGAGCGCGGTCAGCTCGCGCGCGGAAAAGCGCCAGGGATTATCGTCGGCCAAAAGCGGCTTCAGACGCTGCCGCCCCTCGGCCGGGTCGATCTTGTCCAAATCGTGCATGACTGCCAGCAGCACGGCCAGATCGCGCAACGAACGCCTGGCGCTCGAATCGTTGGCCAGTTCGTCATACGCACGCTGGGCGCCCGCCGCGTCGCCGGCTTGCGCACGCAGCCCCGCCTCTTCCAGGCGCGCCAGCGCGCCGTAGTCGCCGCCCGCATCCTTGGCCAGCACCGCGAAGGCGTCGGCGGCCTCGGGAATCTTGTTCTCCGCGATCAGCATCATACCGGCGGCATAGCGCTCGCTTTCGGCCGCGCGCTCTTTCCGCTGATGGTCGCGCCAGGCCACCGTGCCGGCGGTGGCCACCACGACCACGACGGCGGCGGCGATGACGTACTTGCCGTATTTCGCCCAGAGCTTCGCGTAGCGTTCGTGGCGAATTTCCTCTTCGACTTCGCGAAAGATGTCAGTCACGTGAAAATGCTCCAGGGAGGGCGGCGCCGAAGGGGCCCCACCATAGCCCGCCGCCGGGCGCGAGGTAAACACGGGGATGCATGCCGAAGCGCCCCAAAATTGCCAAAAAGGTCAGTGGGTTACGCCCGCTTTCCCGGCCCCGCGGACGCCCCGGCGCGCGCGCTCCGGCTGGACTCGAATCTGGATTTGAGGAAGACTGTTACGGTCGCGAACGTGAGGGAGAAGCGCTTCCATGACGACGTTGGTCCGCCTGGCGGATTATCGGCTTCGTCGAAGCTGCATCTTCTTCAACCGAACCGAACTCAATCAATTGCTGTCCGTCTACAGCCGCCGCGTGGCGCGTGGCGAATGGCGCGACTATGCCATCGACCACCGCAGCGGCGTGGCCGTGTTCTCGTTCTTCCGCCATGCCTCGGCCCGCCCGGTCTATACGCTGATGAAGTTTCCGCCCGGCGCGCGGCGGCGCGGCGACTATGTCCTGACCCACGAAGGACGGCGCATCAAGGAAGGCCGCAATCTGGCCGACGTCCTGGCCATCCTTCGCACCCCGGCCCTGAGCGTGGTGTCCAAATCGCTCTAGCCGTCTTCTCGATCCGTTTCACAGGCTAAAAACAAAAAAACAGGAGTGTTCCATGCCCGACGACATGAGCGCGGATATCCGCGGCATCCAAAACATCGTCACCGGCCCGATCTCGCGCCGTAAATTCGTCGTCACCTCCGCTTTCGCGGCGGGCTTCGCGCTCGCGGTGCGGCCCGCGGTCGGTCAATCGGTCATCACGACCGACACGGCGGGGCTGACCACCGGCGACGTCAAGATTCCGGTCGCGGGCGGCACCGCCAACGGCTACTTCGCGCATCCGGCCAGCGGCGGCCCGTTCGCCACCGTCCTGGTCATCCACGAGATCTTCAGCGTGCACGAGCACATCAAGGACGTCGTGCGCCGCTTGGCCAAGGCCGGCTATTACGCGATCGCGCCGGACCTCTATTCCCGCGTGGGCGATGTGGGCAGCCTGAAGACGATCGACGAGATCCGCCCTTTGGTGGCCAAAGTGTACGACAAGGACGCCATGGCCGATCTGGACTCGACCGTCGCCTTCGCCAAGGCCAGCGGCAAAGCCAATACGGACAAGCTGGGCGTCACGGGCTTCTGCGCCGGCGGCCGCTACACCTGGATGTATGCCGCGCACAATCCGAACCTGAAGGCCGCCGTCGCCTGGTACGGCCCGGTGGTGGGCCAGCCCAACGAGACGCGCCCGACCAACCCGATCGACGTGGTCGCGAATCTGAAGTGCCCCGTTCTGGGCCTCTATGGCGGCGCGGACACCGGCATTCCGAACGACACGGTCGAGCAGATGAAGGCGGCCATGCAGAAGGCCGGCAAGGTCGGCGAGTTCATGGTCTATCCGGACACGCCGCACGCCTTCAACGCGGACTACCGGCAGAGCTACCGCGAGGCGCCCGCCAAGGACGCGTGGCAGAAGATGCTCGACTGGTTCAAGAAATACGGCGTGGCCTGAGGCGATTCGCCATGCGCCGGCCGCGTTCCGCGCAGCGGCGCGCCGCTTGGGGAAGCTAAGTGAAGACGGACGTCGCGATCATCGGCGGCGGCGCGATCGGCTCCGCGGTCGCCTACTTCCTCAAGCTGCGCGACCCGGGACTCGGGGTCACCGTGATCGAACGCGATTCGACCTATGCCCTGGCGTCCACGCCGCGCGCATCGGGCGGCGTGCGCCGGCTGTTCTCGCTGCCGGAAAACATCGCGCTGTCGAATTTCAGCATCCCGTTTTACGACGGCTTCGCCAACACGATGGCGGTGGACGGCGTGAAGGCCGAGATCGGGCTGAAGAAGAACGGCTATCTGTTCATCGTGCCGCCATCCGCCCGCGACAGGCTGCGGCGGAACTTCGAAACCGAGCGGAGCCTGGGCTGCAACGTGGTCTGGCTGGAGCCGGACGGGCTGAAACACGAATTCCCTTCGATGAACGTTTCGGATCTAGGCGCCGGCATCCATTCACCCGACGACGGCTGGCTGGACCCGCACAGCGTCCTGACCGGCTTCCGCAAGAAAGCGCAATCCTTGGGTGCCGCGTTCCTGGCCGACGAAGTCACGGGGCTCGTCCGGCGCGGCAGCAGCGTGACGGAGGCCGCGCTCAAATCCGGCCGGACCATCGAGGCCGATCATTTCGTCAACGCCGCGGGCATCTGGTCCAAGCTCGTCTGCGCCATGCTGGACATTGCGGTGCCGATCGAGCCGCTGCGCCGGTTCGAGCATTATTTCGAATCGGAACAGCCGATCGAGCCCCTGCCCTATATCAAGGACCCGGACCGCTTGGCCTTCCGGCCGGAGGGTAAGGGCTATTCCGGCGGCCTGCCGACGCTGGCCGAGCCGCGCGCGTATAATTTCGAGGTCGACCACGGTTATTTCGAGCGGGTCGTCTGGCCGGCCCTCGCGCACCGCTTCCCGCAGTTCGAACGGACGAAGTGCCGGAACACGCTGGCCGGGCTCTATGATCAGAACGACTTCGACGGCAACGTGATCATCGGCCCCGGCGCCGGCGGGCTCGGCAACTTTCACATGCTGGCCGGATTTTCAGGCCACGGCCTGATGCACGCGCCCGGATGCGGCCGCGCCATGGCGGAACTGATCCTGGCCGGCGGGTACGAAACCATCGACCTGGCGCGCTTCGGATGGCGGCGCGTGCTCGACGGCACGCCGCTGCGCGAACAGGTGATTATTTAGGACGAGCCGAACCCGCGGCATTTATCGCGCCGGCCACGAGCCCCTGGGTCTCGGACAACATCTCGTCGAACAGGGAAAGCTGGTCGGGCCAGTGAAGGTGGGCCGCGGTTTCGGCTTGTCCGGCCGCGACCTTCCACTTCAATCCGAGATGGGCGGCGACGCGGCGCATGGCCGCGTTCTCCGGCATGCATAGAAGCTCGATGTCGGAGACAAAGCGGTTGCGCGCGAAAATCATGGCGCGGCGCAGAAGCGCGGTGCCGATGCCGCGGCGGCGAAACCCGGCTTCGACGCTCAGGCCGATCTCACCCGTGCGCACGAGGCCGCGGGTCCACGACAAATGCGCGGCGGCGCGCACCTCGCCCTCGACGAAATGGGCGATCACCACGCTGCTGAACCAATCCAGCGAATCGACATAGGCTTCGACCGCCTCGTCGTTCAGGTAGCCCTGGAAGCGAAGCAGCCGGTCCTCCGCGCTCAGGCGCAACAGGTGCGCGGCGAACAGCCCGCGCTCCACCGGCCACAGACGCCGGATGCAACCTTCCGCTGGGAAGGGCCGGACGGCGGCGGGCTCCTGGATCGGGTCATGGCCGGCAACGGTCGGCTGGGTCATACGGACAGCCTCAATATTGCGATGCACACATCCATATTTAGGCATTCCATAGGGAATTTTAACCTCTCATTGTGCAATGCACCCTTGCGCGCCAGGCACGGACGTCACGTACTCTAATACTTAGTTATTGACCTAAGTATTGGGACGCGGCAGATTGCGCTGCGAACCAATCACGCTGGAACGGCATGACCGCTCTCGCCGCCGCATCCGCATCGCCCATCGAAAGCATCTTCCGCGCGCTGGCCGATCCCACGCGCCGCGATGTGCTGGCGCGGCTGAGCCGCAGCCCCGCCTCCGTCAGCGAACTGGCCGCGCCGTTCGACATGGCGCTGCCGTCCTTCGTCGGGCATCTGCGCATCCTCGAAGGATGCGGCCTTGTGCACTCCGAGAAGAAAGGACGCGTGCGGACCTACCAACTCTCGGCCGAGCGGATGCGCCTGGCCGAGGATTGGCTGGCGCAGCAGCGCACGCTCTGGGAGCGCCGTCTGGATCAACTCGACAATTATCTGATGACGCTTAAGCAGGAGACCGACCGATGAATTTCAAGCCCGATCCCAAGCTCGACCTCGTTCTGGAGCGCGTCATCGACGTGCCGCGCGAGCTGGTCTGGGCCGCCTGGACGAAGCCGGAGCATGTGAAGAAATGGTTCACGCCCGCACCGTGGACGGTGGCGGATTGCGAGATCGATCTGCGCCCCGGCGGCATGTTCCGCACGACCATGCGCTCGCCCGAGGGCAAAGAATTCCCGAATGTCGGCTGCTATCTGGAGGTCGTGCCGAACGAGCGGCTGGTGTGGACCGACGCGCTCCTGCCCGGCTACCGGCCCGCGCCCAATCCGTTCATGAGCGCGGTGGTCCTGCTCAAGCCCGAAGGCAAGGGCACGCATTACACGGCGATCGCCATCCACCGGGACGAAGCCGGGCGGAAGCAGCACGAGGAAATGGGCTTCCAGGAAGGCTGGGGCAAGGCGCTCGACCAGCTCGTCGCGCTCGCCAAGACGATGTGAGCGCCGGGGCGGTCAGCGCTTTTTGGGGAAAGCCTTCTCGTACTGCTCGGGCTTGAAGCCGACCAGGAGCTTGCCGCCCG
>CAYZFH010000233.1:0-5413 GCA_964477375.1 uncultured Rhizobiaceae bacterium | reverse complement strand
CTAGACCCGGCTGCGCGCGGGACCAAAACAAAGCCCCGCTGGGGGCTAAACCCGGCCGGGCGTCAGGCCAAAAAAAAGCCCCGCCGGGAGGCGGGGCTATCGAGAAGACTGGGGGAGTGCTTACTGGGTCGTCGTCTTCTTGGACTTGGAAGACTTCGACTTCGAGGACTTGCCGCTGCTCTTCTTGCCCTTGGTCGACGAGGTCGTCGCCGGGGAAGCGGGGGCAGCGCTCTGCGCCATCGCGCTGAGCGGCATCAGGACGACCATGGCGGCGCCGATGATCTTGGCAACTTTGTTCATTCGACCGTGTTCCTTTTTGCGCATTTCACTGCCGAGGCAGTACCGAATGCAGTCTGCCGCACCCGGCCTGTATATTTCCCTACGGCGGGATTAATTCCGTGTAATGCATCCCCGCCGCAGGCGGCCGAGCGCGAAACGAACCGGCTGCGGCGCCTGCTCTTGGCCGCGCTCCTGATCCTCCTGGCCACAGGCCCGATCGCCGCCAACCGCGCGACGGCCGCATCATTGACCCCCGCTGAGCGCAGCCGCGCATTGGCTAACCTCAAGTGGGTTTACGGCCCGGCATCGCTTCCCATCGGCGCGCCGGCCGCGCGCTTCGAGCTCGACGACGGGATGTTGGCCGTGACCGGCGCGGATGCGCAGCGCGCGTGGGAGCTGCTGCAAACGGGAAACGCTCCGGACCTGCAGGCCGTCGTCCTGATCAAGGAACCCGTGACGGCGGTCTTCGTCACGTATGCGGAACCGGGCTATGTCCGCATGGACGACTGGGCCTCGTTCAACGCCGAGGCCTATATGGCGCAGCTCATTGAATTCAACAGGCAGCGCACACCGATCCGGGAAGCCGCCGGATTAGCGCCCATGCTCGACGTCCATTGGGAAATCGAACCGCAGGTGAACCAGACTGAGGCCGTGTTCCATTGGGCGATAAGCTATTTCGCCCCGGAGAAGAAACTCAGGGGGCTCAACATCATGGCGTTGCGCCTGGGACGGCGCGGTTATGCACGGCTCGGCGTCACGATCTCGATGGATAATTATGACAAACATCCGGAAGTGAGCAGGCTCCTGGAGACAAACTTCCACTTCGAGCCAGGCGGGGCGTACGCCGACTTCGCACCCGGCGACAAAGTGGCGCCGTTCGGAATCGCCGCGCTCGCGATGCGTCCCTTGAGCGGCGAATGATGGCCCTACGTCTTAAGGCTCGCTGGCATGGCGTAAGGCGCCGGTGCTAGGATTCGGCCGCATCCACGCCGCGATCCCGCGGCCCGACACAGGAGCGACGCCGGTATGAAAAAGTTCGCAATGATTGCTTTGATCGCCCTCGCTCCCATGGCCGTGATGGCGGACCAGGCCGCCTCCACCAAATGCCGCGGCAAGCTCGCCAAGGACGCCAAGCTGATTTACGACAACTCGCTGCCGCTGGCGACGCCCGACGCCAACCTGCGCGAGGTCGTCACGGACCAGACCCGGACCTTGGTCAGCGCCGGCACCATTCCCATGGACACCGCGCGGCCGAATGCCGAAGCCGCCGGGGAATGCCTGAAGCTTCTGCGGAAGTAAGCGGACCCACGATGGCGAGAAGCATCTGGTGCGCCGCGCTGGCCGCGGCGCTTCTTTTCGCGCCGCCGGCCTGGGCCGATCTGCCGCTCGACAAATATCAAGAGGCCGTCAAGGACAGCGCCACCAGCGTCGAGGCGCAGGCGTTCCTGAACGGCTATTTCATCGGCCTGTCGGCCGGCCTCGCACAACTCGACATCGCGCGGCGCAATCCGAAGACGATCGCATTCTGTCTGCCGGACCAGTTGTCCATCGCGGCCAGCCAGATCCGCAACCTGGTCGACCGCGCGATCGCCACCGGCGCTTTCGCACAACCGCCGGCATCGGGCGGAAGCTGGGACGTCTCGATCGTCGCCCGGGCAGCGCTGACCGAAACCTTCCCCTGCCCGCCCCCAGCGGCGCAGTGACGACGGGAGATCAGTTCGCAGCGTGAGGCACCGGCGCGGGACCGAAGCGATTATCGCCCTCGCCCTTGCCCACCCACCAGATGATCAGGACGATGATGCCGATCACCGGCACGAACAGCAGAAGCTGCCACCAGCCGGATCGGCCAATGTCGTGCAGCCGCCGCGCGCCGACGGCCAGGTTCGGCAACAGCACTGCCAGCTGAAACACGTACGCTACGGGCTGCAGCACCGCGTATAGCAAAGAGCCGGCAATCCACAGAAAAAGCTGGAAGTACCAAAACTCCGAGCGCAGAGCCCGGCCTTCGAAGACGACGTACTTGCCGAATACCGTCTTGACCGCGGTGACGAAGTCCATGGCGCTCCCCGTTCCGCTGTGGCGTGAGAAAACGAACGTCTGCCCATTCTAGGCGAAACGACGGTGCCGTGCCTCTTTCCCGCTCATCCCGTGGGAATTATCTCTGCTGGCTTCGCGTGCGAGGGTTCGGAAAGCTGTTCGAGCTTTTAATCGGGGATGGGGGAAGCAATGCGCGCATTTCTAAGAAACGCGGCATTTGTCGCCGTGCTGATCGTTTCCATGCCCATTTTGGCACAAACGCCGACGCCGGCCGACGAGGCCAAACTGATGGCGGAATACGAAAACACTTTCGCAGAGGCCGAAAAAACAGGCCCTAAGTCTCCGCCTCTCTATAGCCGCGAATACATCAACCACGTTCTAGCGCAGAGCGGATTCGGCAAGATCTCGAGTCTCAAGCACATCGAAAGAATTTGTCCCACCTGCAAACTTGACTTGCTCTATTACTGCAACACACCAGAGAAGGGCGTCGCGGCCCTCAAGGGTGCCGCATTCGATTCAACCAGCTTCGAAGACCCGGCGCCCGGATATTTCGAAGAACGCTTTCAGGGCCACTCTGGAATAGGTACGTCTATCTTCATTTTTATGATTAACGCGAAAAGCGGCACGCGTTCATGCCTATACTTTCCGCGTCCCACCGGGGCGGATACGGCTTTGCTCACCGGGACCGGCGCGCAAACAGCGACAGCCAAAGACCGGCCCACCATCGTACCTGCCGCCGCGCAATCTTCTTACACGCTCGCAACGGGATCTTCGCAAGGCGTCTACGCACCCTTGGGAGCCACACTTGTCAGCGCCATCAAAGCGGCTGGCGGGCCAATCGGGGTGGAAATACAAACCACTGGCTCCCAAGAAAATATCCAACGGGTCTCCGAGGGGAAGGCCACGATCGGCTTTGCGACTGCCAACATGGCGCTGTCGGCCGTGCAAGGCACAGACCCATATAGCAAACCTCTACCGATCAACGCGGTCGCATTCGTCTACCCCTCTCCCATCAACATCGTCACGCTTGCGAATCGCGGGATACAAACACTTCAAGACCTTAACGGAAAGCGCCTAGCCCTCGGGGGGCCTGGCACTAGCGTCGAAAAGATATCACTGGCTCTAATCGAGGCCGCTGGTATCCGGCCTTCGCCAGAGCGCTTCGATTTCCCTTCGAATAGCGAGCTTGCGCGCGCCATGCGGGGCGGAGAGATCGATGCCTTTTTTTGGATTGGAAGTTTATCAGACGCAGTAGTTCAGGAGTTGGCCGCCCCCATCACACTCATCGATAGTGCGCATGTCGTCGACGCCATGAATGCGAAAGTGGGGCGGCTTTACGACACCGCTCCAATTCCAGCGAATACCTATCCCGGACAAAAGCGCGATAACCGCGTCGCCGCCGTGTGGAACATCCTGGTAACGCGGGATACGGAATCGCCGGAAACAATCTACAACATCATCGAAGGTATGTTCGCTGCGCGCGAGGCGTGGGCCGCAAAGCGCACTGAAGCTTTCAACCTATCGCTCGGAAAGCAATTGCCCGACATCACGCCAATTCCATTCCATCCGGGGGCGCTTCGCTACTTCGCGGAATCCGGAATCACGGTTCCAACGCAATCCTCACGGGGCGCGATCAAGGCGGCCCCACGAACCGCAACGGCTAACACTGGCACTGCATCGATCGCGGCAGCTACGGCCCTTTCATCGCCCTCGTCAGAGACGCAACCTTCCCAAGTTGGCGCGAAGGCCCTGCCGCAATCTGCTGCATCAACGGCAACGCCGACAGTAAAGACCTCGCAAAGCGGGGCCCAACCGCTGCCGCAACCTTCGTCGCCTGCCGCGAGCGCGGCGAAGACGCCGCAATCCGCACCGGCACCTACTCCGTCGGGTAGTTACGCTACAGTTGAAGAAGCGAAGCCCGCGCTAAATCCGCGTGGTGAAGAGTATGTCAAGGTGCGCTATTCGGACGGTTCACACTCGCTATTGCTGCCACAGGCCAAGTGGGCCAACGAATGCATCAGGATTCGGAAAGAGACGATGCCCCCACAACGCTTCAAGGACGGCAGCGTCGCGACCAATTACACATACCGGAATGCCTGCCCAAAGAAAGTGACCGGCTATTTTGCTTACGGTGGCGAATCGGAAACCTGGGCGGCACATTCAGTCAGCTTAGACCCGGGTGGCGAGGGCAGTTTCTCCCATCACAGCAAGGGTCCCGGGATGTATTACTTCGTTGCATGCGAGTCCGAGGACAGTGTGTGCAACAACTCCGGGCTGCTTTGGCGTTCCCGGCTCGCCGGAAAGCCAATAACCACGTCGCCCACTGATGTCTTCACACTCGCCCAGAAAGATAACGATCCCGCGACGATGCAGCGCATCACCAAGAACGTGGAGACGGCTAACGATTGCGTCTCGCTCAGCTCCAACCGGGAGTCTTATAGCAACAGTTGTTCGCAGCCGGTCAGCATCACCTCGATCTATCGCCTGTCGGGTGACACGAACTGGTTCGCGCAAATCACGAGCAAAGTGGGCGGCGGATCCAGCACGCAATCCATGCTGCCCGGCGGCAATGCCTATAACCGAATGACCTATCGCGACATCCAGGTTCTGGCTTGTTACGCCGAGAATTCCGCCTGCCAAGGTGCGCGCACCGAGATCTGGGACAAGTGCAGCACGAACGATGGCTGCAATGCGCCTGCCATCTTGGACAAGCACGGCGTCAAGGCGCGCAGGCTGATGTAACGGTTCAGCCCGGCCTTGTCTGCCGTCCGTATTTCTTGAGCGCTTGGTCGCGCGCGCCGTTGTCGCGGCGGCGATAGTAGCTGCGCGCGAAGGGCAGGATCCAATGCGGGCCGCCATGGAAGAAAGGCTTCGTCTCGAAGGGCCGGTCGGCGAACACCGTCTCGGCCTCCTTCGTCTTCCCGAGAATCCGGTTGGCGGTCTTCCAGCCGAAATAGACCGTGGAGGGAACGCCCGTCCCGACCATGCCGAGCTGATAATAGGCGCCGCTGTCGCGATCGAGGCCGAGATGGGGCAGCCAGTCGAAGGTCAACGCAAAGCTGCCGTCCCAGCAATGGCTGATCTTCACCTTATCGAA
>CAYZFH010000232.1:0-5413 GCA_964477375.1 uncultured Rhizobiaceae bacterium | reverse complement strand
ACGGCCACGTCGTGCCAGGCATACGCCTTGTCGTAATAGCGGTGGTGCGCCTTCATATCGACGCGGCCGAGGCCCGCGCGACCGCGGACGACTGGCTCCCAGAAGCGCCACGCGCCTTTCGGTCGGAAGAACGCCTTGTAATAGAAGCCGACCGGCAGGAAGCGGCCGAAATGCCCAATCCACGCGCCCCAGTCGCGGGCGAGGGAGCCCGAATAGTTCTGGCCCGCGACCTCCAACCCTTGCGCGATGGCCAGAGTGTCGGCCGGCACGTTGGGCGCGTCGCCCAGTTGGATCAGCGTGTTCGCATCCTGCCCCGCCATGGTCAGGACGCCGCGCGGCCTGCGGTATTTGAACGAGCGCGACAGGATTTTCACGCCGTGCGCGGCGAGCGCGCTAGCCACCGTGTCGCCCGCCAGACCTTCGTAGGTGCGGCCTTCGAAGGAGAACGCGACCGGCTTGTCGCGGTCGATGCGCTCGCCGGGATGGGGCGGCAGGCGATAGGGCGCCGCGCTCATGCCCCACCCTCTTTCGGCGCGTCGAAGTCGCGCCGTGCGGAAAACACTTCACCCGCCGGATAGGTGCGCAGGATTTCGTCCGTCACCGTGTTGCGTTCGGCGATGAACCAGAACGAGGTCGGCGTGTGGCACCACCATTCGCGCACGACGCCGGCCTTGTTGTTCTCCATGAAGACATAGTCGGCCCATTCGGCGTCGCTGCCCGTTGCGGGATCGGGCATCGCGCGCACCTCGCCGCCGCAGACAAACTCCGAGATGTTGCGCACGCCGTTGAGGGGACAGGTCATGGTCTTCACGGCGGCGCCCTCAATGCCCGACCGAAGCCGCGCCGCGTTCGCCCGCTTGCGCGAACTCCTCGAAGCGCGACAGGCGGAACGCATGCAGGATCTCGGGTGCCTTGCCGGTCGCCACCGTCTCGGCCATGCGCTTGCCGCAGACGGGCGTGGCCTTGAAACCCCAGGTGCCCCAACCAGCGTCTAGGTAATAGTTGTCCAGCGGCGTCTCGCCCATCACAGGGCTGAAATCGGGCGTCATGTCGGCCATGCCGGCCCATTGGCGCAACAGCCGAACCTCGGACAGGAACGGAAACAGCTCCAGCATGTGCGCCATAAGCGTTTCCTTGAACTCCAAGGTCGAGCGCGTGGAATAGAGCGGATAGGGATCGGTCGAGCCGCCCATCACCAGCTCGCCGCGCGAGCTTTGCGAGATGTAAACATGCAGGCTGCCCGAAACGATGATCGGGTCGAGGAACGGTTTCAGCGGCTGCGACACGCAAGCCTGCAGGGGCACGGTCTTGATCGGGAGGCGGAGGCCCGCCATGTCGGCCAGGCGTGTCGAGGAGCCGGCCACGGCCTGCAGCACCTTGCCGCATGCGACGGTGCCGCGATTGGTCTCCACCGCAACGATGCGGTTGCCTTCGCGCTTGAGACCCGTCACCTCGGTCTGCTGGTGGATCTCGACGCCGCGCCGGGCCGCACCGATGGCGTAACCCCAGGCCACCGCATCGTGACGGGCGATCGAGCCCGGCGGATGGTGCAGCGCGGCCAGGATCGGATAACGCACGTCGTGCGAAAGATTGAGCGAAGGCGCTAGCTTGCGGATGTCGTCCGGAAAGATCAGTTCCGATTTCACGCCGCAATGTTTGTTGACCTCGGCACGCCAGCGCATCGTGCGCACGGCCGCGTCGGTATGCGCGAGCGTCAGATGCCCGCGCTCGGAATAGAGGATGTTGAAGCCGAGCTCGTTCGAGAGCCCTTGATACAGGCGCACGGACTCGTCGTAGAAGCGCACACCTTCGGGCGTCAGGTAGTTGGAGCGGATGATCGCCGTGTTGCGCGCGGTGTTGCCGCCGGCCAGATAGCCCTTTTCCAGCACGGCCACATTGGTGATGCCGTGCACGGTCGCCAGATAATAGGCCGCCGCCAGCCCATGTCCGCCGCCGCCGATGATGACGACGTCATAGGACGGCTTCAGCTCGGGCGTCGGCGGAATCCGGCGCGGCACCCGGCGGGAAGGAAGCAGTCCGTATTTGAGGAGACCGAATGGCATGGGAGGGCTCTGGCCTCACGCTAGGGCCCGCTTTCATGCCGGGCAAGATTTTTTCCTGAGCCCGAGGCCGCGCCGTTTCGACGCCGGCACAACGGACAATTCACGGCGTACACCCTTGTCCGCCGCCCCGCCCTATGCGATATCGCTGCACCGCAACATGAACGGTTAATAGCCGCGTATTATTAAGGAGTCATGGCGTTATGTCGCAGACCGCAGCCAAGTCCGGTTCCCCCCTTCCCGCGGGCGTGGAGATCCGGGGCGCCGCTCGCCCGGGCTACGAGTCCATCCTTACGGCCGACGCCGTCGCTTTCCTCGCCGAGCTGCAGCGCAAATTCGGCGCGCGCCGCGAGGAGCTGCTGAAGCGCCGCCAGGAGATTCAGGCCAAGATCGACGGCGGCTGGCTGCCCGAGTTCCGTCCCGAGACCGCCAAGGTGCGCGAGTCCGACTGGACCGTCGGCTCGATCCCCGCCGACCTGCAGGACCGCCGCGTCGAGATCACGGGCCCCGTCGACCGCAAGATGATCATCAACGCGCTCAACTCCGGCGCGACGCATTTCATGGCCGACTTCGAGGATTCCTCGACGCCGACCTGGGACAATCTGATCGAGGGACAGGTCAACCTGCGCGACGCGATCGCGGGCACGATCACCTTCACCGACCCCACCTCGGGCAAGGGCTACAAGCTCAACCCCAAACACGCGACGCTCCTGGTCCGCCCGCGCGGCTGGCACCTGCCGGAGTATCACTTCCGCGTCGACGGCAAGCCGATGTCGGGCTCACTGTTCGATTTCGGCCTCTATGTCTTCCACAACGCCAAGGCCCTGAAGGCCAAGGGCAGCGGACCGTATTTCTATCTGCCCAAGCTTGAGGCCTACGAGGAAGCGCGCCTGTGGAACGACGCGTTCGTGTTCGCGCAGGAAAAGCTCGGCGTGCCCAAAGGCACCTTCAAGGCCACCGTCTTGATCGAAACCATCATGGCGTCGTTCGAGATGGACGAGATCCTGTTCGAGCTGAAGGACCATATCGTCGGCCTCAACTGCGGCCGCTGGGACTATATCTTCAGCTTCATCAAGAAGTTCCGGAACCGCCCGGAGTTCGTGCTGCCGGACCGCGACCAAGTCGGCATGACACGCCACTTCCTGCGTTCCTACAGCCTGCTGCTGATCAAGACCTGCCACCGCCGCGGCGCCCACGCCATGGGCGGCATGGCTGCGCAGATTCCGATCCGCAACGACGCGGCCGCCAACGAGGCCGCCATCTCCAAGGTGCGCGCGGACAAGGAGCGCGAGGCCACCGACGGGCATGACGGCACCTGGGTCGCGCACCCCGGCCTCGTGCCCATCGCGAAGGAGATCTTCGACCGCCTGATGCCCGGCCCCAATCAGGTCGCGAAGAAGCGCGAAGATGTCTCGACCAGCGCGAAGGACCTGGTGGAAGTGCCGGACGGCACGATCACCGAGAAGGGCGTGCGCCATAACCTGAACGTCGGCGTGCAATACATCGAGGCCTGGCTGCGCGGCACCGGCTGCGTGCCCATCTACAACCTGATGGAAGATGCGGCGACCGCCGAGATCAGCCGCGCCCAGTTGTGGCAGTGGGTCAAACACGGCGCCCAGATCACGGGCGGCCCGCGCATCGACGCGGCCATGGTGAAGAAGCTGCTGGCCGAGGAGATGGCCAAGCTGGAGCAGATGGTCGGCGCCGAGCACTACGCCAAGGGCAAGTACGAGGAAGCCGCCGAGATGTTCGGCAACCAGGTAACCGCGCCGCAATTCGCCGATTTCCTGACCCTGGAGGCCTACGACCGCGTGGCGTCCGCCAAGGCCTAGCGCCAACGGCCCGCATGCGCTGAAATGCCTCCCTGAATGCGAGGGAGGATGCCGTGCCGAAGCCGATCACATTGCCGGATGCGATGGAGCGCGAGGTGCGCTTTGTCGAGGACACGCCGCCTGGCCAGATCATCGAGGCGACGCTGGCCCGGCTGCGCGACGGCGCGTCGGACAAGGACCTCTATGCCGCAGCCACCCTCGCGGTCTGCCGCTCCAACGAGATCCAGATCGACCATCATGGCGGCCCCCTCCATCCGGTGGCGGGCATGCATGCGCTGATCGACCTGGGCCGGCGCCTGGAGGGCGACGGCAAGCGCTTCGCCGTGGTCCAGGGCGTGGCGCTGGCCAATCGCCACGTCCATTCGCCGGAGATGGGTCCGGCCGTGATGCTGGACGTGGAAGACCCGAGCGACACCGACGCCAAGGCGGCGACGGGCTTGGTCTCCGCCATCCATGGCCAGTATCCGGTGGCCGCGGAGCGGCACCTCCTCACCCTTCTCAAGACGCGTTCGCCGGGCCAGGTGCTGGACCTGATGCTCGACGTGGCGCTGCGCCGCAACGCGCTCGACGACCATTACCTGCTCTATCCGCTCCTCACCGCGCGCACGCTCGACGTCGTGGGCTGGGAATGGGCGCGGGTGCTGCTGCGCCCCGTCGCGCGCTGGCTAGCCATGCCGCCGATCTCCGTCGTTCATGGCGACGACGGCTCGGACTTCTTCAAGGACTGTCTCGGTCGTTATTGGACCTTCGACCGGCTGGAGAAGCTGGTCGAAAAGCACAAGCTGCTCGCGCGCGAACTGCGCGTGAAGACCGGCAAGGACGAGGACAAGGCGGTGGCCGATCTGGGCGCGCGCATCGGCGCGTTGTCGGACTTCGACGAAATCCCGGAGCTCTTGGCCGCCGCCATCGCGAGCGGCCTGTCATTGGAAGGTGCCGGCGAAGCGCTGTCGATCGGCGGCGCCACTATCCATCTGCGTACCAACTACGGCAACCCGCTGGACGTGCATATCCACAACGGCATCGCCGTGCGGCGCTATCTGATCGGTATCGAGGGCGTGTCGCTGCGCAACAAGCTTCTGGCCCTCCTATCGCTTTCGACCGGCCCGGAGATTCGCCTGAGCATGGGCAAGCTGGTCCATGCGCCGAAGGCGGATCAGGCCGAGCGGGCCGGATTGCCGGACGACGGGGCGGGCCTTCTGAAAGAAATCGAGCGCCAGGTCGAAGCCCAACGCGCCGATCGCGAGTCCGCACGCACGGGCGGCGGACGCGCGGGTATGGTGGCCCAGCCGCAGATGCGGAAAGTGGTGGCGGCCGCTGAGAAGTATCTGGCCGGCGGCAATGACCCGCAGGCGCTGATCCGCACGCTGGGCCGCCTGGTCATCCGCGACGACGCGACGGAGCTTCACAGCCTGGCCGGCTTCCACGATGCGGTCGAGCAGTACGAGACCACGCGCGCGCCGCACAACACGATCCATCTGGTCTCTGCCGCCAAGGCCGTGACCTGCGGCTTCGGCTTCGGTT
>CAYZFH010000231.1:2868-5418 GCA_964477375.1 uncultured Rhizobiaceae bacterium | reverse complement strand
CGTGCGGCACGGAGCCGCCGCACAATCCCGTATTGCCGCCTTGGGGCACGATCGGTGAGCCCGCTTCCGCGCACAGGCGCACGACGGCGGCGACTTCCTCGGTCGTGCCGGGGCGCACAACCATTGGAGTGTTGCCGCGATAAAGGCGGCGCTCGTCCAGAAGATACGGCGCCATCTCGGCCGGATCGGTGATCACGCCCTTGGGGCCGACCGCCGCGCGGATGCGGTCGAGGAGATTGGGAGCCGTCGTCTTGGCCACGGCGCTCATTCCGGCCGTCCTTGGATCATGGCGGGCATTAAGCCCCATGGGTCGGCCAGCGGCAAGTTTGCCTAGCCGCGCTCTGCCGCGCGGCGCAGACGGTCGTTGATGGCGCGCCCCAAGCCGTGCTCGGGCACGCCCATGACGGCGATTCCCGTGTATTCGCCCGGGCAGTCTAACGTGCGCAGCATGGCGAACAGATTGGCCGCGGCTTCCACCACGTCGCCCGAGAGGCTCAGGTTCAGCATGTTGCGCGCGCCGTGTGGTGCGTTGGGTCCGAATGCCAACAGCGCCTCGTCCGCGCGCGCATCGCCGGCTTCAAGCCGCAGCGGCAGGCGCGTGGCGTAGTGGCGCACCAGCCGGCCGGGCGAGCGCGGCGCCTCGTCCGAACCGTCATCTTCCGCGACCGGGCCGATCGCGGCCTCGATCTCTTCCCGTGCAAGGCCACCCGGCCGGAGGATCGTCGGCGGAGTGACGGTCAGATCGATAACGGTCGATTCCACGCCGACGCGGCACGGGCCGCCATCCAGGATCAGGGAAACGTTGTCGCCCAGGGATTCGGCGACATGCGCCGCGCTGGTCGGGCTGACCGCGCCCGAGGTATTGGCGCTGGGTGCGGCCAACGGATGGCCGGCGGCGGTGATCGCGGCGCGCGCTACGTCATGGGCAGGCACGCGCACCGCCACGGTGTCGAGCCCCGCGCTCGCGAGAAGCGAGATCCGGCAGTCCGCCGCACGGGGCAGCACCAGGGTCAGCGGCCCGGGCCAGAAGCGGCGCGCGAGAGCATCGGCGGTTTGGTTGAAGGATACGTCGCGCCTTGCGTCCGCCGCTTCGGCGTAGTGGACGATCAGCGGGTTGAAATGCGGCCGGCCCTTGGCGGCGAAGATGGCGGCGACGGCGCGTTCATCCGTGGCATCGCCGGCCAAGCCGTAGACGGTTTCGGTCGGCAGGGCGACCAGACGACCCGCGCGCAGCGAACGTCCCGCCTCGGCGACAGCGTCGGGCGTAGGAGAAAGAATTCGCGGCGCGGGCTCGCTCACGGCATCAGTCTCGCGCGATGCGCTCAGGTCCGCCCGCGGGCTACGAAATGCGGATTCTCGAAGCCCGGCTTGGCGTAGAGGAACTCGGTGCCTTCCAAGGTTTCGACACGGCCGCCCGCGGCGGTCAGAACGGCATGGCCCGCGGCCGTGTCCCATTCCATCGTGCGGCCGAGACGCGGATAGAGGTCCGCGGCGCCTTCGGCCACAACCCCGAACTTCAACGCGCTGCCGACGGCAATGCGCTCGCGCACGGTGTAGCGCGTCAGGAATTCGTCGACCGTGCCTTTCTCGGAGTGGGAGCGGCTGATGACAACGGTGATCCCGTCGCGCGGCGTTGCGCGCGCGGCGATCGGGCGGGGTGTGCCGCGGCCCTTGGCCAAGGTCGCCGTGCCTGGTCCGTGGCCCGCATAGAGCAATCCGCCCTCCCTGGCCGGGGCCAGGAGGACGCCGAGCGTCGCACGGCGGTCTTCGATCAGGGCAATGTTCACGGTGAACTCACCGTTACGCGAAATGAACTCGCGCGTGCCGTCTAAAGGATCCACCAGCCAGAAACGCGAGCCGACATTCTGGGGCAGGCCGTGGGTGGAGGACGCTTCCTCGGACACGGTGGGAATGTCGGGTGTCAGACGCTTCAAGCCCGCCAGGATGATGGTTTCCGCCGCACGATCGGCGTCGGTCACCGGTGTCTTGTCGGCTTTGGTCGAGACCTCGGGCGTGCCTTCGTAGATTTTCATGATGGCCGCGCCCGCTTCCAGCGCGAGGGTGGAAACCGCGTTGGTCAACGCGCGACGGTCTGCGATGCTCATTCCGGTCCTTTCCGTGGGCGAGGTCGCGAAGGCGCTCGAACATTATGCGCCAGCGGATCGCGGCGGCGGCGGATCATAGGGGAAGCCCGCGTTCGCACCATGCCGAATTGCTTGGTCCATCTGCTTACCGTCGGTGGCCGCAGTTTTGGATGTGTCCAAATCGCGGTTGCCAACCGGTTATATATGGAACCTCAAGTTTCTTTGGTGAGTCGGCCGCGTATCCCGTGCAGTTGGCAAATCCGGTGCAAGGGCGCGCGCTTCAATTTTGGCATGCTCAAAAAATGGCGGATTTTCGGGCTTTTTTCTGTTGTTGCATTTTTCAAAGAACTGAATAAATTTGCAAATTGCAAAAATGGCGGGGCCACGCGACAGTCGCGTGGAGGGGAACTGGGGACCAACGCGTGAACGAACCGCAATTGCCGCAGGTTCTGCTCGTCGAGGATAC
>CAYZFH010000231.1:0-2858 GCA_964477375.1 uncultured Rhizobiaceae bacterium | reverse complement strand
ATATCTGGAGTATCTCCGCTCCGAGCCCGTGGCCGTGACCCATGTGGAAACCGGCAGCGACGCCCTGAAATTCATCAACAAGCGCCCGCCGGAAGCGATCCTTCTCGACCTCATGTTGCCCGACATGGACGGCATGGAGATTCTGAAGGACGTCGTCACCCGCAACCAAGGCACGGCCGTCGTGGTCATCACCGCCCATGGCTCGATCAGCAACGCTGTTTCGGCCATGCGTGCCGGCGCCTTCGACTTCCTGGTCAAGCCGTTCAATGCCGAGCGGCTGGTCGTCACCCTGCGCAATGCTCTCGAGCGGCGGCGCCTAACCCAGCTGGTCGAGACGTATAAGGAAGATTTCGGCCGCGACGAGTATTTCGGCTTCGTCGGCTCCTCGCTCGCCATGCAGGCCGTCTATCGGATGATCGAGAGCGCGGCGCCCAGCAAGGCGACCGTCTTCATCACGGGCGAAAGCGGCACCGGCAAGGAAGTTTGCGCCGAGGCTATTCACCGCCAAAGCCCGCGCCGCAACGAATCCTTCGTCGCGCTCAACTGCGCCGCGATCCCGAAGGATTTGATGGAAAGCGAGATCTTCGGCCACGTGAAGGGCGCCTTCACAGGCGCGGTCGCCGATCGCCAAGGCGCCGCCGCGAAGGCCAATGGCGGCACGCTGTTCCTGGACGAGATCTGCGAGATGGATTTGGGGCTGCAGTCCAAGCTGCTGCGATTCATCCAGACCGGCACATTTCAGAAGGTCGGCAGCACGGCGTTGGAAAAGGTCGATGTGCGCTTCGTCTGCGCCAGCAACCGCGCGCCTTTGGCCGAGGTCGAGGCGGGCCGCTTCCGCGAAGACCTCTACTACCGCCTGCACGTCATCCCGATTCAAGTTCCGCCGCTGCGTGACCGTGACAACGACGTCATGCTGATCGCGCGGAAGTTTCTGGGCGACTTCGCCCGCGAGGAAAACAAGCGCTTCACCGCCTATATGCCGCAGGTGGAAGCCATCTTCGGCGCCTATACTTGGCCCGGAAACGTGCGCCAACTGCAGAACGTGGTGCGCAACATCGTCGTGTTGAACGACGGTGAGACGGTGGCGCCGGAGATGCTGCCGCCGCCGTTGAACAGCGTTGATCCGGCCTCGGTCGGTGTGCGCAGTGTCGCGCGCGCTGACGGTGAGAGCGCGGTGTCCGCCATTCCCCAGCCTCAGACGCCGGAGCAGATCCGTCCTCTGTGGGAGGTGGAGAAGTTCGCGATCGAGCAGGCGATCGAGGTGTGCGGCGGCAATATCCCGCGCGCCGCGGCCCATCTGGGCATCAGCGCGTCGACGATCTACCGCAAGCGCATGACCTGGGAAGGCGGCGCGGCGCCGTCGCCCAAATAGGCGAGGCGCCGCTAGCGTCTTTACCTCAGGCTTTGACGTGCAGGTCCTTCGGCATATTGGCCAGAGGCTTCGCACCCGTTTCGGTGATCCGGAAGGTCTCGCTGACCTCATAGCCCCAGCCGGTCATCCACATGCCCGTGATCATGTGGAAGGTCATGTTGGGCTGGAGGACGGTCTTGTCGCCGGGCCGTAGGCTGGCCGTGTGCTCGCCCCAGTCGGGCGGATAGTTCACACCCAGCGAATAGCCGACGCGCGATTCCTTGCTGTAGCCGTGCTTTGAAATCAGCTTGTTCCACACGGCATGAACCTCGCCGCATGTAAGGCCCGGCTTGATTGTGTTCAGAGTCTCAATGAGCGCGTCATTGCAGACATCTGCCAACTTGGTCAGCTCGTCCTTCGGCTTGCCTAGATACATCGTGCGGGCCAGCACGCTGTGATAGTGGAAGCGCGCCGCGGAAAGCTCGAGGCAGATGCCGCGGTTGTTCTCGAACGGCTCGTCCGTCCAGGTCAGATGCGGCGCCGCGCTCTTGGGCTCGGGCATGACCAACGGCACGAAGGCTGAATAGTCGCCGCCGAACTCCTTGGTGCCGCTGATCTGCGCCTCGTAGATCTTGGCCACCGCGTCGCACTCGCGCACGCCCGGCGCCACCACTTCGTACGCCACGCGGGTGATCTTTTCGCAAATCTTGGCCGCCTGCTCCATGTACTTGATTTCGGAGGGCGACTTCACGATGCGCACCCAGTTCACCAGAAGATCGGCGTTGACCCAGGTGGCGTTGGGCAGTGAGGCCTTGAACGCCTCATAGGCGCGCGGGGTGAAATAGAACGAATCCATCTCGAGCCCGATGCGCTTCTTGTCCCAGCCCTTCTCTTTGAGGATTTCGGCCATATAGCTGGAGGCGTGGCGCTCCGGCGTCTGGACATAGATGTCCGGATAGCCGCGGACGTTGTCGGGCTTCAGATAGGTGGTGAACTCGCAGCCCTTGGAATCCATGAAGCGGCCGGTCCAGATCGGCTCCGGCGCATCCATGGCCAGGATCACGGCCTGCGGCGTGTAGAAGGACCAACCGTCATAGCCAGTCAGATAGTTGATGTTGGCCGTGTCGGTGGACAGCAGCACATCCACGCCGGCCTTCTGCATGGCCGCCTTGACCTTGGCGATGCGGGCGTCGAACTCGGTCTTGGGAAAGGGAATCATCGCTGGCTCCGCCTATTCGCTGATGATCGGATTCTTGAGAGTGCCGACGCTGGAAATCTCCACCTCGGCCACGTCGCCCGGCTTCATGAACAAGGGTGGGTTGCGCTTGGAGCCCACGCCCGAGGGCGTGCCGGTCGGGATCACATCGCCCGGGCGCAGTTCCGTGAAGGTCGAAATGTAGGCGATCAGCTCGCGGATCGGGAAGATCATCACGTCCGTGCCCGAGCGCTGAACCTCCTTGCCGTTGAGCCGCGTACAGAGGGTCAGCTTTTGCGGATCGGGAATCTC
>CAYZFH010000230.1:0-5418 GCA_964477375.1 uncultured Rhizobiaceae bacterium | reverse complement strand
TCGCTCGACGGCACGAACCTGCCCGGCGCGACATTCGCGCGCGCCGATCTCAGCGGCGCCGATCTCACCGGCGCTTATCTGGTCGGCGCCGATCTGCAGGATGCCAAGCTGGATGGTGCGAAGCTTGATGACGCTGTGCTTGTCCGCGCGCGTTGGACCGACGGCAGCATCTGCGCCACCGGTTCCATCGGCCGCTGTATTCAGGAGGAGTGACATGCGCGCTTCTTTGATCGCGGCGGCTCTGCTCGCCTTGTCCGTCACGCCGTCCTTCGCGGCCTGCAAGGACGCCGCGGCGGATGGCGTCGATTGGCGCAAGTGCGACAAGACCGGCGCCGCTCTCGCGAACGCCCATCTGGCCGGCGCACGGCTGCAGGACAGCGTCTTCACGCGCGCCAATCTGACGCGCGCCGATTTTCGCCGCGCGGAGATGTTCTCCGCCAGCTTCTACGATTCCGATTTGACCGGCGCGATTCTGGACGACACGAACTTGCGGGGCGGCGCGTTTTCCGGCGCGACCTTGTCCGGCGCCAGTTTCGCGCGTGCGAACATGGAGCGTGTCACGCTTCTGAAAAGCCGTGCGCCCGGCGCCCAGATGACGGAGGTGCGGCTTCGTCTGGCGGTGCTCGACCAGGTCGATTTGAGCAAAGCCGTCCTGGCCAGGGCCGACCTGGCCGGCACGACCATGGTCCAGGCCAACCTAGCGGGGACCGACCTTTCGGGCGCGGACCTGACCGGGGCCGACCTATCGGGCGCGGATCTGTCGGGCGCCAAGCTGGCCGGAGCCAACCTTTCGGGCGCTAATCTGGGCGGGACTTCGCTGAAAAAGGCCGATTTGACCGGGGCGACCCTGGATGGGGCCTCCTTCATCGGGGCCATCTGGTCCGATGGCAAGCGCTGCGGCCCGGGCTCGGTCGGGGCCTGCAACCCCAGCTAGAGGCCAGCCGGTCCGGTTGACACCCCCGGGCTCCCCTCCTAAATTCCCGCCGCCCAAAGCAATTTCGGTGCTTTGCTCCGATCGGGGTCCGCCAGTCCGCGAGTTTTCGCGCACTGGCGTTACGGCGTTTTGGGCATTTTGAACGGCTGACGCAGGACCATGTTCGAGAACCTGACCACGCGCCTTGGCGCGGTGTTCGACAAGCTGACGCGGCGCGGCGCCCTGACCGAGGGCGACGTGGATGCGGCGCTGCGCGAAGTGCGCGTGGCGTTGCTCGAGGCCGACGTCGCCTTGCCGGTGGTCAAGGACTTCCTGACCGGCGTGCGCGAAAAGGCCGTGGGCCAGGACGTGCTGAAAAGCGTCACTCCCGGCCAGATGGTCATCAAGATCGTCCACGACCATTTGGTCGAGACGCTCGGTGGCGCCAGCGTTCCCATCAATCTGGCCGCCAACCCGCCTGTGCCGATCCTCATGGTCGGCTTGCAGGGTTCGGGTAAGACGACCTCGACGGCCAAGCTCGGCCTGTGGCTGAGCCAGCGCCAGAAAAAGAAAGTGTTGATGGCCTCGCTCGACGTGCGCCGCCCGGCCGCGCAGGAGCAGCTGGCCGTGCTCGGCATCCAGGCCAATGTCGCGACGCTGCCGATCGTGCCGGGCGAGCCGCCCGTGGCCATCGCCAAGCGCGCGATCCAGACCGGTCAGTTGGAAGCGTATGACGTCGTGCTGTTGGACAGCGCGGGCCGTCTGCATGTCGACGACGAGATGATGGCGGAAGCCGCCGCCGTGCATGCGGCCGCGAAGCCGGTCGAGACACTGCTCGTCGCGGATGCCATGACCGGCCAGGACGCGGTCAATGTCGCGCAGAGTTTCCACGCGCGCCTCAACCTTACGGGCATCGTGCTGACCCGCGTCGACGGCGACGCGCGCGGCGGCGCGGCGCTTTCCATGCGCAGCGTCACCGGCTGCCCGATCAAGCTGATCGGCTCGGGCGAAAAGCTGGATGCGCTGGAAGCCTTCCATCCCGACCGCATCGCCGGCCGCATCTTGGGCATGGGCGACGTGGTCAGCCTGGTCGAGAAGGCGGCCGAGACGATCGAGGAGGAGGACGCCAAGCGTCTGGCCGCCAAGATCGAGAAGGGCCAGTTCGATCTGGAAGACATGGCGAAGCAGTTGCGCCAGATGCGCAAGATGGGCGGGCTCGAAGGCCTGCTCGGCATGCTGCCCGGCGTCGCCAAGGTGAAGAAGCAGTTGGCCCAGGCCAACGTCGACGAGAACATGTTGAAGCGCCACGAGGCCATCATCTCCTCGATGACCAAGGGCGAGCGCAAGCGGCCCGAGATCATCAAGGCCTCGCGCCGCCAGCGCATCGCGACCGGCTCCGGCACCTCCGTGCAGGAGGTGAACCGCCTGCTCAAGCAGTTCTTCGAGACGCAGAAGATGATGAAGCGTGTGACCAAGCTCGGTCAGAAGGGGCTGATGCGCTCCGGCTTGCCCGGCATGGGCGGCGGACGCCCGCCCGGCTTCCCCATGCGCTGAGATTTTTACCGAACCAACCGAACGTTAGAGACACCAAAGACAACGCGAGAAACAGGAGAACTACAAAGACATGTCGCTCAAGATCCGCATGACCCGAATCGGCGCCAAGAAGCGCCCCTTCTACCGCATCGTCGTGGCCGATTCGCGCAGCCCGCGCGACGGCCGCTTCATCGAGAAGATCGGCACCTACAACCCGATGCTGGCGAAGGACAACCCGCAGCGCGTCATTCTCGACACCGATCGCGCCAAGCATTGGCTGGGCGTCGGCGCCCTGCCCAGCGACCGCGTCGCGCTGTTCCTGCACGCGCTCGGCCTGAGCGACAAGCCCGCGATCACCAAGACCACCAAGGCGCATCTGCCGAAGGCCAAGGCGCAGGAGCGTCTGAAGGCCGCCGCTGATGCCAAGGCCGCGGCGGAAGCGGCCGCCGCCGCGCCTGTCGCCGCGCCGGCTGCCGAGGCTCCGGCCGAAGCGCCTGCCGAGGCCAAGGCCTAAGCAAGGGGCGCGATGACGGAGCGCGCGAAGATGGTTTGCCTGGGCGTGATCTCGGGTGCGCATGGCGTAAGAGGCGCCGTGCGCATCAAGACGTTCACGGTCGAGCCCGAGGCGATCGCCGCCTACGGCCCCGTCACGGACGAGGCCGGCGCGCGTTCGTTCCGGCTTTCTCTCGCGGGGACCGCGCGCGGCCAGGCCATCGCGCGCATTTCCGGCGTAGCCGACCGCGACGCGGCCGAGGCGCTCAAGGGCACGAAGCTCTACATCGCGCGCGACGCGTTGCCGGAGACGGAATCGGAGAACGAGTTCTACGTCTCCGATCTGGTCGGCCTGCCGGTCGAGAAGACGGACGGTGCATCCTTGGGCCGCGTGATCGCGGTCCACGATTTCGGCGCGGGCGAGGTGCTGGAGGTGGGCGAGAATTCCGCCACCAGCGTCATGCTGCCGTTCACGGATGCCGTCGTCCCCGTGGTCGACCTGTCCGCCGGGAAGCTCGTGGTCGAGCCGCCGCCGGGCTTCCTCGACGCGCCGAAGGCGGCGCGGACGAAGGGAGGCGACCGATGATCTGGACCGCCACCGTGCTGACGCTGTTCCCCGAGATGTTCCCCGGGCCGCTCGGTCTGTCGATGCCTGGGCGTGGGCTGGCGAGCGAGCTTTGGAGCCTGGAAACGGTGGACATCCGGGCCTTTGCGGGCAATAAACACGGCACTGTCGACGATGCGCCGTTCGGCGGCGGGCCGGGACTTGTGATGCGGCCCGACGTCGTGGATGCCGCGCTCGATTTCGTGGCACGGCGGCGCGCGGACGCAGGACTGTCCGAGGCACCGGTGATCTATCTGTCGCCCCGCGGGGCGACACTCGACCAGGCGCGCGTGCGCGCGCTGGCCGATGGGCCGGGGCCGGTCCTTCTGTGCGGACGGTATGAAGGCGTGGACCAGCGCGTACTCGATGCGCGCGGCATAGAAGAGGTCAGCGTCGGCGATTTCGTGCTGTCGGGCGGCGAGCCCGCGGCGATGTGCCTGCTGGATGCCTGCGTGCGGCTGTTGCCGGGCGTGTTGGGCGCGGCGGAGTCGCTGGAAGAAGAGAGTTTTTCGTCGGGCCTGCTGGAGTATCCGCATTTCACGCGGCCGCAGGACTGGCAAGGCCACGCGGTGCCGGACGTTCTATTGAGCGGGCACCATGAACGGGTCCGGGCATGGCGCCAGACCCAGGCCGAGGAAGTGACGAAGGCGCGCAGACCCGATTTGTGGCTGCGCTATAGCATGACCCGCGAGGGTCGCGAGTCCGGCTCGATGCGAGCCGGCGAAGGAAAGGGTTGAACCATGAATATCGTCCAACAGCTCGAGCACGAGCAGGTGCAGAAACTGGCCGCCGCCCGCGCGGTGCCGGAGTTCCGCGCAGGCGACACGCTGCGGGTCAAGGTGAAGGTCGTCGAAGGCACGCGCGAGCGCGTCCAGGCGTTCGAAGGCGTGTGTATCGCGCGCCGCAACGCGGGCCTCAACTCCTCGTTCACCGTGCGCAAGATCAGCTACGGCGAGGGTGTCGAGCGCGTGTTCCCGCTCTACAGCCCCCGCATCGCCGAGATCGAGGTGATGCGCCGCGGCCGTGTCCGCCGCGCGAAGCTCTATTTCCTCCGCGGCCGTACGGGTAAGAGCGCGCGTATCGCCGAGCGCATCGGCATCGTGCAGAGCGGCGACGGCGCCGCGACCGCGACCGAGGCTTTCGCCAAGGGCGAGATTGCCGCCGAGGCTCTGCCGCAGGGTGCGGCCCAGGCCGTCGAGGCCAAGGCCGAGAAGAAGCCGAAGGCTGACAAGAAGCCCAAGGAGAAGAAGCGCGAGCGGACCGACCGCCGCTAGCGCCGACTGATTTGTGGATCGTGAATAAGGATTGGCGTGATGACCAAGCCGCGCACGTTGTTCGATAAAGTCTGGGACAGCCATGTCGTCGACAGGCGCGACGATGGCACCTGCCTGATCTATGTCGACCGGCACCTCGTTCACGAGGTGACCAGTCCGCAGGCGTTCGAGGGCTTGCGCACGGCGGGCCGCAAGGTGCGCCGTCCGGACGCGACCTTGGCCGTGCCCGATCACAACGTGCCGACCACGCCGCGCTCCCAGGGCATCGATGATCCCGAATCGGCGCTGCAGATCGAGACGCTGGAGAAGAACTGCGCGGAGTTCGGCGTTCCCATCATCGGGATGGGCGATGTCCGCCAGGGCATCGTCCACATCATCGGGCCCGAGCAGGGCTTCACCCTGCCGGGCATGACCATCGTGTGCGGCGACAGCCACACTTCGACCCATGGCGCGTTCGGCTCGCTGGCCTTCGGCATCGGCACGTCCGAGGTCGAGCATGTGCTGGCGACGCAGACGCTGGTGCAGAACCCGGCCAAGAACATGCGGATCGACGTGGCCGGCACCTTGGGCCTCGGCTGTTCGGCTAAGGACATCGTGCTGGC
>CAYZFH010000229.1:0-5459 GCA_964477375.1 uncultured Rhizobiaceae bacterium | reverse complement strand
CGAGATAGCCGGTGTAGGTGACCTTGCGGTAGACCGACCAGGGCAGCTCGATGCCTTCCAGAGGATCGCAAATCTGCGGCAGGCCATAGACCCAGATCTCGTCGTAGAGATCACGCAAGGCGGGCGTCACGCCCTTGCGCTCCCATTCGGGCGCCAAAAGCGACGGCTCGTCCATGACGTCGCGCAGGCCCAAAACCAGGGGCGTGCCGCGCTCTTTCAGCATCTCAAGCGTCTCGCGCACTTCGCCGCGCAAGCCCAGCGGTTCCTTGTCGACGAGGAACAGGTCCGGTTCGAAGATCTCGGCCGTGTGGCGGATGATCGAGGCGCGCAGCGCCAGCGTCTCCTGCACGTCGAGATGCAGGCTGAGCGAGGTGTATTCGCCATTACGCAGCTTGATGACGCCCGGCACGCGCACGAAATCGACGCGGGTGCGGAAGTCGAAGCTGCCGATGATGGGCGAGCCCGACAGGATCAGGACCGACATATCGCGATTGGCGCTGACGAGCGAATGCGCGATGGCCCGGCACCGGCGCAGGTGGCCGAGGCCGAAGCTGTCGTGGCTGTAAATCAGAACGCGGGCGCCGCCCGTACCGCGTGTCATCGGAGTTCTCCCCAGGTCTCCGCACCCCAAAGGGATCGCGGGGACTATGGCATGGCCGCTCGGGCCTCAGAAAGGTTGTCTTTGTTCTTACCGGCTCTTAGCGTAGGCCCCAACGCGTTGGGAAAATATGACATTTCCCCGCGGAACGCGCGATAGAAGCCGGAACGACGGGGGCGCCGGTCCACATGCCGAAAAGTCTATACGGCTTCATCCTTCGCCATTCCAAGCGCGAACAGATCACGCTGCTGATCCTGGCCGCTGTTTCCTATCCGTTCCTGTATTATTCCTACGATCTGCCCAAGCTGATCATCAATCACCTGAAGGATGTGGCCGTTCATGTGAAGGACGGCTCGCTGGGCTCCTATCCGGCCCACATCGTCCAGGGCGTCTCGCTCAACGCGCACCACTATCTGTTCATGCTGTGCGCGATCTTCCTCGCGCTGACGCTGATCAACGGCGGCTTCAAGTTCTACATCAACGTCTACAAGGGCCGGTTGGGCGAGCGCATGCTGCGCCGCCTGCGCTACGAGCTTTACGTGCGCATTCTCCGGTTCCCGCTGCCGCACTTCAAAAAGATGTCGTCCGGCGAGACGATCCCGATGATCACGTCCGAGGTGGAGCCCATGGGCGGCTTCATCGGCGACGCGTTCGTCCAGCCGATCTATCAGGGCGGCCTTCTGATCGTGCCGCTGATCTTCATTCTTGTGCAGGATCCGATCCTGGGCGCGGCCGCGCTGGCGTTCTATCCGGTGCAGATCTACGTCATCCCGCGCATCCAGAAGCGCGTGAACCAGTTGGCCAAGCGCCGCGTGCAGACGGTGCGCAGCTTGGCCGACCGCATCGGAGAAACCATCGCGGGCATCCAGGACGTTCACGCCCACGACACCTCGGCACGCGAACGCGCGGATTTCTCTCACCGCCTCGGCACGATCTACAAGATCCGCTACGACATCTATCAGCTCAAATTCCTGGCCAAGTTCCTCAACAACTCGATCAACCAGCTCACGCCGTTCCTGTTCTACTCGATCGGCGGCTATCTGGTGTTCCAGGGCCGCGTCGACATCGGCGCTCTGGTCGCGGTCATCGCCGCGCAGAAGGATCTGGCCGGTCCGTGGAAGGAACTGCTGGATTACTACCAGCAGAAAGAAGATATCCGCATCAAGTACGAACAGGTCGTCGGCCAGTTTCAGCCGCCCGACCTGGTCGACATTAAGGTGCTGGACGACGATCCGCCGGAAGGCGTCAAGCTTCAAGGCGACTATGCCTTGTCCAGCGTGACGCTGACCGAAGGCGGCGCGGTCAAGTTTCTCGACGGCGTCAGCTTCACCGCACCGCTGACGGAAAAAGTCGCCATCGTGGGCGACGGCACCAGCGGCAAGGACGAACTGCCGCTGGTGCTCGCGCGCCTTCTGACGCCGACCGGCGGCAGTATCATGGTCGGCGGACAGAACGTGACGCCGTTGCCGGAATCGGTCACCGGCCGGCGGATCGCTTATATCTCCCACGCTGCGCACATGCTGGGCACCAGTGTGCGCGACAATCTCTATTACAGCTTGAAACATCGGCCGCTGCGCGAAGCCGAACTCGACGAGGACGGCAAGCGCGAGCGCGAGAAGGTGCGTTACTGGGCCGTGCAGTCCGGCAACACCCCTTACGACATTCTGGCGGACTGGATCGACTACGAGGCCGCCGGCGTCTCAGGCCCGGAGGAATTGGAGCAAAAGGCGCTCAAGCTTCTCGACCTCGTCGGCATGGATGACGACATCTATCACATGGGATTGCGCGGCCGGATCGATCCGGCCCGACGCGCGGATCTGGCCGAGGCGATTCTGAAGGCGCGCGCGGCACTCAAGGAACGACTGACCTCCGATCCCTCTCTTGCCGCTCTGGTCGAGCCGTTCGATGCCGGCAAGTACAACGAAAATGCCTCGCTGGCGGAAAACCTATTGTTTGGCACGCCCACGGGCGGCGCGTTCGCCGACGATGCCCTGGCCACGAACAAATACGTGCTTCAGGTTCTCGACAAGGCCGGGCTGACGAACGACCTCATCATCATGGGCCGCAAGGTGGCGGAGACGATGGTGGAATTGTTCTCGGGCCTGCCGCCGGGACATCAGTTCTTCGAGCAGTTCAGCTTCATCGGCTCGGATGACCTGCCGGAATTCCAGGCCCTGGTGACGCGCACCGAAGGCGTGGAGCCTGGCGCCATGACCGCCGAAGACCGCGCGCGGCTGCTGACACTGCCATTCAAGCTTATCAACGCCCGGCACCGTTTGGGCCTGATCGATGCGGCGTTCGAGGCGCGTATCCTGGAGGCGCGAAAGCTGTTCGCGGCCGAGCTTCCGGAAAATCTGCGTGGCTCAATCGAATTCTTCGACGCCAACGCGTACAACGCCGCCTCGACGCTTCAGGACAATATCTTGTTCGGCAAGCTGGCCTATGGCCAAGCCGAGGGTCAGGCGCGTATCGGCGATTTGGTTTCCGAGGTGCTGACCACGCTCGATCTGCGCGGAAAGGTGATGCAGGCGGGACTCGATTTCCAGGTCGGCGTCGGCGGTTCGCGCCTGTCGTCGAGCCAGCGGCAGAAACTCGGCATCGCGCGCTGCCTGATGAAGAATCCGGACATCATGATCGTGAACCAGGCGACGTCGTCGCTGGATGGCCAGACCCAGTCACGAATCCTCAACGGTTTGATGGAAACCTTCCGCGGGGGCGGGTTGATCTGGGCCTTGCACCGCGCCAGCCTGGCGCGGTCCTTCGACCGGATTCTCGTCATGCAGGGCGGCCGTGTCATCGAGCAGGGCCGTTATGAAGAACTGGACAAGCCGGGCACCGCGTTCCACGCGATGCTGAAGGATGAGTAGGGAGTACGGAGGACGCCATGAGTATCAACGAAGAAGTCGACGCGCTCCGGCGGATTCCGCTCTTCTCCAATCTGGAGCCGTCCAAACTAAAGCTCCTGGCTTTCACCAGCGAGCGGCTGACTTATGCAAGGGGTCAGACGATTTTCCGCCAGGGCGATATGGGCGACGCGGCCTATATTGTTTTGGACGGCCAAGCTGACGTTGTGATCGATGCCGGCGATAGTCAGCGAAAGGTGGCCACGATCGGCAAGCACAGCATCCTTGGCGAGATTGCCGTGTTGTGCGATGTGCCGCGCACCGCAACGGTAGTTGCCGTCGACAAACTGGTGGCTCTCAAGATTTCCAAGGACCTTTTCCTTCGCATGGTGAAGGAATTTCCGCAGATGGCGGTGGAGATCATGCGGGAACTGGCGCGCCGCCTTGATCGCACCAACCAGCAGCTTGCGGCCCTGTCCAAGCAATCGTGAGCCGTCTCGACAGTTTCATTCGGCGGCTGGAGGCGCAGCGCGCCTGCATCGACCGGGCGGTCGCGCTGGCGGCGCAGCTTCCCGGGCCAGTCATCGAAGTGGGTCTTGGTAACGGCCGCACCTACGATCATCTGCGCGACCGTGCGAAAACCCGTGCGATTTTCGCCTTCGACCGGCACGTCGCTGCTCATCCGGCCTGTGTTCCCGATGAAGCGCATCTTCTGCTCGGCGATTTTCGCACAACCTTGGTTCAGGCCGCATCGGCGTTGGGCGGAAAGGTCGCAATCTGTCACGCTGACATCGGCAGCGGCGACGAAGTGGCAAGCCAAGCGCTCGGCGCGGAAATCGCCCCCTTGATCGACGCGCTAATGGCGCCGGGCGGTATTATCGTCGGTGACCAAGTGATGCGCGTATCGCGCTGGGAGGAACTGCCGTTGCCGCCGGAGGTCGAACCCGGCCGCTATTTCATCCGGCGCGTGCGCGCCTGATCGTCACTTGATCTCGACGACCACCGGCACGTGGTCGGATGCGTCGTCCCAACCGCGCGCGTCGCGCAGGATCTTGGCGCTCTTCAGCGACGCCTTCATCGCCGGCGTGACCCAGACATGGTCCAGGCGCCGGCCGCGGTCGGATGCATTCCAGTCGCGGTTGCGATAGCTCCACCAGGAATAGAGCTTCTGGTCCGGCGGAATGAAGTGGCGTACGGCGTCGACCCAGTCATGCGCCTTGGTCACGCGGGAAAGATGCTCCACTTCGACAGGCGTGTGGCTGACGACGTCGAGAAGCTGCTTGTGCGACCATACATCGGTCTCGAGCGGCGCCACGTTCAGATCGCCGACCAGGACGGCCTTGGCCTTCGGTGACCGGCGCGCCGTCCACCACGTCTCGAGTTCCGCAAGGAAGTCGAGCTTGTGGGCGAATTTGTCGTTCAGCTTGATGTCGGGAATGTCGCCGCCGGCGGGCACGTAGCAATTGTGGATCTCGATCCCGTCGATCAGCGCCGAGGCATAGCGGCAATCTTCGCGGCCGACGCAAAGGCGCGGCTCCATCTTCGTCATCGGTTTGCGCGAGAGGATGGCCAGGCCGTTATAGGCCTTCATCCCGTGGATGAATTGATGGCGATAGCCCAGCTTCTCGATCGGTTCGCGCGGAAAGTCGTCGTTCTGGACCTTGGTTTCCTGCAGGCAGATGACGTCGGGCTTGGCCTCCGCGGCCAGGCGCGCCAGTCCGTCCAGGCGGCGGCGGACGCTGTTGATGTTCCAGGTGGCGATGCGCAGAGCCATGGGACGATTCCTCGGACAGCGGTGGGCCGTTATAGCCGTTGGCGCGGCTCCGCGCGATTCCTATATCATATTGATATTAAATGGTATTTTTGGTGTTTCGGCAAAAATGAAGGCGCCCGGTCGGGGGGAAGACCGGGCGCCCGAAGCTTCCTTTCGGAGCCCGAGGGGCGTCAGGGGAGCCGCCCTCGGGCTACCCGTCCTTTGCGGTCGGGCCGCTCCATGCCTATGACTTAAGAACGCGAGA
>CAYZFH010000228.1:0-5462 GCA_964477375.1 uncultured Rhizobiaceae bacterium | reverse complement strand
CGCGAAGCGGCATTTCGACGCCATGGGTGCGCGCGTGGCGACCAAGGTCAGCCGCGCCCGCGCCGCCTACTGGTCGGGCCGCGCCAGCGAGGCGGCCGGCCGGCCCGACGAGGCGGCCAACGCCTATCACGCCGCTTCACGCCATTCCGTGACGTTCTACGGCCAGCTTTCGGCCGCCCGCGTCGGGCAGGCGGAGCCGAATCTGATCGAGCCCGTGGCGACGCCCCAGGAGCGCCAGGCTTTCGATCGCAACGAATTGGTTCAGGTCGTTCGCCTGCTGCAGCAGGTGGGGCGGCCGGACATGGCCGACCACTTCATCGACCGTCTCGACGACACCGCGAACACGGCGGCCGAGCAGGGGCTTGCCGTTGCGTTGGCGCACGAGGTGGTGCGTCCGGACATGGCCGTGCGCCTGTCGCGGCGGGCGAAGCGCGATGACGCGGTGTTCCTCACCTACGGCTATCCGACCGCCGCCATGCCGGGTGGCGATGGGCCTGAGCAGGCGCTGGTCAACGCGATGATCCGGCAGGAGAGCGCCTTCAATCCGCAGGCCGTCAGCAGCGCGGGCGCGCGAGGCCTTTTGCAGCTCATGCCCGCCACGGCCAAGCATGTCTCGCAGAAGCTGAAGATCGGTTACGCCCCGCAGAAGCTGACATCCGATACCGACTACAACCTCAAGCTCGGCCGCGCCTATATGGGCCAGCAGGTCGACGACTTCGCGGGTTCCTATATTTTGGCCGTCGCCGCCTACAACGCTGGGCCGGGGCGCGTGCGCCAGTGGCTTCGCATCTACGGCGATCCTCGCGATCCCGAGGTCGATGCGGTCGACTGGATCGAATCGATTCCGTTCACCGAAACGCGCGACTATGTCCAGCGTGTGCTCGAGGGCGTTCAGGTCTATCGCTGGCGCTTGGGTCAGGCGCGCACGGTGGTATCGCTCGAGAAGGACCTGTCCCGCGCGCGCGGCGCGCAGGTCGTCAAGGCGTCCGCGACGCCGTCCGCGGCGGCCGTGGACGCGGTCATCACGGATCAGCCGCCGCCCGGCGGCGCGGCCTGCGGCGCCACGGGCGAAACCACCACCGTGGCGTCCAACGCGACGCCGCCCTGCTGAAGCGATGGGCCAGGCTTCGCTCTCCGGGATCGGGGCCTGCGTCTTCGACGCCTACGGCACGTTGTTCGACGTCAACGCCGCGGCCGCGCGTTGCCGCGACGCGCTGGGCGACAAAGCCGAACCTTTGGCCGTCCTGTGGCGGCAGAAGCAGATTCAGTATTCCTGGCTTCGCAGCCTCATGGCCCGTCACGCCGATTTCTGGCAGGTCACGGGCGAAGCGCTCGATTTCGCCATGGAGACGTTCGGTCTTTCGGATGCGCAACTGCGCGCCCGGCTGATGAAATGTTACCGCCGTCTCGACGCGTATTCCGACGCGGCCGATCTATTGAAGCGTCTCAAAGCCGCAGGGATGCCGACCGCCATCCTGTCCAATGGTTCTCCGGAGATGCTGGCCGATGCGGTCGATTCGGCGGGGCTCGGCGCTTTCTTGGATGCCGTGCTCTCGATCGAAGCCGCCGGCATCTACAAACCCCATGCGTCGGTTTATCAGCTCGCGGTCGATCGCCTTGGCGTATCGCCCGAACGCATCTGTTTCCTATCGTCGAACGGATGGGACGCCCATGGCGCGGCGTCCTTCGGCTTCAAGGTCGTGTGGGTAAACCGCGCGCGCCAGGCACCCGAGCGGTTGCCAGGCGCGCTGGCGGGCGAGATCGGCGCCTTGAGCGAGCTGCCGGCGTTGCTGGGGCTTCCGGCATGAGCGATTTCCGCGAGCGGCGCTTCACCGCCCAGGATGGTGTCTCGCTCTACTACCGCGACTATGGCGACCCCGCCGCGCGGGCGTTGCCCGTCATCTGCCTGACCGGTCTTACGCGCAACTCGAAAGACTATGCCGATCTGGCGCCGCGCCTGGCTGTGCGGCGGCGCGTGGTCTGTCCCGATTATCGCGGGCGTGGCCGTTCCGGCTACGACCCCGATTGGCGCAACTACGAGCCGCCGACTTATCTCAACGACCTGCGCCATCTCTTGGCCGTGACGGGTATCCACCGCGCCGTCTTCATCGGCACTTCGCTCGGCGGGCTGTTCGCCTGCGCGATGAGCCTGGCCGCGCCGTCGTCGGTCGCCGGGATCGTGATGAACGACAGCGGGCCGGCGCTGGAGCAGGGCGGCATCGACCATATCCTGGAGTACATCTCGAAGAATCGCCCGCAGCCGGATTGGGACACGGCGGCCCAGCATTTGAAGACGATGTTCCCCGGCATGGCGCTGCAGGATCACGGCGAGTGGATCCGCATGGCGCACAACACCTACCGCCCGGGTGACGACGGGATGCTGCATTTCGACTGGGACGTCGATCTGGTGAAGCCGCTGCAGCGGATGCGCGAGATGCCCGACCTGTGGCCGCTGTTCCGCGGCATCGGGCGCATACCGGCGGTAGCGATCCGCGGCGAAATCTCCGACGTTCTGTCGGAAGCGACCTTCGCGCGAATGCAGGTGGAAAAGCCGGATCTCGTGCGCGTGACGATCCCGGGTGTGGGCCACGCTCCGACGCTCAACGAGGCGGAAGCGGTGGCGGCGATCGACGGACTTCTGGCGCGGGTGGACGCAGCCTAGCTTTTGTCGGGGATGTGCGCGCCGGCGCGGATGAAGCGCATGGGGTCGCGCGCTTCGTCGTTGTACAGGACTTCATAATGCAGATGGGCGCCGGTGCTGCGCCCCGTGCTGCCCATCTCGCCCACGATATCGCCGGTCTTTATTTCCTGGCCGCGCCGCACGGCGATCTTGTTGAGATGCGCGTAGCGCGTGCGGAAGCCCATGCCGTGGTCGATCTCGACGGTCTTGCCGTAGGCCGCCTTCCAGCCCGTGTAGACGACCTCGCCCGGCGCCGTCGCGCGGATGGCGGAGCCCGACGAGCCGATGAAATCCAGCCCGTAATGCATGGCCGGGCGCCCGGTGAAGGGATCGCTGCGCACGCCGTAGCCGCTGACGATCTCGTAGTTCTTCATGGGGGTGGCCAGCGGCATGGCTTTCAGGATGCGCTGGAGCGTCTCGAGCCGGTCGATCTTGCCGGCGTCGGCATTGCCTGCGTCGCCGGGAACGCTGGCCGCCGTGTAAGCCTCGGGTGCGAGCGGCACGAACGGTCCGCCGCGCGCGCCTTTGCGGTTGGTCATGTCGCCCAACAGCTTGTCGAGGTCGATGCCGCTGACGCGGATCGCGCGCTCGGCGCGGCCGATATTGACCGAAGCGCTGTCGGCCAGCCGTGCCATCAATTCCTTCTGGCTCGACTGCAGCGAAGCCATGCGACGATCGAGATCGTCGATAGTGATCACCGTCTGTCCCTTGGCGGACGAAGCGGGTTGAATTTGCGATCCGGCCTCGATGCCCGCCAGGCTCGACTTCAGCCGCGAACCGCGCCCCTGCATGGTGCGCAGCGCGGTGTCCAACTCCTGGACCTGGCGGCTTGCGGCGTCCTGCATCGCGGCCAGCTTGGCGCGATCATCGGCGCTGGCGTTGCGCGAGCGCGACTGGGCGGCGGCCACGTCGTCCTGGAACGCGCGTGTCTGCTCGGACAGCTTGGTTACCGCCGCGATATCGTTCTCGAGGTCCTGCGCCAGCGAATCGGGATTGCCCTCGCGCACCTTCATGGATTGGAGGAGGAATTGGTTCGAGGCCTGCGATTCGGCCAGCGCGACGCTCAACTCGTCGACCCGACTGCTCTGCATCAAATAGGCGAAGACGATAACGAGAAGTGCGGCCAGGCCGAAGAAGCCCGCGGCGGCGAAGCCGAGCTGGCGGCGCGGGGAGTGGGGGACATAGCGCACGCCCTCGCGTACGAGCATCTGGCGCGGCGGCGGCGCCAACGCACGCGCCACCTGGCGGCGCGCCTTCAGAAGCCGGGATAGGAGAGCCCGTCCTGCCGGCGCGTCCGGCGCGCGCGCCTCACCGGCGGTTTCCGGCCGTGCGGGCGGGCTTGCATCTTCCCGTTGCGGATCGGTCTCTATCGGCATTCGGGAAACGATGCAAAACCGCGGCCAGCGGAGGCAATCACAGTTTGCGGGTACCGGCGAGCAGAAGCACGAGGCCTGCAACGACGAGCGCCAGGCTGACGCCGATGGCGATGAAGCTGGCGGTTCCCAGGTGGATCGCGCCGTCCGGGTATTTTCCGGTCACCAGATCGTGCAGGTAGACATAGTTGTTGGCCACCAGGCCGACGGCCACGAGGCAGAGCGCAAGCGCCTGATTCTTAAGCATCGGTTCTTCCCGGGGCGAAGGGCGGAACGGCGGTCCGGGGAAGCATACCAGATATGGGGTTTGTCCCGAAGCGCCGGACGCGCCAGCCTGCCAGTCTTGCATGACGGTGCCGTGTCGCCCGGGGAATCGTTTTCGGATGCAATTTGGGCCCGGATCGGCAATAACGCGCCGACCGGCGGCACGCCGGACCCATCCAAGGACAGACCCACTTTTTAGGATAGATAGGGACGCGCTGCTCATGGCCAAGACGATCGCCGAGGCACTCTACAAAGGCTACGCCCAGACCTTCGAGGTGAAGGGCGATTACCTCGTCGACGAGCAGACGCCATTCCAGCACATCAAGATCTTCGACACGCCCATGAACGGCCGCGTGCTGGCGCTGGACAACCTGATCCAGCTTTCCGACCGCGACGAGTGCGGCTATTCCGAGATGCTGTCGCATCTGCCCATCTTCGAATTGGGCGGCGCCAAGAACGTGTTCGTGGCCGGCGGCGGCGACGGCGCGATCGCCGAGGAGGTGCTGAAGCACAAGGGCGTCGAGAATGTCGACATGGTCGAGATCGACGGCCGCGTGGTCGAGACTTCGAAGCAGTTCTTCGCCCACGTCTCGGGCGCGGCCTTCGCCGACAAGCGCCTGCACGTCCATATCGAGGACGCGTTCGTGTTCCTGAAGAAGCCGGAATCGGCGGGCCGCTACGACGTCATCATCACCGACCGCCCGGACCCCGTGGGCCCCGCGCAGGTCCTGTTCGAGACCGAGTTCTACGAGCTGATCAGGCGCGCCCTTGCGCCCAATGGCATCGCGGTGTTCCAGAACGGCGTGCCGCACTACCAGCCGGATGAGCTCTCCACCACGCACAAGCAGCTCGCGGGCGTCTTCAAGCATCACGGCGTGTTCCTGACCGTGGTGCCGACCTACACCGGCGGCTACATGGCCATCACCTGGGCCAGCCAAGGCACGGATATCGCCAAGGGCGCCGACCTGGCCACGCTCCAGCAGCGCTTCAAGGCCTCGGGCATCAAGACCGACTACTACACGCCCGAGATGCACCGCGCCTCCTTCGCCCTGCCGCCCTGGATCCAGCGCCAGCTGGGCTGATCTTGACCCTCTCCCCCACGCGGGAGAGGGTGCGAGCGAAAGCGAGCGGGTGAGGGGGTGAAG
>CAYZFH010000227.1:0-5463 GCA_964477375.1 uncultured Rhizobiaceae bacterium | reverse complement strand
GGGGGTGGCCCTTGACGGCGCCGTCCACGCAAGACCGGGGGAACCGGGGTGGCCGTCCCGCGCAGACGGCGCCGCAAGGTTCGTGGATCGTGGAACCCGTTCAGCGACTCCGTCCAGCGCTTAGGAAATTATTTTTCCGTCACCTAACGGGTTAGCACGGTTGCGATTTCCCGCTTTCCCCGCCGCAACACACCGTGTTATCCAACGGGAATGAAACGATATTCCGCCTTCGTGGCGATCCTTCTTGCGACCCTTGCCCTAACAGGGCCGGCATCGGCCGATGGCGATGCCTGGTATTACGGCCTCAAGTTCTGGAATCGCACCTGCGGACCGGTTCAGGTGGTCATGAAAAGCGCCGGGATCGGTTGCCGCGACATGTCGAAGGGCTGCCAGTTCCCGATCGGCTACGAGGCGACGAAAACCTTCTCGCTCGTTTTTAAGCAGCGTGTGGACACCATGACGGTTGGTGTCGCCGGTAATTGCACCGACGGCACGCCCGGCACGATCTCGGGCGCCTGTCAGTTGCCGCTGAACAAGATGTTCCCCTACATGGGCTACAACATCGAATACGACGAGACCGATTGGGTCGGCCCATGGCCGGATGACGATTACATGGGCGACGACTTGCCGCTCGAGGGCATGGTCTATGACCGCGAAGTGCCCAATGAGGACGGCGCGACCGAAGTCGACATCCAGATCGATCAGTGTGTCGTCGACACGCAGACCGGCCAAGCCGATTGCCAGATTTATTGCCGGCCGCGCATCGAGCAGATGTATCCGAGCGCGACGAAAGGCACCGATCCGTATTCCAACCTCGACTGGTGCCCGGCCGGCGACGAAGCGGGCGGCGAAGCCGATAAGTGCTGACGCATCCGGCCGCTCAGGTGGCCGGATTGCCGGGGTAGGGGAAGATGCCGGGGACCATCGAGACCAAGCCGAATTTCCCCACGCGCGCGTGGCGCTTCGTGGTGCGCGAAGTGCGCGACATGCTGCCGGCTGTGGTCTTCTTCTTTATCGGCTTCAACATGGTGCTGCTGACCAAGCAGCTTTTTCTTGATGCTTATCTGATCACGCTGGCCGATCTCATGCTGGCCGCGGTGTCCGCGCTGATCGCCGGTAAGGTCGTCCTCGTCGGTGAGGCGATTCCGCTCATGCGGCGCTACGAAACAGCGCCGCTGGCCTATTCGGTCCTCTATAAAACGATTTTTTACGTCCTCTTGGTCTTCATCGCCCGGTTGATCGAGGCGGGAGTTCCGTTCGTCAACCACGGCGGTTGGGACGCTTTCGCCGATCACATGCTCACGACGTTCTCATGGCGGCGGTTCATCGCGACGCAGCTCTGGATCGTCACGCTATTCGCGATTTATGTGACAGGCGCCGAACTGTCGCGCCTGTTCGGCCACGGCGAGCTGCGGAAGATTTTCTTCACGCGGCGTTCATCTGATCTCGCGCTGACCCGCAGGCAACGGTTCCGGGAAATGGTGCGCCTTCACCATCTGGCCGACGCGCACACGATTGAGGAATTTCGCGATCCGAACAGCACCGCGCACCACGAGGTGATCGCGATCATCCGGCGCATCGCGCGCCCGAAACCGGTCAAAGGATCTTAAGCGCGCTCTCCGGCGGGCGCCCAAGCGCGGCCTTGGCGCCGTTCACGACGATGGGCCGCTCGATCAGGACCGGGTTCTCGACCATGGCCTTGACCAGCGCGTCGTCCGACAGCTTGGGATTGTCGAGCTTCAGCGCGGCATAGGGCGGTTCCTTGCGGCGCATCAATTCGCGCGGCGCCAGGCCCAGCTTCTTCAGGATTGCCTTCAACTCGGCCGCGCTCGGCGGCTCCTTCAGATATTCGACGATTTTGGGCTTCACGCCTTTGCCTTCCAGAAGCGCCAGGGTCTCGCGGGATTTGGAGCAACGGGGGTTGTGGTAGATCACGACGGCCATGGCGCACCTCGGCTGGCGAACGGGAAGGGGGCAGCATATCATCAGGGCATGGACCTGAAATCGTTCAAGACGACCCTGACGGAAAGCGAGCCCCCGAAAGCGCTCGGCCGACCGCTGCACGCGCTCTGGCTGGTGGCCAAGGGCGGCTGGACGGTCAACGAAAACTGGACCGCCGCGCACGAGCTGGCCCAGAAGGAAGAGAACGAAACCGGCTCCTGGGTCCACGCCCATCTTCACCGGGTGGAAGGCGATCTGAGCAACGCCGGCTATTGGTACGGTAAGGCCAAGCGCCCGCCGTCCGAGAAATCCTTGCAGGCCGAGTGGGACGAGATCGCCGGCGCCTTGCTCTGACGCGTGGGACATAAACGAAAACGGCGGCCCGAAGGCCGCCGTTTTGTTATTCGGATGGAGAGCCGTCAGTTTTTGTATTCGGGCTCGTCCTCATCCAGGATCTTCTTCATCGCGTCGAAGAACATCGGAAAATAGGGCGCCGCTTCCTCGTCGAACTGCCGCTTTGTCTTGTGCTGGATCTGCGGGTTCGTCTGGCGCAGCTTCTTGCCCGTGGAGAGGGCCAGCACCTGCACCTGGCAGGCGCGCTCCAGGAAATAGACGTCGCTGAACGCGTCGGCGATGGTCTTGCCCACCACGGTCACGCCGTGATTGCCCATGAACAGGACTTTGGCTTTGCCCATCACCTTGGCCAGACGGTGGCCTTCGGCCGGATCGTGGGCCAGGCCGGTGTAATCGTCGTCATAGGCCGTGTCGTTGTAGTAGCGCAGCGAGTTCTGCTCGTTGTGCTCCAGCTTGTGGTCTTCCAGCATCGACATGGCCGTGGCGTAGGGCATGTGGGTGTGGAAGACCGCGCGGGCGTCGGCGTTAGCCTGGTGGATCGGCACATGGATGCAGAAGGCCGAGCGTTCGACCGGCACGTCGCCGACGATGGTCTTGCCTTCGCCGTCGACCACGATGATGTCGGAGGCCTTCATGCGGCTCCAGTGCTTGCCGTACGTATTAAAAAGATAACGCTCTTCCTTGCCCGGCAGCGCATAGCTGAAATGGTTGTCGATGCCTTCCTCGAGCTTGAAACGCGCGGCCAGGCGGAACGCGGCCGCCATGTCGATGCGCGCCTGCTGGATCTCGTCGAGCTGCGGCTTGGTCATCACGGTCATGGGTCGTCCCTTCGATTAAATGCCCCCGAATCTAGGCGGGATATTATCCCAATCCGGCGCAAATGCGAAACACACCGCCTGTAAGACATCCATGCGTCCGGCGCACGGGTCTAGGCCACCGCTCCGGATGCTTTGACCGCGGGCCTAAAGCCGCTTTATGTCTTTCCCGACGATGAGCCAATCCACCCCCGAGAACGCCCAGGCCTCGCTGGCCGCCGCCAGGGAGCATCACAAGGCGCGCCGCTTCGCCGAGGCCGAGGCCGCCTATGCGCGCCTGATCGCGGCCGACGGTAACGCGGCGGAGGTGCGCTACCTGCTCGGCATCCTGCTGGTCCAGACCGGGCGCGGCGCGCAGGCGTTGGCGCATTTGCGCGAAGCCGTGCGGCTGGCCCCGGAAAACCCGCTGGGCCTGCGCGCGCTCGGCCACGCCGCCCTGGCCGCCCACCGGGCGGAAGAGGCCGCCGAGGTTTTCGGACGCCTGGCCGCGTTGCATCCCGGCATGGCGGAAGCCCATTTCGGCCAGGGCAACGCATTGCGCGACCTCGGCCGCGTCGCGGACGCGGCTCAAGCCTATCGCCGCGCCGTGGCGGCCGATCCCAAAAGCCCCCATGCGCGCATCAACCTCGGCATCATGCTGCAGGGGACGGCGGCCTACGACGAAGCCGTTTCCGTGCTGCGCGAGGCCGCCAGCCTGGCGCCGGATTCCTACGCCGCGCGCTACAACCTCGGTTATGTCCTGTCGCTGCAGCGCCGCTTCGACGAGGCGGCGGAGGCATACCGCGCCGCGCTGGCGCTCGATCCCGATTCGGGCGCGGCCCACCTCAACCTCGGCACGGTGCTGCAGAACCAGCACAAGCTCGACGAAGCCGTCGCCAGCTATCGCCGCGCCATCGCGGCCGCGCCGGACCTGGTACAGGCGCATATCAACCTGGCCGCCGCGCTGCACGAGAAGCAGGACGCGGCCGGCGCGGTCGAGGCGCTGCGCCACGCAACCGCGCTGGATCCGGCCAATATCCAGGCCCAGGTCAATCTGGCGCAGAGTCTTCAGGCGGCCGGCGATTCGGCCGGTGCGGAAGCGGCCTACCGGAGCGCGTTGGAACGGCACCCCGGCCATGTCGGCGCGCTGGGCCATTTCTCGATCGCACTCCAGCAGATCGGCAAGCGGGACGAGGCCAAACTGCTGCTCGACTATCCCGCGCTTCTCAAGCCGTACCGGCTGACCAAACCCGCGGGCTATGCGGATGCGGAATCCCTCAACGCGGCGCTCGATGCCTATGCCCATGCACATCCGACGCTGATGAAGGATCCACCGGCCAAGGCCACCAAATACGGCAGCCAGACGATGGAAATCCTCAACGCGCCGGATGTGCCGATCGCCTCGCTCCAGCGCTTCTTCGAGGAATCGGTGGCCGATTACATGAAGACCGCCATGGCCTCGGCGAAATACAAATTTGCGCCCAAGCCGCCCGCATCATGGAAGTTGCATGGCTGGGCCGTGATCCTACGCTCCAGCGGGCATCAGACGCCGCATTTCCATCCGGCCGGCGTGGTCAGCGGCGTCTATTACGTGCGCGTGCCGAAGATCGTGCAGAGCGGAGAAGCGGGCGAGGCGGGCCATATCCGCTTCGGCCATCCGCTGCTCGACGTGCCGGGCGCCAAGGCCGCCGAGCCCGCGCTGACCGCTTCGTTCAAGCCGGAAGAGGGGCTTTTGATTCTGTTCCCGTCATACTTCTGGCACCACACCGTGCCGTTCGAAAGCGATCAGGAGCGCATTTCCATCGCCTTCGATGCGATCCCCGCGGGTGCACCCGTCGGACAGCCCGGCGCGTATTGAATCTGGCTACGCTGAAATGCTGATGCGTTTAAGCGCCGGGCAGGACGAGAACGCGCGCCGGATCGATGGCAAGCTCCACGGTTGCCCCGGGCTGTAACGTGCTGGCACGCAGCCCATGGTCCTCGATCAGAAGATCAACACCAGCGGCTTCGACCCGGATATGGCTGGCCTTGCCCAGATAGGTCACCGCGCGCACGCGGCCGGGGATGCGGTTGTCGTTGGGCCCGGCATTGCCGATGCGTACATTCTCGGGCCGGATTGCGAGCACGGCCTTGGCGCCGGAGCCCGGCGCACCCGCGGTCCGCGCAGCGCGTAACTGAACGCCCTGCGCGGCGTTCGCCACCAAGAAATCGCCGGCGGATTCCGCGACGGCCGCCGGAACGAAATTGCACAGCCCGATGAACTGGGCGACGAACCGCGTTTTCGGCTGGTCGTAAATCTCGCGCGGCGATCCGACCTGTTCCACGCGGCCCTCGTTCATGACCACGATGCGGTCGGCCAGGACCAAGGCTTCTT
>CAYZFH010000226.1:0-5463 GCA_964477375.1 uncultured Rhizobiaceae bacterium | reverse complement strand
TACGAAGATCGTGAACCGCTCCGACGTCGCCTTGCCGCTTTTCAACCGCCCCATGGCGCAGGCCTATTACACTTACGCCGGCGGCATCGGCTATTCCGAGGAACGCAATCCCGGCGATAAGCACCCTTCGACTTGGCCGGAATTCTGGGATCCGAAGAAATTCCCTGGCCGGCGCGGCCTGCGTTCGCGCCCGGGCGAGACGTTCGAGATGGCCCTGATGGGCGACGGCGTTCCGGGCAGCAAGGTCTACCCGATCGATGTCGATCGCGCATTCAAATCGCTCGACAAGATCAAACCCTATGTTTCGCATTGGATCGCCGAGACGCCGAAGACCGTGACCTTGATTCAGGGCAACGAGTGCGACTTCACTTACACCTTCAACGGCCGCGTCTATTTTGCGAATCGCGAGGGAGCGAAGCTCGGCTTCTCGTTCAAGCAGAACTACATCGCGCCGAGCTGGCTCTGCGTGGTTAAGGGGGCTCGCAACAAGGAGGCGGCATTCAAATTCATGAATAGCTGCCTCAACCCGGAACGTCAGGCGCACTTCGCATCGCTGATGACCTACTCGCCGGTGGTCAAGTCTGCGGACAAATTGATCCCCGCCGACATCAAGAAGCAATTGCCTGACGCGACAAACCCCGACAACTGCATCGAGAATGTCGAGTGGTGGGCGGACAAGAACGAAGAGCTGACCAAGCGCTTCAAGGAATGGCAGATGGTCTGATCCGCGTTAGAGCGTCGGCCGTGGCACCGTGCCACGGCCGGCGCTTTTTGCGCGCGGCGCATCACGGCGTTGCCGTGGGAGATGCCGGCAACCCTGCCTCATGAGCAAGCTTACCTGGGCGGGATCGGATACCGATTTCAACGTCATCTAATTGACTTTTGCTGCGGCGCAGTGATTGACTAACGACCTAAAGCTCACGATAAGAGCTACGTAATACGGGCGGGTCACGGGGAGGCACGCCGGTTAGGATGACCTGCAAAAAGCAGCGCTTCTGAGTCGGCGATCCGTTTTACCGTTCCGGCGATACTGATGGATATGTGCGAGCCCTTTTACAGGGTTCGTCGGCATGCACATCGTCGAAATGGCGCGGGTTGGAAATTTCCCATCCTGCTGGAACCGATCAGGGAGAGTTGTTTCATGGCTAAGAAGACCAAGTTCATCGACATCACCAAGAAATCGGCAGGCCCGACCCGCCGCACGTTCCTCGTCACCTCCGGCGCGACGGTTGCCGCCGCCGCCGTGACCAGCGGCCCGCTCATCATCGTTCCCGGCAAGGCGAAAGCCGCCGAGAAGGTCGTGTTCGCGACCTGGGGCGGCCAGCTTCAGGAATCGCTGACCGAGGCCTACATCAAGCCGTTCACCAAGGAGACGGGCATCGAGGTCGTCGTGACGGGTGCGCCCGACATGGCGAAGATCACCGCCCAGGTGAAAGCGGGCGACGTCGAGACCGACATCGCCGACCTGGCCGGCAGCTATGTCGTGCCGGGCGACAAGAACGGCCTGTGGGAGCCGGTCAATACCAAGATCGTCGACCGTTCCAACGTCCTCGACCCGAAGTTCAACCGCGCCAACCAGCAGGGCTACTACACCTATGCCGGCGGCGTCGGTTACTCCGAGGAGCGCAACCCGGGCGACAAGCATCCGTCGAACTGGGCCGAGTTCTGGGACGTGAAGAAGTTCCCGGGCCGCCGCGGTCTCCGCAGCCGCCCCGGCGAGACGCTCGAAGTGGCCCTGATGGCCGACGGCGTTCCCGGCAGCAAGGTCTACCCGATCGACGTCGAGCGCGCGTTCAAGGCGCTGGACCGCATCAAGCCGAACGTTTCGCACTGGATCGCCGAGACCCCGAAGACGGTTACCCTGATCCAGGGCAACGAGACCGACTTCACCTATGCCTATAACGGCCGCGTCTACTTCGCGAACCGCGAAGGCGCCAAGCTGGGCTGGGCGGGCGATCAGGCTTACATCGCACCGAACTGGATCTCGGTTGTCCAGAAGGCGCGCAATAAGGAGGCCGCGTTCAAGTTCATGAACAGCCTCTTGAACCCCGAGCGCCAGGCGCATTTCGCGAAGCTGATGACCTACTCGCCGGTCGTGAAGGGCGCGGACAAGTTCATTTCGCCCGAAGTGAAGAAGCTGCTGCCGGATCCGCTGAACCCGAACAGCTGCTTCGAGAACGTGGACTGGTGGGGCGACAAGAACGAAGAGCTGACCAAGCGCTTCAAGGAATGGCAGATGGTCTGACGCGGGTCAGGCCAAGCCGCAGGAACCGGCTCCGGCGCGCATCATGCGCTGGAGCCGCCCTCGGCGGCCTCCGCGCGGCGTCTGTTAATTGATTTAATCCCTTTGGTTTAAGCAGGATTCGTATTGATGCTTGAGCGGCGCGCTCAACGCTTGGCGATCATGTTCGTCGCACCCGCGACGATTTTCATGCTGGCCGTCTTCCTGATTCCGCTCTGGAAGGTGGTTTCGCAGAGCTTCACGACCATGGACGGCCATTTCACCTGGGCCGGCTATGCTGAGTTGAAGACCAGCATCCTGTTTGCCAAGGTGATGTGGAACACCATCGAGATTAGCTTGATGGCGACGGTGGTGACGCTTCTGTTCGCTTATCCTTTGGCCTACTACCTAGCCAAGCAGCCGCCCCGCCGGCGCGCCTATATGATGGTGTTCGTTCTGTTGCCCTTCTGGACCAGCGTCCTGGTCAAGAGCTTCGCCTTCATGGTGGTGCTGGGCGAGAACGGCTTCATCAACCAGGGCCTGCGCGCGATCCTCGGCGGCGATCTGCCGATCAAGCTCCTGTTCAACCGGACGGGCGTCATGATCGGCATGACGCACTATTTCATTCCCTTCATGGTCTTCCCGATCCTGACCAGCCTTCTGGCGCAAAGCCCGGATCTGCCCAAGGCCGCCCAGCTCATGGGCTCGGGCGCCATGCGCATCTTCTTCAAGATCACGCTGCCGCTCAGCATGCCGGGCGTCATGGCCGGCAGCCTTTTGACCTTCATCCTGTCGCTGGGTTTCTTCATCACGCCGTCGCTGATGGGCGGCCGCAAGGACATGATGATGGCCAACCTGGTCGACTTCTATATGCGTGAGACGCTGAACTGGCCGGTCGCCGCGGCGATCGCCTGTCTGTTGCTGCTGCTGTCGCTGGCCTTCATCAGCCTGCTGTCGCGCATCCCGGGCGGCAAGAGCGTCCTGGGCGAGGCGGGCTGACATGGGTGGCGGAGAAAAGCCGGTCGGCGCAACGACCAATCCCTGGGGCATCTTCAGCACGGGCCTGGCGTGGTTCATCCTGTTGTTCCTGATGCTGCCCAGCTTCATCGTCGTGCCGATGTCGTTCGGCGGCAAATTCGAGATGATGTTCCCGCCGACCACGTTCGACACGATCCTGTACGACCGGTTCTTCAGCACCGGCAACTGGATCGCCACGACCATCACCAGCTTCAAGGTCGCCATCGGCGCCACAATCCTGGCCCTTCTTCTGGGCGTGCCAGCCTCCTACGGCATCGTGCGCGGCACCTATCCGGGCAAGAAGATCGTCACGCTGTTCCTGCTCAGCCCGATCCTGGTGCCGGTGATCGTCTTGGCGCTGGGCATGTATCTCTATCTGGCCAGCTTCAAGGCCACGGGCACGGATCTCGGCCTGATCCTCGCGCACGGCGTCCTGACCACGCCCTTCGTGATCGTCACCTGCATGGCGGGCCTGCGGCATATCGACCCCAACCTGGAGACGGCGGCGACCATCATGGGCGCCTCGGTGATGCAGACTTTCTTCAAGGTCACCTTGCCGCTCCTGAAGTCGGCGATGTTCGCGGGTGGTCTCTTCGCCTTCCTGATGTCCTTCGACGAGGTCGTCGTGGCTTTCTTCATCACGGAAGCCAGCACGATGACCCTGCCGGTCAAGATGTACAGCAGCATCAAGTGGGAGATCTCGCCGATCCTGGCGGCCATCTCCTCGCTTCTGACGGTTCTGTCGCTCGTGATCTGCCTGGTCGGCGCCGCCGCCCAGAAGAAGTCATGAGCATTTTCACAAGTCTCTATTTCGAGACGGCCGCGCCCTGTGAGGCCCTGGCCGGAGGGAGGTTCTGATGGCGATGGTGCGTCTGGAGCGGGCGGGGAAGCGCTACGGCGACGTCGTCGCGTTGCACGAGGTCGATCTTTCCGTTCAGGAAGGCGAGTTCGTCACGCTGCTGGGGCCGAGCGGTTCCGGCAAGACGACGATGCTGAACTTGATCGCGGGCATGATTGCGCCGACCACGGGGCGCATCCATATCGCGGGCAAGGATGCGACCAACACGCCGCCAAACAAGCGCGGCCTGGGCATGGTGTTCCAGAACTACGCCCTGATGCCCCACATGACGATCTTCGAGAACATCGCCTTCCCCTTGCGCGTCCGGAAGACGCCGGAGGCGGAGATCAAGAAGAAGGTCGATCACGTCCTCAACCTCGTGCATTTGCCCCAGGTGGCCAGCCGCAAGCCGCGCGAGTTGTCGGGCGGTCAGCAACAGCGCGTCGCCCTGGCCCGTTGCATCGTCTACAACCCGACCATCATCTTGATGGACGAGCCGCTGGGCGCCCTGGACAAGAAGCTCCGCGAGCAGATGCAGCTTGAGCTGAAGCGCATCCACACCGAGCTCAAGATCACCATGCTCTACGTGACGCACGACCAGGAAGAAGCGCTCACGATGTCGGACCGCATCGTTCTTCTGAACGACGGCCGGATCGAGCAGATGGGCCCGCCGGACGAGATGTATTTCAAGCCGCGCTCCGTTTTCGCGGCCGACTTCCTGGGCAGCTCCAATATCTGGGACGGCACCATCGAGAGCGACGGCTCGGCCACGATCAAGTCGGGCGACAAGGTCAAGGTGAAGCCCGAGGCGTTCGCCAAGCCGGGCACGAAGCTGAGGGTCATGGTCCGGCCGGAGAACATCAACGTCATCCGCCAGGGCGACGACGAGAGCCGGTTCGAGAACCGCGTCAGCGGCAAGGCCATCGATACGCTCATCTTGGGCGGCGTCATCAAGCACTATGTCCAGCTGGCCAACGACACGGTCATCATCGCGCAGGAGCTGACCCGCTCCGGCCGCCGTTCGCTGACCCCGGGCCAGGATGTGCGCCTGGCGTGGCGTCCGGACGATACGCTGCCGCTGCCGGCCGCGGGCAAGATCGAAGGCTGAACCTTCCCCCAGGGCCGAGAGAGCGCGCCACATGAACGTGCTCGTCGTCCTGGGGCATCCCGAGCCCAAATCCTTCAACGCCGCGCTGGCCGCGACGGCGAAGCGCGTTTTCGAGGCACAGGGCCACACCGTCCGGATCAGCGATCTCTACGCCCAGGGCTTCACGTCCGAAGTCACCCGCGGTGATTTCAAGACCCAGCGCGATCCCGAGATGCTCAACATCATCCGGGAGCAGGGCAACGCCTGGAAAACCGGCGGCTTCGCCGACGAGATCAAGCG
>CAYZFH010000225.1:0-5465 GCA_964477375.1 uncultured Rhizobiaceae bacterium | reverse complement strand
TAGTGGTCGATGTAGTCCGACAGGACGGCGTCCAGCCCATCGGTCGGGATACGGGTCTCGCGCTGCTCGGCGCGCTCGACCGCGTGATCGAAGGCTTCCCGATACGCCGCTGCGGCCAGCGCATCCTTCGATTCGAAATGATTGTAGAAGCCCCCATGGGTCAGACCGGCCGCTTTCATCAGGTCGGCCACCGCGATGGCGTCGACGCCCTTTTCGCGAAACAGGTGCGCGGCCGCCTTCACCATCCGGGCCCGGTTGGCCGCCGCCGCTTCCTTGCTGATCCGCATTCCGCTGCCTCCAACAAACGCTACGAGGCTATCTTGACATTGATGATGCTTGTCATCAATAAATAATGATAATCATCATCATTAAAGCCGGCCCGGCCGGAGGAGTTCCGATGTTTGCCAGTCTGGTCGCGCCTTATCTCGCCCGCCGAAACATCCATTACGGCTGGGTGGTGGTGGGCATCACCTTTGTCATCATGCTGACCACGGCGGGCGCCATGGGCCTGCCCGGCGCACTTATCCTGTCGCTTCACGGCGAGTTCCAATGGGAGATCAGCGCTATCTCGGCGGCGTTGGGGCTGCGCATCGCCATCTACGGTTTCATGGCGCCGTTTTCCGCCGCTCTGATCGAACGCTACGGCGTCCGGAACATCGTGTTGACGGCCATCGCGCTCATCAGCACGGGGCTTCTGTGTGCTCGCGCCATGACCGAGATGTGGCATCTCATGATCCTGTGGGGTGTGATCGTCGGCATCGGCACGGGCATGACGGCCATGGTGTTGGGCGCCATCGTGTCTGCCCGCTGGTTCACGGCGCGACGCGGTCTGGTGCTGGGCTTGCTCACGGCCAGTTCGGCCACGGGCCAGCTCATCTTCCTGCCGCTCGCGGCCTGGCTGGTGGTGGAGTTGGGTTGGCGCGCGGCCGTCATCCCCTCCATCGGCGGCCTTTTGCTGGCCGGGCTTCTGGTCGTGCTGTTCATGCGCGACCGCCCCGGCGATGTCGGCCTTGTGCCCGTGGGCGAAAAGCCGGGCACGCCGCAACCCGTGCCGGTGCGGCAACCGGCCATCCGCAATGCCTTCGCGATCCTGGCGGAAGCCTCGACCACGCGCACCTTCTGGGTTCTGGCCGCGACGTTCTTCATCTGTGGGCTGTCGACCAACGGATTGGTCCAGACGCACTTCATTTCACTTTGCGCGGATTTCGGCATGAGGGAGGTTGACGCGGCGTCCACGCTCGCGCTCATGGGCGTGTTCGATTTCGTCGGCACGATCCTGTCCGGCTGGCTGTCGGACAAATACGACAACCGCTGGCTCCTATTTTGGTACTACGGGTTGCGCGGTCTATCACTGTTGTTCCTGCCTATGTCGGAGTTCTCCTTCTACGGGCTCAGCATCTTTGCGATGTTCTACGGGCTCGACTGGATCGCGACCGTGCCGCCGACAGTGAAGCTGGGCGCCAACCGCTTTGGACGCGAGAAAGCGGGCGTGGTGTTCGGCTGGGTCTTCGCCTCCCATCAGGTTGGGGCGGCCGTGGCCGCCTTTGGCGGCGGCCTTTCGCGTACGGAGCTGTCGACGTATCTGCCGGCCTTCTATGCGGCGGGGGCAATGTGCTTGGTCGCGGCGCTCCTGGCCATCACCATACGCAAGCGGCGCGTCACGGCGCCCGCCGTGGCCTGACCGGCGTCAATCCGTCATGGTTCCTGGGTATCATTAAAGCGTGGAGCGAGTGGAGGAGACGCATGGCGACGATCACCACGAAGGATGGCACCAGCATCTTCTACAAGGATTGGGGCAAGGGGCAGCCGGTGCTGTTCTCGCACGGCTGGCCGCTTTCCGGCGACGCCTGGGATGCTCAGATGCTGTTTTTGGGCCAGCAGGGCTACCGCGTGATCGCCCATGATCGCCGTAGCCACGGCCGTTCGTCCCAAACCTGGGACGGCAATCATATGGACCAGTACGCCGACGACTTGGCCGAGCTGATCGAGAAGCTCGATTTAAAAGACCTCGTCATGATTGGCCATTCGACGGGCGGCGGCGAGGTGACGCATTACCTCGGCCGTCATGGCACGAAGCGCGTGATCAAGGCCGTATTGGTTAGTGCCGTCCCCCCGCTCATGCTCAAGACTGCGGCAAATCCCGGCGGTTTACCGAAAGATGTCTTCGACGACATCCGCAAGGGCGTGTCCGATAACCGTTCCCAGTTCTATAAGGACCTGGTGATGCCGTTCTACGGCTACAACCGTGCGGGTGCGAAGTTTTCGGAAGGCATCCGAGACTCGTTCTGGCTGCAATGCATGATGGGCGGGCATAAGGGCCAGTACGATTGCATCCGCGAGTTCTCGGAAGTCGATTTCACCGAGGATCTGAAGAAGATCGACAAACCGACCCTGATCGTCCACGGCGACGATGATCAGATCGTGCCGATCGGCGCCTCGGCTATGATGTCGTCCAAGCTGGTGAAGAACGCGACCCTCAAGGTCTATAAGGGCGCGCCGCACGGCCTGGCGCAGACGTATCAGGATCAGCTGAACGCCGATCTCTTGGCGTTCATCAAAGGCTAAACACCCGGCTCAGGTTACGATGGGCCGTCCTAAGCCGCGTCTCGCATAAGCCTTCAGAATGGTGAGAGGGCTCGGCAGGACGAGGCGCCCTTCCGAGCGTGGCCACACCATGCGTCCCGTCCCGATATCCGTCGGGAGGCGGACATGCCTGCGCCCAGCATTTTCGTCCGATCTGCGTGGCGTGAAGTACACGCAGCCATCGAAGTAGCAGTGCACGACGAGCGACCGGCGCGTCGTTCCACTCCGCGTGATCGGTGCTCCGCCATGGGCCAGGTTCGCGTCCCACACGAAGGCCCAGCCCTTGGGGATGATGAGGCGCTTTTTCGGCAAGCCGCTTTCGTCCATCGCAGCGCCAAACCTGGGTTCATAGTGAGTTGCGTAGTCCGCAATGGACGCGCGCCCCTCCACGCCCATGTGCTTCATAGTCAGGACTGGCAGTCGGTGACTGCCGGGGAGGTAGACGAGTGGGCCAGCGTCGTCGCTCACGTCCTCAAGCGCGATCCATATGCCACACATAAATCCGGGCGGATCGGAATTGAAATGCACCGTGTCCGAATGAAGCGCCTGCTGGCTGCCGGAGCGGAAGTTCAGAGTTTGGAAGGCAAAAGACCGGCGTCCATACGCGCGGTGCAATTGGTCGTGGATAGCCGGCAGTGTTGCCAACGACCGGACGGCCTTCGAAACGCGCCAGGCGTCGGCAACGCGGTTGCTATTAGCGAATAGTGGCTCGACCTCTCCGGCGGCACGCTCGCAATGGTGTCGCCCTACGCTGCCAAGATCGATCAGCGCCCCGCCGGTTTCGCGGAGAGAGGCGGTAAACTCATCCGGCGCCTGTGAGATCATCTATCTAAAGCAGGCCCTTCGCCTTGAAGCTCGTGTGGCCGGCGCGGCCGACCACAATATGGTCGTGCAGCGCGATGCCAAGCGCCTTGGCGGCATCGGCGACCTCGCGCGTCATCTCCACGTCGGCCTTGGACGGTGTGGGATCGCCGGATGGGTGGTTATGCACCAGGATGATGGCGGCCGCGCCCAGTTCCAACGCGCGCTTCACCACCTCGCGCGGATAGACAGGGGTGTGGTCGATGGTGCCTTTGCCCTGAGCCTCAGCGCGGATCAGAGCGTTCTTGGCATCGAGAAACAGGACGTGAAAGCGCTCCGTCGTTTCGTGGGCCAAGGCTGTGCGGCAATAAGCCAGAACCTTGTCCCAAGAAGATAAGGCATGCCGCCCCGTGGCGTCCTCGCGGGCCAAGCGGATCGCAGCCGCCTGCACGGTCTTGAGCGCGGCCACGGTGGTTTCGCCTACCCCGTCCATGTCCATAAGCGCCGCCGGCTCCGCCGCAATGGCGGCGGCGAAACTCCCGAACCGAGCGATCAGAGCTTTGGCCAAAGGCTTGGTGTCGACGCGTGGCTGGGCCAGGAACAGCAGCAGCTCCAAAAGCTCGTAGTCGGCGAGCGCGTCTGGTCCGCCCTCCAGGAAACGAGTCCGCAGCCGGGCGCGATGGCCTGCATGTCCGCTCTTTTTTCCCGCCTCGTCGTCCACGCACCTGCCCCCGTGAATCCAGAACAGCATCGAGATCAGACGGCCCGATCATGCGCGGAATTACGGGGAAAATCTTGGTCCGAAAAGACCATTTGCTTTAATGTCCGGGTCATAAGCGCATCCAATCCTTATGCGCAGCCTTTCGGGGCGCTGCCGCGACATGGCTTATAAGCCTATCGAATCACCAGGAAATGCCGCACACGCCGTTGCACGGGGGCGGTTGCTGGACCATGTGGGCTTGGTGGGCGCGCTGGTCTTCGGCGCCTGCCTGCTTGGCATCTGGTCGCGGCCCCTGGGGGGATTCCTCGCGGCGTTTTGGCCGGCCAATGCGCTGCTGCTGGGGCTGCTGGTGCGCTTTCCGCAACTGGCGGTACGGCCAGTCTGGGCCGCCGCGATCGTGGGCTATCTGGCCGCCGATCTCGTGACGGGTTCGACGATCCTGGCGGCACTTTTGCTGACCGCCGCCAACCTCGCGGGCGTCTTTGTGGGCTATGCCCTTTATGCGCGGATCGACCGGGATCATCAGTGCCTTCGGCAACCGCTCTCGGTGCTCTACATGGTCGTCATCGCCGCTGCCTCAGCCGCGGCAGCGGGCATCATGGGCGCTATTGCGAATCCGATCCTGTTCGACGACAGCGCCGTCAATGGCGGAGCGCTTTGGTTCATCTCGGAGCTTGCGCACTACCTGGCGATCCTTCCTGTGGTCCTTGCTATGCCGGCTGTTCGTTGGCCGCCTTTGGGCCGATTGAAGCAGATCACGATGCACGACGCAGCGCCGGTCTTGGCGCTCTTGTTTTCCTGTTTGGCCGGGCTGCTCTACAGCGGTCCTGGCGCCATGGCATTTCCGGTCCCGGCGCTACTGTGGTGCGCCACCGTGTACAGCCTGTTCTCAACGGCCTGCCTGACCCTCGTCTTCGTTGCGTGGATACTGATCGCCATGGCGACGGGATGGCTTCCGATATCTCGCTATATGGGCGACATCCAGACGATTCTGTCCGTGCGGGTTTCGGTCACCCTAATCGCACTGGCACCCATCGTGGTCGCCAGCCTCATGGCGGGGCGGTCCGAACTGCTGCAGCAGTTGAAGGAGAAGAACGCAAAATTGGCGGAGGCGGACCGTGCCAAGGACCGTTTCCTTGCGATGATGAGCCACGAATTGCGCACGCCCATGACCGGTGTTCTGGGCATGGCCGATCTTCTGATCGCCACCGGCCTCACGCCCGAGCAGGAGAAATTCACCCGCACGCTGTCGCGCTCCGCCCGTACCCTTCTGTCGCTTCTTAACGACATTCTGGATTTCTCGAAGATCGAGGCCGGCAAGCTGCAGGTCGAGCAGGAGCCATTTCTCCTGTCCGAGGTT
>CAYZFH010000224.1:0-5508 GCA_964477375.1 uncultured Rhizobiaceae bacterium | reverse complement strand
GGACGGGGGACCGGCGCTGCCGGTTCGCGACGGCCGGCAGGGACGCCGGTGATCTGGGGAGGACAAGATGGGTTTCGATGAAAAGGTCGACCGCAAAGGCGTCATCTCGAGCTGCGACGACCTGCTGAAGTTTCAGGCCATGTTCCACCGCCACTTCGGCGGCGGGCCGGTCGCCAAATTCGGGCCGAAGGGCGAGACGACGATCCTCAAGGGATTGCACGAATACGGCCTGTACCGCGCCGACCTGATCAAGGAAAAACTGAAGAAGAAAAAGGCCAAGCTGACCGCCCGCACGCTGATCGAGCAGTGGGACATGGCCGACTATCACATGCTGACCGAGACGGGCTCGGGCCGCATCATGGGCTCGGAGCGCACGGCCGTTGTTACCTTCCACGATTCGCCGGACTGGTCGCGCTGGCGCGAATACGACAACGGCGTCGCCCTTGCCCGCCTCTACTACCAGGGCGTCCTGCCCGGCATCGCCAAGGGCATCGGCGCCAAGGTCGCGTTCGACATCAAGGCGCTGGATTTGAAGCGGCCCTGGACCGTGACCTGGACCGTCGCGGGCGCCAAGGAAGGCGAACACACGCCGATCCACTCCAAGCTGTTCGACCGCACCAAGGAATCCATCGAAGTCGCGCGCCGCACTTCGATGAACAACGGCGCGCTCTACTATTTCTGCGGCGATGCCGAGACCAAGGTGTTCGACATGCTGGGCGAAGCCGCCCTGCGCGAGCATGTGCGCGGTCTGGCGATCGAACGCGCCACGCGCCAGAAGAAGGCCCATACGGCAGCCGGCTGGGACCTGAACGTGAAGACGCTCATGGACCACTGGGACGGCCAGCTCATCTCGATCTGGAAGTTCAAGAAGGGCCTGCTGAACGAGGGCACCTGGCACCAGGACTGCACCGAATGCCCCTATGCCTCGGCGTGGGAAGGCCTCGGCAAGCGCGCCCTGGATCTGGGCTATCTCTACGACTACGAATTGCACCCCACCTATTACCGGCATTATCACCCGGACATGGTCGTGCAGTTCGAAGCGATCAAGACGCGCGGCGATTCGATGTGCAAGTTCCGCATCTCCCTGCCCGGCAAGCAGAAGAACTCCGATCCGCCGTTCAAAGGATACGTGGGCAAGGACGTTTGATCGCGCGGAACAGGCGATAGCTCATGCTCAGAGCGGCGGTTGGCGCCATAACGCCAGCCGCCGTTCGTGTTTGAAGGGAAGCACCATGCAGCCGATGGAACAACCGGCCATCAAAGTTGGGCAGCTCGAAATCCGATACCTGATCGACGGCACCGTCGCGGGCTCCGGCGCCGGCATGTTCGAGTTGACCGTACCACCTGGCGCGCGCGTGCCGCCGCCCCATAGCCACCGAGACAACGAGGAAATCGTTTACGTGCTGGAAGGCACGCTGCGCTACCGCGTGGATGACGAGCATCGAGACCTGGGTCCGGGCGAACGGATGTACACGCCGCGCGGTTCCGTGCATGCCTTCAGCAATCCGCACACAACAACGGCGCGAGCGCTGATCATCCTGACGCCCGATATCGGCGCGCAGTATTTCCGGGATGTGGCCGAAATCGCCAACGCCGCCGGCGGGCCAAACCCCGCCAAGATGGCGGAGATGATGGCCCGCTACGGCCTCACACTGGAGCGGCCGAAGGGCTAGGCCGCTTTCCCCGTCTTCAACGAAGCGATCGCCACGCCCGCCGCGTCCAGCGTCTTCTTCACGTCCTCGTCCGTGTGCGCGAGCGAGACGTAGAACTTAGTGCTGCCCTTGAGCACGCCGTTCTCCAGCAACGCCTGGTTGAAGCGGCCCAGCATGGCCTGATCGGCCTCGGCGGTGGACCAGTAATCGACGATCGGCTTGTCCGTGAAGACGATGTCGAACAGCGAGCCCACGCCCGTGATCTGGGCCGGGATGCCCGCGCTGCGAAACAGGTCGCGGAAGCCCGCCATCAGCTTCTCGCCGGTGGCGCGGATCTTCTCGTAAGCGCCGGGGCGCTGAAGGATCTTCAGAGTGGCCAGGCCCGCGGCAGCCGCGATGGGGTTGCCGCTCAAAGTGCCGATCTGCGGCATAAAGCCTTCGTCGCCCACGGCGGCCTTGTCGAAATGATCGAGGATTGCGGCCTTGCCCACGACGGCCGCCAGCGGGAAGCCGCCGCCGATCACCTTGCCCAGCGTGCAGAGGTCCGGCGTGACGCCGTAAAGTTCCTGCGCGCCGCCATAGGCGAAGCGGAAACCGGTGACGATCTCATCGAACACCAGCGGCACTTTGTACTTCGCGGTGACGTCGCGCAGCCCCTGCAGAAAGCCGGGCTTGGGCGAGATCACGCGCTGGAACGGCTCGATGATCACGCCAGCCAATTCGTCATGGTGCTTTTCGATCAGCGCAGTCGCGGCGGCCAGATCGTTGAACGGCGCGATCAGCACCTCGCCGCGCACCACTTGCGGAATGCCCGCCGAATCCGGCGCGGGCTCGGGACTGTTGGCGCGCCGCTTGGGCGACATGCTCATCAGCGCGTAGTCGTTCATGCCGTGGAAGCCGCCCTCGAACTTGAGGATGCGCTCGCGCTTGCGGTACGCGCGCACGGCGCGCATGGCGTAAAGCGTGGCCTCGGTACCGCTCGAGGTGTAGCGCAGCTTCTCGGCGCAAGGCACGGCGTTGACGATCATCTCGGCCAGTTCGACGCCCGCATCGTTGACGGCGAAGAAGGTCGAGCCGCGGTCGAGCCGCGCATGGGTGGCGGCCAGCACCTCGGGATGCGCGTGGCCGACCAGCATGGGGCCCGAGCCCAGGATGTAGTCGACATACTCGTTGCCGGCCGCATCCGTCACGCGTCCGCCGCGCCCGTCGGTGATAACGCAATCGAGGCCGATATTGCCGAAATGGCCGGCGGGCAAATATTTGCGCGCCTTGGCCAGGACCTCGGTCTGCTCGGCGGACTTCTTCCTCGCGGCCATGGCGTGCCTCCCCAGGGTTTGCCGGTCCGCCAATCTTGGCATGTCCCGCGCCCCGCCGAAATGGCCGCCAAAGCCGCGGATTCCTTGCTCTTCCCGCCCCTTCCGGCGCCCGGCGCGAACCGCTAGGCTTCGTTCAAATCCAGGCACCCAGAGGGAGATCGAAGATGGATTCCGGCACGCTGCCCAAGGCAAAAATCACCATGATCAAGGCGCCGCATAAGCTGGCGGCCACGGACATCGACGACAAGGGTCCCGCCGGCCTCCCGATCGGCGAACCGGTCGTGAAGCTGCGCTCCAAGCCCTATAACACCGCGCCGAGGACGGGCGTGTGGGAAGCCACGCCGGGCAAGTTCCGCCGCCAGGTGAAGGAAGCCGAGTTCGCACACTTCGTCGCGGGCCGCTGCAAGTTCCACCATGACGGCGGCGAGACGCTGGAGATCGAGGCCGGCGACGCCGTCTACTTCCCCGCCAACACCAACGGCGTGTGGGAAATCATCGAGACGGCGCGCAAGACCTACTTCATCGTGCCGGAATAAACGGCGCGATCCGCGTTCATGAAAACCCCGCACGGGAAACCGTGCGGGGTTTTTCTTTGCCTAGGCCGTCTCGGGATTGCGCTGGAAGAAGCGCGCGGCTTCCTCATGCGCCTTCTTGTCCGTCTTCACGTCGCCGGGCTTGCTGCCCAGGCCGTAGAGAACGCCACCCCATTGCATCTTCAGGAAACGCGCGCTGTAGCGCAGCGTGCCCGCCAAGGGCTCGGCCAGCGTCAGGTCGGGATCGCTGATGGCCGAGACGCCCCACATGACCTTCCCTGCCATGCGTGCCTTGAAATCCGCGCCCGGCAGGCGCAGCCAATCGGCCCAATAGTCGAGGTAAAGCTTGGCCGCCGAGGGCACGCCGTACCAGTAGAGCGGCACGACCATGACGATATCGGTCGCCGCGAGGGTGAGTTTCAACGCTTCGCCCTCGATGCCCGCGGGCTGATTGAAAGTGAAGCCATCCTCATGCCGCCGGTCGCGATAGGGCGGCAGGACGTTCTTCGACAGGTCGAACCAATGGGCTTCGGCGCCCGAAGGCAGATTCTTGGCGGCCTGTTGGGCCAGATATTCGGAATTTCCGTCCGGGCGGGCGCTGGACAGGATGAATTGGAATCGGCGCGTGGCGGGCATGGGTTCGTCCCCGGTTTTTGATGTCCGCGGCAAGCTAGTTCGTGGCTTCGCCCAAGGCCACCCCCTGGCTGGCAGCGCGGCCGCGACCCTGTATGCTTTTCCCCGAAAGCCCGCCGCCACGAGCGGGTATGTATGACCACGGGGAGAGAGACATGCAGCCGTTTTCCGGCGTGAAGGTGTTGGACCTGACCCACGTTCTGGCAGGCCCTTTCTGCACCTATCAGCTTTCGGTCATGGGCGCGGACGTCATCAAGATCGAACCGCCCAAGGAACCCGACATGGTGCGCCCGGCGGGCGGCGTCGCGGAGTTCAACAAGGCCGGGATGGGTTTGAGTTACCTGACCCAGAACGCCAACAAGCGCGCCATCACCCTCGACATCAAGACCGAGAAAGGCCAAGCGATCCTGAAGCGCCTGGCCGCCACCGCCGACGTGCTGGTCGAGAATTACCGCGCGGGCGCCATGGTGAAGCTGGGTCTGGGCTACGACGATCTGTCGAAGTTCAATCCGCGCCTCATCTATTGCTCGATGACCGGTTTCGGCCAGACGGGCCCCAAGGGCGGCCAGACGGCCTATGACAACGTGATCCAGGCGGCCTCCGGCCTGATGACCCTGTCGGGCGAGCCCGGCACCAAGCCCTACAAGGTGGGTCCGCCGGTTTTGGATTACGGCAGCGGCGCCATGGCCGCCTATGCCGTCGCCTGCGCCCTGTTCCAGCGCACGCGCACCGGCAAGGGCCAGCGCATCGACGCCGCCATGTTGGACTCCTGCATCATGCTGATGGCCTCCACCGTCATCGATTATATGAACGGCGGCGGCATGCCCGAGCTCAGCGGCAATGACACCCCAAACGCGGGCTATTCCTGCTACGAGACCAAGGACGGGATGCTGATGATCGGCGCCTACACCACGGGCCAGCATCGCAAACTGTGGAAGGAGCTGGGCAAACCCGAGATGGGCGACAATCTGACCAGCCTGGACGACATCGACGACGCCCACGACCATCACGGCGACACCCTGCGCGAAATCCTCAAGAGCAAGACCGCCGAGGAATGGGCCAAGCAGCTGCGCGCGGCGGGCCTGCCGGCCGAGCGCGTGCTGAAGCTCGACGAGGCCATGGCGCAAGAGCAGCTCAAGCATCGCGGCGTCTTCCACACAATTCCGAAGATGCCGGGCCTGGAGAAAGACATCACGGTACCCGTGGCGTCCTTCACCTATGCCCATGGCGGCCCATCGATCCGCAGCGCGCCGCCCAAGTTCGGCGAGCATACCGACGAGGTGTTGGGCGGACTCGGCTACGGCGCCGACGACATCAAGGCGCTGCGCAAGGAAGGTATCGTCTAGCGGACGCAATCCCGGGGGAGGATTCGAT
>CAYZFH010000223.1:0-5523 GCA_964477375.1 uncultured Rhizobiaceae bacterium | reverse complement strand
TTGGCCGCCTTCAAATGGCGTTCCTTGACGTGGCCATAGCCGCGGATCTGCTCCGGCATGGCGGCGATCTCGACCGCCAGCGCGTGGTTGTCGTGCGTGAGGCCGCGCAGCAATTCGTCGATCACGGTCTCGTACTCGCCGATGAGCTTCCGCTCCGTCTTCCGTTCGTGGCTGTAGCCGAAGACATCGAGCGGCGTGCCGCGCAGACCCTTCAGCTTGGCCAGGACGCGGAACAGGCCCAGCACCCAGGTGCCGTATTCGTGCTTCTGCAATTCGCCCGTCACGGGATCGCGGTTGGCGATCAAAGGCGGCGCCAGGTTGATGTGCAGCTTGTAGTCGCCTTCGAACGTATCCCTCAGCTCGCGCGCGAAGTCGGCATCGCCATAAAGCCGCGCGACCTCGTACTCGTCCTTGTAGGCCATCAGCTTGTAGGCATAACGCGCGACGGCGAGCGCCAAGCCGGTCATACCCTTGGCCTTCTCGGCCTCGGCCTTCTTCACGCGCTCGACCAGGTCGGCATAGCGTTTGGCGTAGGCCGCGTTCTGATAGGCGGTCAGCTCTGTCACGCGCCGCGCGACCAGCTCGTCGAGCGACTTCGAGATCTTGCGGTCGGTCGGTACGCCTGCGGCGGGCATGGCCGCGCGTTCGACGGCGGGCAGGTCCAGCGCCGCGCGGCGGCCCCACAGGAAGGCGCGGCGGTTCATGTCGACCGACACGGCGTTCAACTCGATGGCCTTCAGCAGCGCCTCGCCCGAAACCGGGATCAGGCCCTTCTGATAGGCATAGCCCAGCATGAACAGGTTGCTGGCGATGGAATCGCCCAGCAGATGCGTGGCCAGTTCGGTCGCATCCAGGAACTCGCTGCGTCCCGCGCCCGCGGCCGTGCCGATGATCTTTTCCAGCTCGCCGGTGGGGAAGGCCAGGTCGGGATTGCGCGTGAAGCCCGCGGTCGGCGTCTCATGGTCGTTGACCACGGCGCGGGTGAAGCCCGCGCGCATCTTGGCCAAGGTCTCCTTGCCCGCCGCCACGACTAGGTCGCAGCCGAGGATCAGGTGCGCTTCGCCGGCGGCTACGCGCACGGCGTGGATCTGCTCGGGATCGTCGGCCAGGCGGACATGCGAGAGGACCGCGCCGCCCTTCTGCGCCAGGCCCGTAATGTCGAGCACGGTGCAGCCCTTGCCCTCGAGATGCGAGGCCATGCCGAGCAGCGCGCCGATGGTGACGACGCCCGTGCCGCCCACGCCGGCGACCAGGATGTTGTACGGCTCCTTGGTCGTGGGCCGCTCGGGCTCGGGAAACACGAAGCTCTCGACGCCGCCCTTTTCGGCGGTCTTGCGTTTCTTCAACTGGCCGCCGAGCACGGTCACGAAGCTGGGGCAGAAGCCCTTGGCGCAGGAATAATCCTTGTTGCACGAGGACTGGTCGATGGCGCGCTTGCGGCCGAACTCGGTCTCGACGGGGGTGACCGACAGGCAGTTCGATTTCACGCTGCAGTCGCCGCAGCCTTCGCAGACCAGTTCGTTGATGAAGATGCGCTTCTGCGGATCGGGGAAGGTGCCGCGCTTGCGGCGGCGGCGCTTCTCGGCGGCGCAGGTCTGGTCGTAGACCAGGCCCGAGACGCCTTTCCATTCGCGCAGCTCGCGCTGCACCGCGTCCAGATCGTCGCGGTGGTGGAAGGTCACGCCCGGCGCGAAATCTTCGCCGATGGCGTATTTGTCCGGATCGTCGCTGACGACGGCGATGCGCTTCACGCCTTCGGACGCCAACTGGCGCGTCACCTGCGGCACGGTGAGCTGTCCGTCGACATGCTGGCCGCCGGTCATCGCGACCGCATCGTTGTAGAGAATCTTGAACGTCATGTTGACGTTCGCGGCGACGCAGGCGCGCACGGCCAGGATGCCGGAGTGGAAGTAGGTGCCGTCGCCGATGTTCTGGAAGATGTGCTGTGTCTCGGTGAACGGCGCCTGGCCGATCCAGTTCGTACCTTCGGCGCCCATATGCGTGTAGGTGTCGGTGCGCCGGTCCATCCACTGGGCCATGAAATGGCAGCCGATGCCGGATAGCGCGCGGCTGCCTTCCGGCACGCGGGTGGACGTGTTGTGCGGGCAGCCCGAGCAGAAATACGGGGTGCGCTCCAGGGGCGGGTTCAGCGCGGCCAGCGCCTTGTCCTTGGCGTCGAGGAAGCCCAGCCGCTCCTCGATGCGGGAATTGTCGTAGAAGCGCTTGAGGCGTTTGGCGATGGCGCGCGCCACGTCGCTCGGCTGCAACTCGCGGCAGGGCGACAGGAAGGCGGCGCCCGTCTCATCCGACTTGCCCAGCACGCGCGGCCGCGCGCCCTCGGGCATGTGGTAGAGGATTTCCTTGATCTGGGGTTCGAGAAGCGCGCGCTTCTCCTCGACCACCATGATCTCTTCCAAGCCTTCGGCGAATTTCTTCAGCCCTTCGGGCTCGAGCGGCCAGCTCATGGCCACCTTGTAGAGGCGGATGCCGATGTCGGCCGCCATCTTCTCGTCGATGCCCAGATCGTCCAGCGCCTGGCGCACGTCGAGATACGACTTGCCGACCGAGACGATGCCGAGCCGCGCCTTGGGCCCGTCGATCACGACGCGGTCCAGCTTGTTGGCGCGTACGAAGGCGCGCGCGGCGTTCAGCTTGTGCAGCTCGATGCGGTCGTCCTGCACGTACCACAGGTCCGGCCAGCGGATGTTGAGCCCGTCCGGCGGCATGGCGAAGTCGGTCGGCAGCGTCACCTGCGCGCGGTGCGGGTCGATCATGACCGAGGCCGCGGATTCGACCGTGTCGGAGACGACCTTGAAGCCGATCCACAGGCCGGTGTAGCGCGACATGGCCCAGCCGTAGAGGCCGTAGTCGAGGAAGTCCTGCACGCCCGCCGGATAAAGGACGGGAATCTTCACGCCCACGAGCGAATGTTCGCTCTGCACTGAAAGCGTCGAGGATTTGGGCGCATGGTCGTCGCCGGCCAGAACCAGCACGCCGCCATGCTTGGCCGAGCCGGCCGCGTTGGCGTGGCGGAAGGCGTCGCCCGTGCGGTCCACGCCCGGCGCCTTGCCGTACCACATGGAAAACACGCCATCGACCCTGGCGCCTGGGAACAGGTTGACCTGCTGCGTGCCCCACACGGCGGTGGCCGCCAGGTCTTCGTTCACGCCCGGCCAGAATTGGATGTTGTGCTTGGAGATGAAGCGCCGCGCCGCGACGATGCCCTGGTCGAACCCGCCCAGGGGAGAGCCGCGATAGCCGGAGATGAAGCCCGCGGTGTTGAGGCCGGCCTTTTCGTCCCGGCGCTTCTGCAGCATCGGCAGGCGCACCAGCGCCTGGGTGCCGGTCAGGAAGACCCGGCCCTGTTCGACCACGTATTTGTCGTCGAGGGTGACGGCGGCTAGCGCCATGGGGGAAGGCCTCCGGAAACGCGCATATTGATTATTTGATAATGTGGACCGCGCCCCCTCCCTTGGCAACCGGGGCGGGCCATCGTCTCGCGTGTGCGAAAGCGCGGGATGATTTCTTTTCCATAGCGCGCTATACCCACGGCGCACCCGAGGTTCCGAGACCCATGACCATCCTTGTCACCGGCGCCGCCGGTTTCATCGGCTCCCACACGGCGACGGCTCTCCTGGCGCGCGGCGAGCGCGTGCTGGGGGTGGACAGCATCAACGACTATTACGACGTGCGGCTGAAGGAAGCGCGCCTGGCGCGCCTGCGCGAACACAAGGGCTTCACCTTCGCGCGACTGGACATCGCCGACCGCAGCGCGCTGAACGACGCCGTGAATCGGGAAGGCGGGGTGGACCGCATCGTCCACCTGGCGGCCCAGGCCGGCGTGCGCTACTCGCTGACCCACCCCGAGGCCTATATCCGCGCCAATCTGGAAGGGCACTTCGCCATTCTGGAGCTGTGCCGCTCGCTGAAGGGTTTCCGCAACCTGGTCTATGCCAGCTCGTCGTCGGTCTATGGCGGCAACACCAAGCTGCCCTTCTCGGTCGACGACCGGGTCGACAACCCGGTCTCGCTCTATGCCGCGACCAAGAAGGCCGACGAGCTGATGAGCCATTGCTACGCCCATCTTTACGGCCTGCCCATGACGGGACTGCGCTATTTCACCGTCTATGGTCCCTGGGGCCGGCCGGACATGGCGGCTTTCATCTTCACGCGCGCCATCCTGGAGGGGAAGTCGATCCAGTTGTTCAACGGCGGCAATATGAAGCGCGACTTCACCTTCGTGGACGACGCCGTGGCGGGCACCATCGCCGCGCTCGACCGTCCGGCCACGGCAGACAACGGCGCGCCCTACCGTGTCTACAACATCGGCAACCATCGCAGCGAACCGCTGATGCGCCTCGTCTCGCTGATCGAGGAGCAGACCAACAAGAAGGCGGTCGTCGAATCCGCGCCGATGCAGCCGGGCGACGTGAAGGAAACCTACGCCGACATCGAGGCCAGCCAGCGCGACCTGGGCTTTACCCCGCGCGTGACGATCGACGAGGGCATCCCGCGCTTCGTCCAGTGGTACCGCGAGTACCACGGCATCGCGGGCTAGCCGTACAGGCGCTTCAGCGCGTCGCCGTATTTTTCCCGAATCTTGTGCCGGCGGATTTTCAGCGTCGGCGTCATCATGCCGTTGTCGACCGTGAAGGGCTCGGCCGTGAGGACGATGCGCCGCACCCGTTCGATCACCGACATGTCCTTATTCACGCGTTCGACGGCCTGATAGACGGCGGTCTGGAATTGCGCATCCTGGGCCAGGGCGGCCAGATCGCCCGGCTTGTTGTGCTTTTTCGCCCACTGCTCGGCGAATTCCTTGTTCGGCACGATCAGCCCGACCAGATGCGGGTGCTTGTCGCCATAGACCATGGCCTGGCCGATCTCCGGCTGCATGGTCAGGAAGCCCTCGACGCGCTGGGGCGAGATGTTGTCGCCGCCGGAATTGACGATGATGTCCTTCTTGCGGTCGGTGATCTGGATATAGCCGTCCGTGTCGATGACGCCGATGTCGCCGGTGTGCAGCCAGCCGTCCTTCAACACGGCCGCGGTGGCTTCGGGATCGCCCCAATAGCCTTGCATGACCAATTCGCCGCGCACCAGGATCTCGCCGTCTTCGGCGATCTTCACTTCGGTGTCGACGACGGGCGGGCCGACCGTGTGGATCTTCACCTTCTTGGGCAGGTTGCAGGAGACGACCGGCGCGGTCTCGGTCAGGCCATAGCCCTGCAGAAGGTTCACGCCCAGCGCGTTGAAGAATTTTCCGATCTCGACATTCAACGGCCCGCCGCCGGAGACGAACGCCTTGAGCCGTCCGCCGAAGCGCGCGCGCACCTTGTCGCGCACGAGCCGTTCGAGCACGGCATCCACCAGGCTGTCGATCGGGCCTAGCCGCCCGCCCGCCTCATAGCGCTTGCGGCCCAGCGCGACCGTCTTCATGAACAGCTTTTCCTTCATCCCGCCGGTGCGGGTCACATCGCGCATGATGCGCGCGTGCATCGATTCGTAGAGGCGCGGCACGGC
>CAYZFH010000222.1:0-5527 GCA_964477375.1 uncultured Rhizobiaceae bacterium | reverse complement strand
GCGGATCACGCGGATTTCGTCGTGGATTGCGGCAAAGGCACCTATATCCGGAGTTTAGCGCGCGATTTGGCGCAAGATTTGGGTACGGTGGGCCATATTTCCCGTCTGAGGCGCCACCAGACGGGTCCATTCGGCGAAAAACAGGCGATTTCGCTGGAAGAACTAGGGTCTCTCGGCCATAGTGCGGCGCATTCAAAGCACCTTTTTTCGGTCGAGACCGTGCTGGACGACATCCCGGCTCTGGCCCTGACCGAAATGGAAGCTGAGCGGCTGCGTTGCGGCCAATCGGTCGAGGTGCTTCGCACGGAAGACCGGGCCCTGTTGGGCCGCTTGGAACCGGGCGCCGTCATCCGGGCCTGCTCAGGCAGCCGGACGGTGGCGATCATCCGGGTCGATGGCAACCAGATCCGGTCCGTGCGCGGTTTCAACCTCTAAATCGTAAGGAGAACCCGATGTCGATTACTGCCGAGCGCAAGGCTGCGCTCATCAAGGAAAGCGCGCGCAAAGAAGGAGACACGGGGTCGCCGGAAGTTCAGGTGGCCGTCCTGTCGGAGCGCATCAAGAACCTCACCGAGCATCTCAACACGCATAAGAAGGACGTGCATTCCCGGCGCGGCCTGCTCGTGCTCGTCGGCCAGCGCCGGCGCCTGCTCGACTATCTCAAGGGAAAAAATCCGGCGCGTTACGAATCCGTTCTCGAACGGCACGGACTGCGCCGATAACCCGACCGGTTGGGTGACCCGACGGCGGCGCGCGCTCGTGTGTGCGCGCCGCCGTGGGCGCTGGCAGCCGGCGGACATGATGACGGGTCGCCACATGGCGGCGGGACGCTCGGGCGCGGAGAAGGAAACAGGCGCACGGCAGGACGTCCTTGAGCTGCTGACACGACCCGTCCAGCGGAAGGAAATGGAAAGAAATGTTTCAAGTGCATCGTAAGGAAATTCAGTGGGGCGGCCGCACGCTGGTTCTAGAAACCGGCAAGATCGCCCGCCAGGCCGATGGCGCCGTGATGGTGACCTACGGCGAGACGACGGTTCTCTGCACCGCGGTCGGCGCCAAGAAGCCGCGCGAAGGGATCGACTTCTTCCCCCTCACGGTCAACTACCAGGAAAAGACGTTCGCGGCCGGCAAGATCCCCGGCGGCTTCTTCAAGCGTGAAGGCCGCCCGACGGAAAAGGAAGTGCTGACCTCGCGCCTGATCGACCGGCCGATCCGGCCGTTGTTCGCGGACGGGTTCCGCAATGAGACGCAGATCGTCGCGACGACGCTCAGCCATGATCTCGAGAACGATCCCGACATCGTCGCCCTGGTCGGCACTTCGGCGGCGCTCACCATCTCGGGCATCCCGTTCCTGGGCCCGATCGCCGCCGCGCGCGTCGGCTATATCGACGGCCAGTACGTGCTCAACCCGCGCCTCGAAGACATGGCGAATTCGAAGCTCGACCTCGTCGTCGCCGGCACGGCCGAAGGCGTCCTGATGGTCGAATCGGAAGCGCATGAGCTGTCCGAAGAGGTCATGCTCGGCGCCGTCATGTTCGGCTTCGAGCAGTTCCAGGTGGTCATCAAGGCGATCATCGATCTGGCCGAGCAGTGCGCGAAGGAACCGTGGCCGATGCCGCAGGCCTCGCCCGAGTTCGACGCTATGAAGAGCAAGGTGCGTGGGCTGGTCGCCGACAAGCTGCGCGACGCCTATTCCACCACGGTCAAGCAGCAGCGCGTCGAGAAGCTCGGCGCGGCCAAGGCCTCGCTGGCCGAAGGCCTCGGCGCCGATGCCAACATCCAGTTGGCCGGCCAGGTCTTCAAGGAACTGGAGAGCGACATCGTGCGCGGCCAGATCCTGGACACCGGCCGCCGCATCGACGGCCGCGACACCAAGACGGTGCGCCCGATCGTGGCCGAGGTGGGCATCCTCCCCCGCGCGCACGGCAGCGCCCTGTTCACCCGCGGCGAGACGCAGGCCCTCGTGGTCGCGACTCTCGGCACGGGCCAGGACGAGCAGATCATCGACGCGCTGGCGGGCGAGTACCGCGAGCACTTCATGCTGCACTACAACTTCCCGCCGTACTCGGTGGGCGAGGCGGGCCGCATGGGCTCTCCGGGCCGCCGCGAAATCGGCCACGGCAAGCTGGCGTGGCGCTCGATCCGCCCGCTCCTGCCCAGCAAGGAAGCGTTCCCCTACACGATGCGTATCGTCTCCGAGATCACCGAATCGAACGGTTCGTCCTCGATGGCGACCGTTTGCGGCACCTCGCTGTCCTTGATGGATGCGGGCGCGCCGCTGGTGCGTCCGGTGGCCGGCATCGCCATGGGCCTGATCAAAGAGAACGACAAGTTCGCCGTTCTCTCCGACATCCTGGGCGATGAAGACCACCTCGGCGACATGGACTTCAAGGTGGCGGGCTCGGAAGCCGGCGTCACCGCGCTGCAGATGGACATCAAGATCACGTCCATCACGCGCGAGATCATGGAGATCGCGCTGAAGCAGGCGCGTGACGGTCGTCTGCATATCCTGGGCGAGATGGCCCGCGCACTGACGACGGGCCGTGAGGGCGTCAGCCAGCACGCGCCGCGCATCGTGACCATCAACATCCCCAAGGATCGCATCCGCGAAGTGATCGGCACGGGCGGCAAAGTCATCCGTGACATCGTGGAAACTTCGGGTGCGAAGATCGACATCGAAGATGACGGCACGATCAAGATCGCGGCCGTGGACTCCAAGTCGATCGACGCCGCTCTCGAGCGTATCCGCGGCATCGTGGCCGAGCCCGAGGTCGGCACCATCTACACCGGCAAAGTGGTGAAGGTGGCCGAGTTCGGCGCGTTCGTGAACTTCATGGGCACCCGCGACGGGTTGGTCCACATTTCCGAGCTGGCTGCCCAGCGCGTGAAGAAGGTCACCGACGTGGTCAAGGAAGGCGATGTCGTGAAGGTGAAGTGCATCGGTCTCGACGACCGTGGCAAGGTTCGCCTTTCGATGAAGGTCGTCGACCAGCAGACCGGCCAGGAGATCGCTCCGCCGCCGCGCGAGAAGCGTGACGATGAAGGCCGCGCCGAAGGCTAAGGCCTCCGCGCGAAAGTCCGAGACTTCGGGAAAGGGCGGTCCTGCGGGACCGTCCTTTTCTGTTTCCGGCTTCGTCTTTCCACCTGTCATCGGTCATCGCGGCGCCGCGCACCATGCGCCGGAGAACACGCTCGCCGGCCTGCGCGCCGCCGCGTCCTTGGGCGTCACGTGCGTCGAGTTCGACGTGCGTCTGACGCGCGACGGCGTACCCGTCCTCTTCCATGACGAGACTGTCGAGCGCACCACCAATGGACGCGGGCGGCTCGGCGCGCTGACGCTGGCGCAAGTCCGTCGGTTGGATGCGGGCGCCTGGTTCGGTCCGCGTTTTACGGGCGAGCGCGTGCCTACGCTTGCTCAGGCGATCGCGCTGCTGGCCGAGTGCGGTCTTGCCGCGAACATCGAACTGAAGCCGGACGAGGCCCAGGGCGCCGCGACGGCCCGTGCGGTCCTTGCCGTCTTGCGCAATGAATGGCCGCGCAACCGGCCGCGGCCGCTCCTGTCCTCCTTCGATTGGAGTGCGTTGGCCACGCTCGCGGCCGAGGATGCCGCATGGCCGCGGGGGCTTCTGATCCGCAATCCGCGCCAGCCCGATTGGCGCGCCTGGGCCACCCGTGTGGGCGCCGCAGCGGTCCATTGCGGCGCGCGGGGGCTCGACCGTGCCGGGGTCGAGACTTTGCAGGCGGCAGGGCTGCCTATCGCGGTTTACACGGTGAATGACGCAAGGCGCGCGCAAAGCCTGTGGAAATGGGGGGTATCGGCGATTTTCACCGACGATCCGCCCCGATTGTTGACCACGCCCTGAGCTTCAGGTGGTTTTTTCTCGAACCCGTTCATATATACATTCCTCCATAGGGCAGGGGCCTACGGTCACGGTTCGTTCTCGCGGACTGCCGGGGCCTTTAAGCGTGACCATCCGGCGTGTGACGTGGATCCCACAAAAAAGAAAAACAGTTACGGGTACGAGGACCTGCTGGAATGCGCCCATGGCCGCCTTTTCGGTCCTGGCAACGCACGGCTGCCGCTGCCGCCGCTCCTCATGCTCGACCGCATCGTCCAGATCACGGACAAGGGCGGCAAATACGGCAAGGGCGAGCTGATCGCCGAACAGGACATCAAGCCGGACCTGTGGTTCTTCAAATACCACTTCGAATCCGATCCCATCATGCCGGGCGCCTTCGGGCTCGACGCCATGTGGCAGTTGCTCGGCTTCTTCCTCGGCTGGACGGGTTCGCCGGGCGCGGGCCGTGCCTTGGGCGTGGGCGACGTCCGTTTCAGCGGCCAGATCCTGCCCACGGTCAAAAAACTGGTCTATCACCTGGACATCAAGCGCGTGGTCGCGCGCCAGGTCGTGCTCGGCATCGCGGACGGAACGGTCACCGCGGACGGGCAATTGACGTACGAAGCCAAGGATATGCGAGTCGGATTGTTCGCGGCGGCGCCGAAAGCGGAATGACGGCGCGGGAGAAAAGGCCATGAAACGAGTCGTCGTCACGGGAATGGGCATCGTGTCCAGCATCGGCGCCAACAAGGGCGAAGTGCTGGAATCCTTGCGCCAAGGCCGCTCGGGCCTGAGCTTCGCCGAGGACTACAAGGAGATGGGCTTCCGCAGCCACGTGCACGGCAAGCCCAATATCGATATCGACGCTCAGGTCGACCGCCGCCACCGCCGCTTCATGGGCGACGGCGCGGCTTACAATTACATCGCGCTCAAGGAGGCCATCGGCGATTCCGGTCTCACCGAGAACGAGGTTTCCAACGAGCGCGCGGGCCTCATCATGGGTTCGGGCGGTCCTTCGACGAAGAACCAAGTCGCAGCCGCGGACGCCGCGCGCGCCAAAGGCCCCAAGCATGTCGGCCCTTTCATGGTGCCGCGCGCGATGTCGAGCACCAACTCGGCCACGCTCTCGACGTTCTTCAAGATCAAGGGCGTCAATTATTCGATCAGCTCGGCCTGCTCGACCTCCGCGCATTGCATCGGCAACGGCGCGGAACTGATCCAGTTGGGCAAGCAGGACATCGTCTTCGCCGGCGGCGGCGAAGAACTGCACTGGAGCCTGTCGGTCCTGTTCGACGCCATGCCGGCGCTGTCGTCCAAGTACAACGATCGGCCCCAGGCCGCTTCGCGGCCCTTCGATCGCGACCGCGACGGGTTCGTCATCGCGGGCGGCGGCGGCGCGGTGGTGCTGGAAGAGCTTGAGCACGCCAAGGCGCGTGGCGCCAAGATCTATGGCGAGCTGGTCGGCTATGGCGCGACGTCCGACGGCTTCGACATGGTCCAACCCTCTGGCGACGGTGCGCGCCGCTGCATGGAAATGGCCATGCGCGATCTGGACGCGCCGATCGACTACATCAACACCCACGGCACCGGCACGCCGGTCGGTGACGTGAAGGAACTGGAAGCCATCAAGGCGGCGTTCGCCAAGCGCAACCGCATCCCGGCCTTCAATTCGACCAAGGCGCTGACCG
>CAYZFH010000221.1:0-5530 GCA_964477375.1 uncultured Rhizobiaceae bacterium | reverse complement strand
GCTTGTCGATCAGAACGGCGGCGTTCCGGTCGAAACGGATCGCCGTGCCGTCCTGGCGGTAGTGTTCCTTCGCCGTCCGAACGATGACGGCGCGATGGACATCGCCCTTCTTCACACGGCCGCGCGGAATCGCCTCCTTGACCGAGACGACAATAATGTCGCCGATCGAGGCGCTCTTGCGCTTGGAGCCACCGAGCACCTTGATGCACTCCACGCGCCGGGCGCCGGAGTTATCGGCAACGTCCAAATTTGTCTGCGTCCGGATCATACCCGTCGTCCTTCGCTCGCCAAACCGTCAGGCAGTCTTGCCGGCGGCCTGGTCGTAAATCACTTCGAACCGCTTCCGCTTGGAGATCGGGCGGCACTCGCGGATGCGAACGACATCGCCGACCTTGGAACGGTTCTCTTCGTCATGCGCCAAAAACTTGGTCGAGCGCACGATGTACTTCTTATAAACCGGGTGCATGATTCGGCGCTCGACCTTGACGGTGATCGTCTTGTCGCACGAGTCGCTCGTCACCATGCCCTGCATTACGCGCTTCGGCATAAGCCTTCTCCTACTTTCCCGCGCGGGCCTTGGCGGCCAGCACGGTCTTGATGCGCGCGATGTCCCGGCGCACCTGGCGCACCCGCGCCGTGTTCTCCAACTGGCCGCTGGCCTTTTGGAAGCGCAGGTTGAACGCTTCCTTCTGCAGGCCTGCCAGCTTGTCGGTCAGCTCGTCCGGCGTCATGCCGCGCACTTCCTCGCCCTTCATGGCGTCAGCCTCCATCGCCCAGACGCGTCACGATCCGCGTCTTGATCGGCAGTTTGGCCGCCGCGAGCGTGAGCGATTCGTTAGCCACTTCCTTCGTGACGCCGTCGATCTCAAACATGATCCGACCGGGCTTCACGCGAGCCATCCAGAACTCGGGCGTACCCTTGCCGCTTCCCATGCGGACTTCGGCCGGCTTCGTCGAAACCGGGACATCCGGGAAGATTCGGATCCACACGCGGCCCGTGCGCTTCATGTGGCGCGTGACGGCGCGGCGCGCGGCTTCGATCTGGCGCGCGGTTAGGCGGCCCGGTTCCATGGCCTTAAGGCCAAAGGAGCCGAAGTTCAGCGAAGCGCCGCCCTTGGCCTTGCCGTGGATACGGCCCTTGAAAGCCTTGCGGTACTTGGTGCGTTTCGGGGACATCATGACGCGGCGATCCTCAGCTCGGGCGGGCCGGGGTGGTGGGCTGCTGCTCAGCCAGCTTCTTGTCCTGCGCCATCGGATCGTGCGCCAGGATTTCACCCTTGAAGATCCAGACCTTCACGCCGCAGGTGCCGTAGTTCGTGTGGGCCGTGGCCGTGCCGTAATCGACGTCGGCGCGCAGCGTATGGAGCGGCACGCGGCCTTCGCGATACCACTCGACACGCGCGATTTCGGTACCGCCCAGACGACCGCTGCAGGTGATACGGATGCCGTCGGCGCCCAGACGCATGGCCGACTGAACGGCGCGCTTCATGGCGCGGCGAAACGCCACGCGGCGAACGAGCTGCTGCGCGATGTTCTCGGCGACCAGCTTGGAATCGAGCTCCGGCTTGCGGATCTCGACGATGTTCAGGTTGACCTCGCTGCCCGTCATTTTGGACAGATCGGTGCGCAGCTTCTCGATGTCGGCGCCCTTCTTGCCGATGACCACGCCCGGGCGCGCCGTGTGGATCGTGATGCGCGCCTTCTTGGCCGGCCGCTCGATGATGATGCGGCTGATGCCCGCCTGTTCCAGGCGGTCGAACAGATACTTCCGGAGACGCAGATCCTCATGCAGGAGGTTCGCGTAGTTGGGGTCCGCAAACCAGCGGGAGTCCCAGGTCCGGTTGATGCCGAGCCGCAGCCCGACGGGATTGACCTTCTGGCCCATTATGCTGTCTCCACGCGCTCGCGCACGATGACGGTCAAGTGGCTGAAGGGCTTCTCGACCCGCGCGGCGCGACCGCGACCACGGGCATGGAAACGCTTCATCACGATGCTGCGCCCGACATGCGCTTCCGCCACATAGAGGCGGTCGACATCGAGCTGATGGTTGTTCTCGGCGTTCGCAACGGCGGACTCGAGCGTCTTCTTGACCTGGCGCGCGATACGGCGCGGGTTGAAGGTCAGCTCCGCCAGAGCGTCCTGCACCTTCTTGCCACGGATCAGCTGCGCCACGACGTTCAGCTTGCGCGGGCTCGTGCGCACGGTCTTGAGCTGCGCGCGGGCCTCGTTGTCCTTCAGAGCGCGTTTGGTCTTCGGCTTACTCATCGGGCCCCCGCCTTGGCGTCGGTGCGCGTCGCCTTGCGATCGCCGCCGCCGCCCGTAGCCGTATGGCCATGGAAGGACCGCGTCGGCGAAAACTCGCCGAACTTGTGACCAACCATGTTCTCGTTCACGAGAACAGGGATGAACTTTTGCCCGTTATAGACGCCGAACGTGAGTCCGACGAACTGGGGCAGGATCGTCGACCGACGCGACCAGGTCTTGATGACCTCGTTGCGACCAGATTGGCGCGCCTTCTCGGCTTTCGCGAGAAGATAGCCATCGACGAACGGACCTTTCCAAACCGAGCGTGACACCGCTCTTCTCCCTTACTTCGCGTACCGACGCCGGACGATCATCCGGTCGGACGGCTTTGATTTCTTGCGCGTACGATAACCCTTGGTCGGCTTGCCCCACGGCGTGACCGGGTGACGGCCACCCTTGGTACGGCCTTCGCCGCCGCCGTGCGGATGGTCGACCGGGTTCATCGCCGTGCCGCGCACCGACGGGCGCTTGCCCATCCAGCGGTTGCGGCCGGCCTTGCCGATCTTCACGTTCTGCTGATCCGGGTTGGACACGGCGCCGATCGTGGCCATGCAATCGCTGCGAACCATACGGACTTCGCCCGAGGCCATGCGCAGAAGCGCGTAGCCGATATCGCGGCCGACGATCTGCACATAAGTGCCCGCCGCGCGCGCCATCTGGCCGCCACGGCCCGGCTTCAGCTCGACATTGTGAACGATCGTGCCGACCGGAATGCTCTTCAGCGGCATCGCGTTGCCCGGCTTGATATCCGCGCGCTCGCCCGCGATCACCGTATCGCCGACGGCCAGACGCTGCGGCGCCAGGATGTAGGACAGCTCGCCATCCTTATAGCGGATCAGCGCGATGAAGCCCGTGCGATTGGGATCGTACTCGATCCGCTCGACCACCGCGGGCACGTCGAACTTGGCGCGCTTCAGATCGACCACGCGATAGCGCTTCTTATGACCGCCACCAATGCGGCGCATCGTGATGCGGCCGTTCGCATTGCGGCCGCCGGTCTTGCCGCCGCCAGTGGTCAGGGCTTTCACCGGACCGCCCTTCCACAGCTCCTTGCGATCCACCAGGACCAAGCCGCGGAGGCCGGGCGTCACGGGCTTATATGTACGAAGCGCCATGGCCTAGATCCCCGTCGTGACGTCGATCGACTGGCCCTCGGCCAGGCGAACGATCGCCTTCTTATAGTCGCTGCGCGTGCCCGGACGGCCACGGAACAGCTTGAACTTGCCGGCCTGGCGCAGCGTGTTGACCGCCACGACCTTGACGCCGAACAGACCTTCGACAGCGGCCTTGATCTCGGGCTTCGTCGCGGTCAGGGCGACGCGGAACGTCACCTGGCCATGCTCGGAACCCTTGGTCGCCTTCTCGGTGATCACGGGCTTCAGCACGATTTCGTGCATCCGCTCGCGCGTAAGGGTCACCTTCCCTGTCGGACGTCTGCTCATTTCAGGCGCGCCTCGAGATGCTGGAGCCCCGCCTTCGTCAGCACGAGCGTGTCGCGGCGGAGGATGTCATAGACGTTCGCACCCTGCTGGGGCAGCACGTCCAAATGCGGAATGTTCGCGGCGGCGCGGCTGAAGTTCACGTTCACCTCAGGACCGTCGATGACCAGCGCCGATTCCCAGCCCAGCTTGCGCAGGGCCTTCACCAGATCCGCGGTCTTGCCGGATTTGAACTCGGCGGTCTCGAGGACGATCAACTTGCCGTCCTTCAGCTTGCTGGCCAACGCGGTCTTCAAGCCGAGCTTGCGGACCTTCTTGTTCAGCGAATGCTCGTGGCTGCGCACGACAGGACCGAACACGGCGCCACCGCCGCGGAATTGCGGCGAGCGCAGGCTGCCCTGACGGGCCTGGCCGGTGCCCTTCTGCTTATACGGCTTCTTGGTCGTGCCCTGGACTTCGCCCAGCGTCTTCGCCTTGTGCGTGCCGGCGCGGCGCTTGGCCAACTGCCAGTCCACGACGCGGGTCAGGATGTCGGGGCGGACCTGGACGCCGAACACAGACTCGTCGAGATCGACGGTGCCGTGCGCCTTGCTGTCGAGGCCGATGACTTTCGCGGTGAGGGCCATCAGCTCTGGGCCTCCTGGCCGGCTTCAGCGGCGGGAGCCGCAGGTTGTTCGGCGGCGGCCTCGGCCCTGCCAGCACCCTTCACGGCCGCCGGATAAGGCAGATCCTTGGAATGCTTGCGCTTGACCGCGTCGCGCACGGTGACGAAACCGCCCTTGGAGCCGGGCACAGCACCTTCCACGAGCAGAAGCCCGCGGTCGAGATCGGTGCCCACCACCTTCAGGTTCTGGGTCGTGCGCACGCGCTGGCCCATGTGGCCGGCCATCTTCTTATTCTTGAAAACGCGGCCGGGATCCTGGCGGCCACCGGTCGAACCGTGGCTGCGATGGCTGATGGACACGCCGTGCGACGCCTCGAGACCGGCGAAATTATGCCGCTTCATGGCGCCGGCGAAGCCCTTACCGATGGTCACGCCCGTCACGTCGACGAACTGACCCGCGATGAAATGCCCCACGGTGATTTCGGCGCCCACGTCGATCAAGCCGTCATCGGCCACACGGAACTCGACCACCTTGCGCTTCGGCTCGACCTTCGCCTTGGCGAAGTGGCCGCGCTGGGGCTTCGTCACGTTTTTGACCTTGCGGCGGCCGACGCCGAGCTGGACCGCGACGTAACCGTCCCGCTCCTTCGTGCGTTGAGCCACGACCTGGCAGCCGTCCACTTTAAGGACGGTCACCGCGAGGTGCGTGCCATCTTCGGCGAACACCCGCGTCATACCCATTTTCTGTGCGATCAAGCCTGTACGCATGGTCATGCCCTTAGAGCTTGATCTCCACATCCACGCCCGCAGCGAGGTCGAGCTTCATCAGCGCGTCCACGGTCTGGGGCGTCGGATCGATGATGTCGAGAAGGCGCTTGTGCGTCCGAATTTCGAACTGCTCTCGCGACTTCTTATCGACATGCGGAGAACGATTAACGGTAAAGCGTTCAAAGCGTGTCGGCAGCGGAATCGGTCCACGCACGCGTGCGCCGGTCCGCCGAGCCGTATTCACGATCTCGCGCGTCGACTGATCGAGCACGCGGTGATCGAAGGCCTTAAGCCTAATTCTTATGTTCTGGCTTTCCATCTGTGCTCGTATCCCGACGCAACCGATTTCTGGCTTTGGCCTAATTACTTAATGATGGAAGCGACGACGCCTGCGCCGACGGTACGGCCGCCCTCG
>CAYZFH010000220.1:0-5552 GCA_964477375.1 uncultured Rhizobiaceae bacterium | reverse complement strand
GGCGGCGCGGGCGCCAACACGATCGCGGGCGACGGCAACGCCAACGTCCTCAATTTCAGCGCTACGACGCTCTCCAACATCGCACTCATAAACGGTGGCCTTGGCGCCGATACGATCACGGGCTCGACCGGAAATGACGTGATCGCGGGCGGCCTCGGCAACGACACGCTCGTGGGCGGCGGCGGCACGGATACGGCCACCTATTACGACGCGATCACGGGCGTGACCGCCAACCTTTCGACCGGCGTGGCCACGGGCGGCGGCGGCAGCGATTCGCTGAGCGGATTCACCAATCTGATCGGCTCCGATTACAACGACACGCTGACTGGCAGCTCGGGCAACGCAAGCCTGATCGGCGGTTTGGGCGACGACCTGATTTTCGGCGGTACCGGCTTCAACACGGTCTGGGGCGGCGGGGGCGACGATCTTCTGGTCGGTGGCTCGACCACGGATCAACTATCCGGCGGCGACAATATCGACACGCTGTGGGGTCAAGGCGGCCCTGACACCATCACGGGCGGCGACGGTGACGACGAGCTTTACGGCGGTGCGGGTAACGACCTTTTGATCGGCGGCGAGGGTTACGACATCTATTTCTTCGGCCGCGGAGACGGCAACGACGTCATCCAGGACGGTGGCACCTCCGGCACCAATATGCTGGAGATCTATTACGGCAATAACGGCACTCCTCAGAATATCCTGCCCGCCGATATCAGTTTCACCAACAACGGCGGCGGCTCGTGGACTATCACGATCACCGCGACCAATGACACGGTGACGTTCAGCTCTAACGACATTCACGACATCGTCGTCTATGGAACGAATCAAGCGTACGACTACACTTGGAACGGAACCAATTACGGCGCACCGGTACTCGAGACTTAGCAGCACCGTCCGCACTGACAAAAAAGGGCCGCCCCGTGAGGCGGCCCTTTTGCCGTTCAGATGGAGATGTTCGTCAGTCGATGGCGAAGCAGTAGAGCAAACCCGCGCCGCCGGTGCTCTTCAGATCGTCCTGGGCGCAGCCGCCGCCGGGACCGCGCGAAAGATGCGAGGCGTTCCAGGACCTGGCACCCGCGCTGTCATCGAGGCCGGTGCGGTCGGAATGGCCGACCATGGCGGCGCCTGCGCCGTTGACGGTCCAGTTGCCGCAGGTGCGGTCGTCGCCATCCGGGAAGGCGCGGCCGTCGGCCTGCGAGCCGGTCAGGATGTCATGCATGTTCGGCGTGTCGCCGCGCCCGTTGACCACCTCGCCCTTTTCGTTCAGCGCCGTTTGCTTGGTGATGTTGTTGGCGGCGTGCAACTGCGCCACGTCCGTGGCGATGACGGTGCCCTTGGCGTTCTGCCACGGGCCCTTGCCGATACGGTCGCGCGCGTTCACCGCCCCCATGCCCTGGGTGCTGAGATAGGCGCGCCAGGTCTTGTTGCCCGCGCCCACGCTGCGCGCCAGGTTCTGGCAGAACTGGTCGGCGCCGGTGATCCCGCCCAGATTGCCGCCGTTGCCGAGATTCTTACTGGTGACGAAAAACGTCATGTTGCTCGACTGCTGGGCATAGACGGCGCCCGCGGCGGATGCCGCCAGAACGGCACCGGCGATCAGCGAAAGACGAACCCCTTTTTTCACGGCTTTCCTCCCATTGGTTGTGGCGCTCCTCCGCTCCGCGCGAAGGGGCTGGCCCCGAGAAAAGATAGCATTCGCACTCGGATAGCCGAAATCACGGCCCTGTGATGCCGGTCACTGTACGTCCGAGGCTGTCATGGGATCGTTTCGACCTCGCCCCCGCTTTTCCCCCCGCAGGGGGCGGCGCATCACCGGCGGCCGGGACCATCCCGGCCGCCGGAAGCGTTTTTGGCTAGAGCCGTTCGACCGAATCCGCCGGCCGGCCCAGCCCATTCTGGCAGGCGGCTTGGGCCTCGGCTTCGGCCTCCTCGACCGTCGCGCGCGGCTTGCCCATGGCGACGCGCTTGCCGTCGCGCCAGACCGACCAGAGATGCTGCGTGCTGCCGTCCAGATGCTTCCAGCGTTCGATGACGATGCGGATCATGGTCAGTAGCCGAGGGCGCAGCCGTCCTTGCGCGGGTCGGCGCCGCCCGTCAGCACGCCTTCCTGCCAGTCGATCCAGATGGCCTGGCCGCCGCCGAGCGGGCCGTTGGCGCGGCGCGGGCCTTCCGACCGGCGCACCACCTTGTGGCCGCGCGCGGCCAGATCCAGCGCGGTCGAATCCGGCAGGCCGCGCTCGTAATCCAGCACGCCGTCCTGCGCGAAGACGCGCGGCGCGCTCAGCGCCTCCTGCACGTTCATGCCGAAATCGACGATGTTGGAGAAGACCAGCGCCATGCCCATGGGCTGGAACGAGCCGCCGACGAGACCGAACGGCATCACCGTGCGGCCGTCCTTCCGCGCCATGGCGGGCAGGGAATAGGAGAGGGGCCGCTTGTTCGGCGCCCAGCAATTCGCGTCGCCGGCGTCCGCATTATAGTACTCGCCGCGGCTGTTCAGCAGCACGCCCGACTTGGGCGCCGTGACGCGGCTGCCGAAGAAATCGACGACCGTGCTCATGAAGCTGACCGCATTGCGATCGCGGTCGACGACGCACAGATAGGTCGTCTCGGCGGGGCCACCCTTGGGCGGGCTCGGCACCTTGTCCATCGCGCGGTTGGGATCGATGCGTCCGGCCAGGATCTTGGCACGCGCCGGCGACAGGATATCGGCGACCGCGGCCGCCTGGTCACGGCCGTCGGCGGGCAGGCTGGTGCGCTCGGCATAGGCCAGGCGCGCGGCTTCGACCGCGAGATGCAGGCGCGCGGCCGACAGCGGATCGAGCCCGGCCAGGTCGAACTGCGACAGGATGTTCATCGCGGACTGGGTCACGAGGCCGAGCGAGGGCGGCGGGCACATCACAAGATCGACGCCGCGATAGGCGACGCTGATCGTCGTCATGTACTCGCCCTTGAAATTGGCGAAGTCCTCGAGCGTGTGATGGCCGCCGAGACTTTGAAGCGTCGAGACGATGTCCTCGGCCACAGGCCCGCGATAGAAACCGTCGCGCCCTTCGGCCGCGATGCGCTTCAACGTCGCGGCCAGAGCAGGACGGCGGTGAATGGTGCCGGGCTTGGGCGGCGCGCCCGAGGCCAGGAACTCGCCCTTGCTGCCGGGATCGCGCGCCAGGAGCGGCGCCAAGTTGTGCCAGTCATAGGCCGCGCGTTCGTGGACGGGATGTCCGTCCTGGGCATAGGCGATGGCGCGCTCGAGCAGCTTCGCCAGCGGCCATGTGCCGTGATCACGCGACAGGCGGTCCCAGGCATCCACCAGGCCCGGCACCGCCACCATGTGGGGCGAGAGGGTCGGGGCGTGGTTGATGCCTTTCTGTTTGTACCAGTCGAGAGTCGCCGCCTTTGGCGCGCGGCCGATGCCCATATAGGCCTTCACGTCCGCGCCGCCCTTGGGCGCATAGAGAATGACGCAGTCGCCGCCGATGCCGGTCATGGCCGGCTCGACCACGCCCAAGACGGCGTTCGCGGCCAGGGCCGCATCCATGGCGTTGCCGCCTGCCTGCAGCACGTCGATCGCCGTGCGGGTGGCCAGCGGGTTCGGTGTCGCCGCCATGCCCTGCGTGGCATGGATGGCGGAGCGGCCGGGCAATTCGAAGTCGCGCATGATTCCTCTCCCGCGTGTCGAAGCGCCCGGCCGTTTCGCGGTTACGGCGCGTTCGGGTTCGGCTTGCCGGCCTTCACCGCCATCACGGCGTTCTTGGCCGCCCAGGTCATCAGGCGCGTCTCGCCCAGGATGGTCACGAACTGATAGCCGTACTCGATCATCTTGATCGCATAGGCGGCCGAACCGCAGTGGATGCCGGCGAAGATCTTGTGACGCTTCGCGGCCTCGGCGATCTTCTTGAAGTTCTCGAGCAGCTTCGGCTCGGTGGGGTCGAAGCCCGGGCCGAAGCCCATGCTGATGCCCATGTCCGACGGGCCGACATAGACGCCGTCCAGGCCCTTCACGCCCATGATCGCGTCCACGTTCGCGACCGCTTCAGCCGTCTCGATCATCGCGATGGCGAGAAGCGTGGTGTTGGCTTCCTTCGCATAGTCCGGGCCGCCATAGATCATGCCGCGGACGGGCCCCCAGCTCCGGTAGCCCTGGGGCGCATAGCGCGTCGCGCCGACGAAGGCCTCGCATTCCGCCTTGCTGTTGATCATCGGGCAGATGATGCCGTAGGCGCCCGCGTCCAAGGACTTCATGATGATGCCGGGCTCGTTCCAGGGCACGCGGACCAGCGGCGTCACGTTGGTGGTCGAGATGGCCTGCAGCATGGAGACGGACGCCTGGTAGTCGACCAGGCCGTGCTGCATGTCGATGCACAGGCTGTCCCAGCCCGCATGCGCCATGGCCTCGGCGGTCACGCCCGAGGGCACGCCCAGCCAGCCGTTCACCACGTTGCCGCCCGCGGCGACAATCTTCTTCACGTTGTTCTCGCGCATCGACAGTCCTTCCTTTCGAATTGGCTTGATTGCTATGCGGGCAGAGGCGCCAACGGAGGTCAGTATAGCAATAGGCAAAGCTGCGGGAAGCCGCCCGGCCGATGGTGGCGGGCCGCGCCCCATGCTAGACAGGCAGCGGTTTTCCCGCATTTCCGCGAGCCCGCCATGAGCCTGCCCTTCATCAATCCGCGCGACGTCCGCTTCGTCCTTTACGAGATGCTGGACGTGGAAAAGCTCGCCGGCCGCCCGCGCTTCAAGGACCATGGCCGCGAGACGTTCGACGCCGTGCTGGACACGGCCCACGCCATCGCGCGCGACAAGTTCCAGCCGCACAACCGCAAGGCCGACCTGAACGAGCCGCATCTGGTCGACGGCAAGGTGAAGACCATTCCTGAGGTGAAACCCGCGATCGCGGCGTTCAGCGAGGCCGGCTTCCTGTCCGCCCACATGGACGAGGAAGAGGGCGGGCTGCAGCTGCCGTGGACGGTGGCGCAAGCCTGCATGGCGTTCTTCCAGGGCGCCAATGTCGGCACCATCGCCTATCCGTTCCTGACCATGGCCAACGCCAACCTTTTGCGCGCCTTCGGCACGCAGGAGCAGAAGGCGCTGTATCTGAAGCCCATGCTGGAAGGCCGCTATTTCGGCACCATGATGCTGACCGAGCCTCAGGCTGGCTCGTCGCTGTCCGACGTCGCCACGCGCGCGGAGCTGCAACCGGAGGGCCACTACAAGCTCAAGGGCACCAAGATCTTCATCTCGGGCGGCGACCACGAGCTGTCGGAGAACATCGTGCATCTGGCGCTGGCGCGCATCGCGGGCGCGCCGCCGGGCGTGAAGGGCCTTTCTCTGTTCCTCGTGCCGCGCTACCTGGTCAACGCCGACGGCACGTTGGGCAAGCGCAACGACGTGGCCCTCGCGGGCTTGATCGAGAAGATGGGCTATCGCGGCACCGTCTCGACCATGATCAAGTTTGGCGAGAACAACGACTGCACGGCCTATCTGGTCGGCCAGCCGCATCAGGGCCTGGCCTGCATGTTCCACATGATGAACGAGGCGCGCATCGGCGTCGG
>CAYZFH010000219.1:0-5554 GCA_964477375.1 uncultured Rhizobiaceae bacterium | reverse complement strand
GGCGCCCTTGCCGGCATCGCCGCCGATGGCGCCGCCGACCGCACCCAAAGCTGCACCGCCCGCGGCTCCGCGCAGTGCCCCGCCGCGTTGTTGGGTTTGTGCGGTCTGAACCCGCTGGGGGTTGGTCGGATCGAAACCCGTTTGTTGCGTGGCCCACTGGCTGCAGTCGAACTTGTCGCGCTGCATCTGGTCTTCGCTCTGGCCTTTTGCCGGATAAATGTAGATCGCGGCAGCCGGGCCGATTTCCACGCTTGTCACGGCAACGGCCGCGGCGGCTGCCAATAGCACGATCTTTGCGCTGCGATTCATGGTGACCGTTCTCCGATCACGGCAGCTTGTATTTCAGCTCCGGCCAGACGGCCAGACCGATGACCGTTTGGGTCACGACGCCCGGGCCGCCGGGCATGGTTTCCTGCATCGTGCCGCGCAGTCCGAAATTACCGCCCCCGGTGATGCCCTTGAACTTGCCGGTACCGCCGGTGAGCGTGAACTGCCCGGCGCAACCCTTCAGGTATTCGCCCTTGCAGGTCCACTTGGAGAAGACCTGGTCGCCGTCCTGGCTGATCAACATGCATCCGCCCTGGCCGGTCTGTGCGCCGTCAGGCTGCATCGACATGCTGACCGGGCAGATCATCTTGGCCATGTGCAGATCACCCTTGTTGTCTTCGATGAACATCACGCCCTCGACGACGCCGTTCATCAGGGCTTCCTTGTCGCCCACGCGCACGGCGGTGCCTTCGCCTTGCCAGACCGCGGTGGCGCGGACGGTCGTTTCCTTGGCCGCATAGGCGCCCGACGCGCCGAACGCCGCGAAGGCGGAGGCGAGCAGGGCAAGCGCGAAAAGGCGAATGAAAGCGGTCATGACGGTTCCCCGAAAGTCGTGATGCCCCTTCCCGGGGCTGGATATGACGGAACGGCGCTGCGTGCCGACCGCTTACGGCGACTTGTACTTGAAATCCTTCCAGAAAATGATGCCGGCCGCAGACGCGTCGACGATGGCCGTGCTTGTCTGGCTGGTTTCGCGCTGTGCGGTGCGAACGGTGAAATGCCCGCCGCCAGTGACGCCCGCGAAGCGGCCTGTGCCGCTTTCGATGGCCGAGTCGCCGCTGCAGCCGACGAGATGGACGCCCGTGCACTTCATCGCGAGATGAAGAAGGGCGCCATCGTTGCCCGCGATGGTGCACTTGCCCGTCGCCTCTTGCGCGGCGGTCTGCATGTTCACCTTGAGGGTGAGGGGGCAGATCATTTCGCCCGCGTCGACGGGCCCCTTGTCCGTTTCGACATACACCCGGCCGCCGATCGAGCCGACAAAGGTCTTTTCGTTGGGGCCCGACTGGACGGTGAAGCCTTTTCCGGTCCAGGCCGAGAAGGCGTTGAAGGTCTGCTCCTCGCCGGCGGATGCCGAAAGGGGCAAGCCCGCCGCGAGACCGGCGGCCAGGATGGCGGCGCGGATCATTCTGATGGGGGACGCGGTCATCAGTGTGTCCTCCTCAATCGAAATCGATGTAGACGGCGTCACCGCCGAGGGAAAGGGCCAGGCCTTCGCGATCGCCCTGAATCTCGATCACGACGTCCTTATCGTTCTGAAGCCACAGCTTGCCGCCGCTTTTATCGCCCGCCGCGAACCCATACCGGCCTTGGACATAGGCGCCGGTGAAGTCTTTCAGGTTCTTCAGATTGTAGACGGTGCCCGTGGCCTTGATGCGCGACACGCCGAAGCCGCCGATGCCAAGGCCGCCGATGGTGAAGTTGTAGGTCTTGCCGTTGAAGGTCAGCTTGCCGCCGCCCAGGTTTCCGCTGCCGATAAAGGCCACCTGGTACTGTTCGACGGTGATCGTCGCTGACTTGACCAGGTCGCTCTTCTTCTTGTCGTTCGTCGGCGCAGCATCGGATGACGGCAGGGATACGAGGACGAGTGCACTGGCCAAAAGAGCCAGTCCGCCCAAGCGTCCGCAGCGTCGAATCAATTCTGTAAGGGTCTGCCTGCCCATGTCATTACCCCCGCAAGCTGGCGACAACTCCAATTGTCGGAAGATACGCGACAAAGCGTATCCGGTCCATTCAACCGGCGACACTTATCCCGAAAAAGTTATCGTCCCGTGACTCGGTCGAGCGCGGCGCGGAAATCGGCCGCACCGCGGCCGATGGCCGCCGCCGCTGCGTCCTGGGTGCTGAGCGCCGCGTCGATGTCGAAGGATTGCGGGCTGCGCTTGGCGACAAAGCCGCCCAGGACTTCGCCGGTCGCGGACGCCGTGACTTCGCCTGCGAGCGTGGCCGAGCCGACGAAGGCCGACGGCTTGCCCGCCGCGCCGCGCGCGATCGAGGCGTAAAGGCCGATCGGGTTGAGCTTGGTCGCGGCGTCCATGCCGGGGCGGCTGCGGGTGATGCCCGCGAGGGTGAGTTGGAGCGTGATTGAATTGGCGGTCGGCTGATCGAGCACAACGTATTTGGTCGCGAGCTCGCGGCGGAAATCGGTCGTGGCGAGCTGCGCCAGATCTTGCACGTCCTGCTGCGTCACCCCATCGAAGACCGCGTCCGGTCCGTTATAGATGATCGTCGGTGCGACATAGATGCCGTGGTACTTGCCGATCTGGATATTGGGCGTGCGATAGACGTAGGTGCCGTCGCCGACCTGCTGAAGTTGCGCGCCCTCCGGCACGACCTGCTGTGCCACCGTCTGGTTCGGCTGCCCGCGATTGCAGGCCGTCAAAAGCATGAGGCTGGCGGCTGCCACCAAGACGATCGTGCGCATGTACTGCTCTCCTAGAAATCCGTGGAAATTTTATGTCAGCCCTTCGCGTTATCCCAGTCCCAATCCTTGAAACGGGCGCGCAGGGCCGACTTTTGAAACTTGCCGGTCGAGGTGCGCGGCACCTGGTCGATGAAGACGAAGGCGTCAGGCAGCCACCACTTCGCGAAATCCTTCTCCAAATGCTCGCGCAGCGCGGCCGGCTCGACCGACTGGCCTTGCTTCACCACCACGGCGGCCAGCGGGCGTTCCTGCCATTTCGGATGGGCGACGGCGATGACGGCGGCCTCGGCCACCGCAGGGTGGCCCATCAGCGCGTTCTCCAACTCGACCGAACTGATCCATTCGCCGCCCGACTTGATCAAATCCTTGGTGCGGTCGGCGATCTGCAGGTAGCCCTCCGGGTCCATCGTCACCACGTCGCCGGTCATGAACCAGCCGTCCGCCGTCCAGCGGTCGGAGGCTTGGGCGTTCTCGTGATAGCTGGCGGCGATGAAGGGCCCGCGCACCTGCAGCTCGCCCATGCTCTTGCCGTCCCACGGCACCTCGCCGGAATCGTCCATCACGCGCATCTCGACCAGGGGCAGGGGCACGCCCTGGCGTGTCATGTGGGCGTGGCGTTCCTGCTCGGTCAGCTTGCTGTGCTGGGGGCGGAAGTAATGAACCGAGCCGACCGGCGTCATCTCCGTCATGCCCCAGCCATGCATGGGGGTGAAGCCGAGGCGTGCCAGATCGCGCACGAGCGATTCCGGCGCGGCCGATCCACCAACCATGGCGCGCATGTTGGGCGGTAGCTTCCAACGCTTCGGCTCGGCCTCAAGCGCGCGGACCACGGCCAGCCATACGGTCGGCACGCCGGAGGCGAAGGTGACGCCCTCGCGTTCGCAGAGGTCGAGCAGGCTTTCCGCGTCCAGATGCGGCCCCGGCAGCACCTGCTTGGCGCCGACCATGGCGCAGGCGTGCGGCTCGCCCCAGGCGTTGGCGTGAAACATAGGCACGACCGGCATCACGCAATCGCGGCTCGAGAAGTTGAGCGAGTCGGGCAGGGCGATGGAGAGCGAGTGCAGCACCATGGCGCGGTGGGAATAGATGACGCCCTTGGGCTTGCCCGTGGTACCGGAGGTGTAGCACATGCCCGCGCCGTCGCTTTCCTCCAGCGCAGGATAGGTAAAGTCCTTCGGTGCCGATTCCAGGAACGCGTCGTAATCCTCGATGCCCGGCGGCAGCGCCTCGCCGTTCCAGCGGACGGCGAAGATGCGCTCCGGCTTGATCTGGGCGCGGCATTTTTCGAGCGCCGGCAGAAGCACGTCGTCCACGATCAGGAAGCGCGGCTTGGCATGGTTGACGATGTAGGCGATGTCGTCCGGATGCAGGCGCAAATTGAGCGTCAGCAGGATGCCGCCCGCGCAGGGCACGCCGAAATAGGCTTCGAGATGCGCGGCGTTGTTCCACATCAGGGAGGCGACGCGGTCGCCTTTCTTAAGGCCTGCATTCTGCAGCGCGGCGGCTAGCGCGAGGGCGCGCCGGCGCATGTTGGCATAGGTATAGCGGTGAAGGCTTTTGTCCGGCTTGCGGCTGACGATCTCGACGTCGCCGAACAGCCCGCCCGCCCGCTCCAGGATGTGCGGCAAGGTAAGCGGGCCGTCCATCATCGTGCCGCGCATGCATCCTCCCAGGGCGGCTTAGCGCTACCGCTTGGCGATACTTTCCCTGTCCTGCGCCGGGACGGTCAAGGGAACATGGCAGCCCTGCGCCGGACGCGATGCGCGGGCAGGCGGAAACCGCTATACCGGCGCCGGGACCAACGAATTCCGGCTTGGCCGGGTGGAAGAGGGCGATGATCAGACACATCAAGAAGCCCGCCAAAGCGGCGGACGTGCGCCAGACCGAGGATCGCGGCACCGAGGAGACCGTGCGCGGCATCCTGAGCGATGTGCGCGGGCGCGGCGACGCGGCCTTGCGCGAATATTCGGAGAAGTTCGACCGCTGGAACCCGCCAGCCTTCCGCCTGAGTGAAGCCGACATCGAACGCTGCCTGTCGGAGACGCCGGCGCGGGTGCGGGACGACATCATCTTTGCCCAGGCGCAGATCCGCCGCTTCGCCGAGCATCAGCGCGCGGCGCTGAAAGACGTGGAGGTCGAGACGATTCCGGGCGTCATCCTCGGCCACAAGAACCTGCCGGTCGGCAACGTGGGCTGCTACGTGCCGGGCGGGAAATACCCGCTGGTGGCGTCCGCTCATATGGGCATCGTCACCGCCAAGGCCGCGGGCGTCGCGCGCGTGATCTCCTGCGCGCCGCCGACGGGCGGCAAGCCGCATGCGGCGACCGTCACGGCCATGCACCTGGCCGGCGCGGACGAGATCTATTGCATGGGCGGCGTGCAGGCCGTGGCCGCCATGGCGTACGGCACCGAGACCATCAAGCCGGTCGACATGATCGTGGGACCCGGCAACGCCTATGTGGCCGAGGCCAAGCGCCAGCTCTTCGGCACGGTCGGCATCGACCTGTTCGCGGGCCCGACCGAGCAGTTGGTGATCGCCGACGATTCCTGCGACGCCGAACTGGTCGCCGCGGACATCCTGGGGCAGGCGGAGCACGGGCCGGATTCGCCGACCATCGTGGTCACCAATTCCGAGGCGCTGGCCAAGGCCACGCTGGTCGAGATCGAGCGTCAGTTGACCAAGCTTCCGACCGCCAAGATCGCCGGCGCGGCCTGGCGCGACCATGGCGAGATCATCCTGTGCGACACGATCGACGAGATGATCGCCGAGGGCGACCGCATCGCGTCCGAGCATGTCCAGGT
>CAYZFH010000218.1:0-5584 GCA_964477375.1 uncultured Rhizobiaceae bacterium | reverse complement strand
TCGGCCGTGGCCGGCGTGTTGAAGCGCAGATCGACGCCGCGCTTGCGCACCTGCGATTCCAGCCAGCGCGGAATGCCCGCCAGGCCCGAGCGCCAGGTCGCCTTGACGGCCGTGTTGACCTGCCCGCCCGTCTCGCCAGCGGCTTCGAACAGCACCACGCGATGGCCCCGCTCGGCCGAGACGCGCGCGGCTTCCAGGCCCGCCACGCCCGCGCCCGCGACAACCACGGTTTTCTTCTTGTCTCCGGGCGTCACGATCTGCGGCATGGTCTGTTCGCGGCCCATCGCCGGGTTCTGGATGCAGAGCGCCTCTGCACCCGTGTAGATGCGGTCGATGCAGTAATTGGCGCCGACGCATTGCCGGATATCGTCCTCGCGCCCTTCCTGCAGCTTCCGTACGAAATAGGGATCGGCCATGTGGGCGCGCGTCATGGCGACCATGTCCAGATGCCCTTCGGCGATCGCGCGGGCGGCCGTCGCCGCGTCGGCGATCTTGCCGGCGTGGAAGATCGGAATATTCACGGCTTCCTTGATCGCGCTGGCCAGGTGCAGGTACGGCGCGCTGGGGAACGCCATGGACAGCGTGCTCATGGCGCTCGAGCGCCAGTCGCGCGGCTGGCTGGTCATGATGTTCAGGTAGTCGATATAGCCCGAGGACGCGAGCTTGCGGGCGATCTCCAGACATTCGGCCGGCGCCAGACCGTCCGCGATCAGCTCGTCCGAGGTGATGCGCACGCCGAGCACATAATCCTCGCCGACCTCCTTGCGGATATCTTCCAGCACCTCGAAGCCGAAGCGCATGCGGTTGTCCAGGCTGCCGCCGTATTGGTCCGTGCGAGTGTTGGCCGAGGGCGACCAGAATTGCAGCATCAGGTGGCCGCCGGCATAGAGAAGTTCCAGGCCGTCCAGCCCGCCCGCCTTCACCCGGCGCGCGGCTTTGACGTAGTCGCCGCGGATGCGGTCGAAGTCCCAGTCTTCCATCTCTTTCGGGAACGGCCGGTGCTCGGGTTCGCGGATGGCGGACGGCGCCACCGGCGCCAGCCAGTTGCCACGGTCCCAACGCGTGCGTCGGCCCGAGTGCGAAATCTGGCAGAAGGTCTTGGCGCCGTGCTTGTGGATGCGCTCCGACATCTTCTGCAAATGCGGGATCACCCGGTCGTCTGCGACGGACAACTGACCGAAGGTCGGCGGACATTCGATGGCGATGGTCGACGAGCCACCGAACATGTCGAGGCCAAGGCCGCCCTTCGCCTTCTCCTCGTGATAGGCCTGGTAGCGCTCGCCCGGCATGCCGTTCTCGCCATAGGCCGGCGCGTGCGAGGTGCTCATGATGCGGTTGCGGATCGTGACGTTCTTGATCCGCAGCGGCTGGAAGAGCGCGTCATATTGTCCCATTGTCCGTCCCTCAAAAATCTTTGCAGAGGCGCAGCGAGTCGAAGATCGCCGCGTGAATGTTGCGCGTGACAACCGCATCGCCGACCCGGAACAGGCGGAACGCGCCGTCCGGATTGGTCTTCACCGCCTGCGGTTGGTTGTTGACCAACGCCGCCGGGTCCACCTCGCCCAGATTGGACGATTTGGGCCGGAGCGCGAAGTAGAGCTCGTCGCGCGGCAAGGTGCCGTGCTCGACCACGACATGGTCGACCACCCGCTCCTCCTCCGCGCCCGTGTAGTCGTTCTTCAGCACCACGACGACGCGGTTGCCTTCGCGGTTGACGCCGCCCATGCGCACGTCGGGCGTCATGATGGCGCCGGCCTTGTGCAGGTTGCGGACATGGATCGGCCGGTTGGTCGGGCCCAGGCGGAAGCCGACATGCTTGTCGGGCGTCGCCACCTCGACCAGAACGCCGCGACTGGCCAGGTATTCGGCGTAAGACAGGCCCTGGTGATCGCCCGAATCGTCATAGATTAGGACGCTCTGCCCCTCGGTCGGCGTTAACCGCCCCTCCAGCACATCCCAACCGGTGCGCACCAGGTCGGACGACGCGAAACGGCCGCGGTTGGGCACGCCGCCGGTCGCGATGATCACCTCGTCGGGTTTCTCGGCCAGGATGGCCTCTACCGTCGCCGGTGTGTTCAGGCGCAGCTCGACGGGAAGCTTGCGGACCTGTCCATCCAGCCAGCGCACGATGCCCGACATCGGTTCGCGCCAGCCGACGCGCGACGCCAGATTGATCTGCCCGCCCGTCTTGTCCGACGCCTCGAACAAGACGACGCGATGGCCGCGCTCCGCCGAAACGCGCGCGGCCTCCAGGCCGCCGGGGCCCGCGCCCGCGATCACGACCGTGCGCTTCTTGTCGGCCTTGGGCACGACATGGGGCATGGTCTTTTCGCGGCTGGTCGACGGGTTCTGGATGCACAAGGCGCCACCGCCGGTATAGAGCCGGTCCAGGCAATAGCCCGCGCCCACGCATTGGCGGATATCGTCCTCGCGCCCCGCCGTCATCTTGTTGACGATGTGCGGGTCGGCGATATGGGCGCGCGTCATGCCGACCATGTCGACATGCCCCTCCTCCACCGCGCGCGCGGCGGTCGCCAAGTCGGGGATACGCGAGGCATGGAAGACCGGGATGTCCACCGCGGCCTTCACCGCACTGGCGTAATGCAGATAAACGCCGACGGGATAAGCCATGGTTGGCGTGATCGCCGCGTGGGACATGTTTGTGTTGGTCTGCGAAGCCGTCAGGTTCAGAAAGTCGATCAGGCCGCTTTTCGCGAAGGCCACGGCGACGTCCAAACATTCCTGCTGGTTCAGACCGTTCTCGATCAGCTCATCGGCCGACATGCGCATGCCGATGAGGAAATCGTCACCCACGGCCTTGCGCGCGGCGGCCGCGCATTCCAACGGAAAGCGCAGGCGCTTCTCGAAACTACCGCCGTATTCATCCGTGCGCTGATTGGTATAGGGCGACCAGAACTCGTCGAAGATCTGATGCGCGTGCGCCGACAGCTCGATCCCATCCAGCCCGCCCTGCTGGCAGCGCCGCGCGGCGTGGCCGTAGGACTCGATCACGCGGCTGATATCCCAATCCTCCATCTCCTTCGGATAGGGATAGTTCAACCGCTCGGCCGCCTTGGACGGCGCCAGCGTCGGCAGCCAGTTGCCCAGATCCCAGCGGATCTTCCGGCCCATATGGGTCAACTGGACGATGATCTTCGCGCCGTGGCCGTGCACGCGGTCGGAAAATTCCTTGAAGTACGGGATGATCGAATCGTCGGCGGCGGAGAGCTGACCCCAGCCGGCCTCGGAGTCGATGGCGACGCCTGTCGAGCCGCCGAACATGACCAGGCCGATGCCGCCCTTGGCCTTTTCGGCGTGGTAGAGCTGATAACGCTCCTTCGGCTTGCGGTCCTCGTCATAGGCCGGCGCATGGGCCGTCGAGACGATCCGGTTGCGGATCGTCGTCTTCTTGATCGTCAACGGCTTCAGAAGCGCGTCGTATTTCGCCATGCCTTCCGTCCCTCCCTCCGCGCGGCGCATCGCTTAGCCGCGTTTACCCTCATCGCGTGGCGGTGCTAAGTTCCCGCCCGTGCCCAGCCGAAAGCGCGCCAAACCCGAACCGCCCCTCGTCCTGCCCACGCTGGCGGCCTTCTCCACGCCCGTCTTCGACGGTCCGCGTGTAGCCGAGAACAGCGACGAGCGGCTGTTCATCTATTCCGTCGAGAAGGCGCTGCGCATCCTCTATGCCTTCAACGAAACCGATCGCGCCTTGTCCATCGCATCCATCGCCAAGCGGACCGGATTCGGCCGCAGCGCGACCCAGCGTTTCGTCTACACGCTGGAACAGCTCCGCTATCTCCGGCGCGATCCCGCCACGCGGCTCTACAGCCTGACGCCGCGCGTGCTGGACTTCGCCCTGTCGTACTTGGGCAGCGACCCGCTCGTCGCCATCGCGCTGCGCCACATGAGCGAAGCCAGCGACAAATGCGGAGAAGCCTTCTCGCTGACCGAGAACGACGACATCGAAAATGTCGTGGTCGCGCGCGTGCCCAGCAGCCGTCATCCGATCAGCGTCAATTCCTCGCTCGGCATGCGTTTCCCGGCCTTCTGCACCGCGCCGGGGCGCGCGATCATGGCCTTCCAGCCGGAAGACCAGGCTCTCGACATCATCGACCGCACCAACCTCAAGCCGCTGACCGAGCACACGATCACCGACCGGAAGGCGCTGATCGCCCTTTTGGCCGAGGCGCGCGAAAGCGGCTATGCGATCGCCGAGCAGGAGATCATTCCCGGCGCGATCTCCATCGCGGCGCCCTTGTTCGATGTCGCGCGCCGCGTCGTGGGCGCGGTCAACACGTTCGTGCCCATCGCGCGCTGGCCGCGCAAGAAAGCCGAGAAAGAGTTGGTGCCGGTGGTGCGACAGACCGCTTACGACCTGTCGCGCAGCCTCGGCACGCGCTGAGAATTCCACGTTCATCGCTTCGATCGGAAAAACGGGCGGCGTCCCGTAACGCCGCCCGCGTCTTCCTACGTTAGGCCAACAGCCATTCCTTGAACCGCTTCTCCAGCGGCGCAAAGTTGGCGGCCCACCACGCATCATCCATGACGATGTTGTTCGGGTTGGACATGTTGGGCTGCCACTTCTTGGCTTCCGGCGACTGCAGCGCCGCGGCCTTGTCGCTGTTGGGCGCCAGACCCAGCGGCTCGCAGAACGCGGCCAGACGGTCGGGCCGCAGCATGAAGCCGACGAACTTCATCGCCGCGGTCTTGTTTGGCGAGCCCTTCAGCACCGTAATGTATTGGAGAAGATTGATCGTCTGATCGAACGAGAATTCGATCGATTGCCCGCCCGCGGAAGCCGCTTTAACACGGCTGGCGTAGGTGTAGGTGAAGTCGACTTCGTTCTGCTGCAGCAGCGTGACGGTCTGCGGCGTCTGCTCGATCCATTTGCCCACGTGCGGCTTCATGCGGTCGAGCGCCTTGAAGGCGCGGTCCACGTCCAACGGATAGAGGCTGCGCGGTGCGACGCCGTCGGCGACCAGTGCCGCTTCCAGCGTTTCCGAAACGCGCGTGCGGAAGCTGCGGCGGCCCGGATACTTCGCGAAATCCCAGTACGACTTGAAGTCGACGGGATGCTTGCCGTCCGGATTGCGCTTCGGATCCCAAGCGATACCGCCCGCGGCCATATAGAACGCGGCCATGTCGGGATAGACGCCGGTGCGCAAATGCGACGTGTCGACGACCGACTTGTCCAGCGTCTCCCAATAGCCTTCCTTCTGACCGCCCATGGCCTGGGAGCCGACAGCGTCGAACACGTCCCACTCGACGTTCTTCGAGGTGATCTGGGCCTTCACCTTGGCCAGATCCGGCGTATCGGAGATGACGACCGGAATACCGGTCTCCTGCGTGAAGGGCTTAATGTAGTTCGCCTCGACCGATTCGCGGTATGCACCGCCCCAGCTGATCAGCACGACGCGCTCGGCGGCCTTCGCCTTGCCGGGCGTCAGGATCAGCGGCCAACTCGCGGCCATGCCGGCCGCGCCCGCGCCGATGATGAACTTGCGGCGCGAAACACCGATGCGCCGTTCAACCATTGTCCGTTTCTTGTCCGCCATGTCCCCCTCCCTGAAAAAACGCGATGCCA
>CAYZFH010000217.1:0-5631 GCA_964477375.1 uncultured Rhizobiaceae bacterium | reverse complement strand
TTTCCATTCCCTCTTGGGCACAAACATATTAACGCGCACTTCGCGAAACACGGCAGCATCCCGTATCTCCAGGTCCCGCGCGGCTACAAAAATTGGGTCTCAGACTTCCTCAATCGGGAAGCGCACGACCGGGTCGTATGCACGATCAATCCGCGGCAGGCCTCTCTCACGCATGTCGCGGCGACCACGTATCGCGATGCGCCGCTCGGTGAGTGGTACCGGTTCATAAAGCACGTGGAAGCGCGCTATCCGGAAGTCCTCTTCGTCATGGTCGGCGGCTATGACGAGTGGGAGCACCAACTTTTACACTTCGATAACGTCTACATCCCTCGTCATCATGGCCTCGAGCTTGGTCATGAGTTGGCCATCCTCCTTAGCTCGGACATGTTCATCGGGACGTCCAGTGGCTTCGCGACCGCCGCGACATTCAGCCCTGTGCCCTATCTGATCGTTAACGTCGAGCACTTCTTCCACTACTTCGCCGAAATCGAGGTATTCAGTCCACGCTACCCATTTGCCCGCCCTAACCAGCTCCTTACCTGGCAGAAGGAAACGGGCGACGAACTGATCGCGTACTTCGAACGCATCTATGCGACCCTGCCACAATCGGCTTATGCACGCCCGCTCCACCCGAGAGCAGCCGGATGAATCCGATCCGCCGCGCATTCCGGTGTGCCTACGAGAAGACGCGCACCAGCCGTAATCCGATTTTTCGCGCTGCTTTCGGAATTCTTTGGACTTGCCGGGCGTTGTTCCGACTCGTCTTCGGCGCGCTGATGCGCCTGCGGCATAGAATAAACGCGTTCCTCAGGCGGCCGGCGATGCGTTTGGCGTACCATTTGCTCGCCGCCACACGCGACGTTTTCCGTGGCACATCGGCGTCCCAGGCCGCCGGATGGACGGAAACCCACCTTCAGCAGGCGCTCAATATCGTCTCCGCGCGGCTCCTCCGGGCGCGCGACTGGCGCCTCAGGACCATCCTGCTAGGAACGAGCGCCCTTCAAAAGTATCGGGAGCGCACCCACGCGTCGACCATCGACTTCTGTGCGATCGTCGATCACTCGGTCGATCAGTCCGTCTTGCGGAATTTCGTCGTGCTTCAGCACGATATCCTTCGCGATCCTCGGATACCATCCCAAGCCAAAGTCAATCTTCTGCTCCGAATCGATCCGCGCGTGCGAGATGGGAGACTCAATGAGCTGTTCTCCCTCTTCTGCCTTTCCGACCTCTTCTGCGACCTGTCGATTCACTGGGAGGACACGACCGCCGATGCGGCGGAACGGCAAATCCTGACGCTACCCGAACTACAGTTCCGGCAAAATGGACAGCTCCGCCGGTTCGCGCTTTCCGTCGTGCCACTGGACACTGTCGAGGAAGTCGAGCATTTCGGCGTGCCCCGCGCCTTTCTGCGGATGAATGATGCACGGCGAAACGCCAACACTTATTTGAAAGCGACTTTTGCCTGGCATTTCGTGGTGGCGGTTTCCCTGCGCGAGAATGCTGACGGATGCATCGACGAGGAATTGGCGCGCTGGGAACCCATCCTTTCGGAATTGGAGCGTGAGTTCCCCGCGATCCGGATAACCTTGCTCAACCGGGCATCGCGCAAGGCCACGATCGCGCACCACGACGCTTCGCGCTTACCCTATGCGTGCGAGGCCGGCCTAAATCTATTGGATACCGTTGCGGTTGCTCAGCAGGCGAACGCCTATTTCGGCGTTCTGGACATACACGGACTTGCCGCGCGTTCAGCGGGGGTTCCCGGCGTCTATCTGCCGCTCGACTACGACCTGTATGACGATTCCGGAACGATGATACCGCCCGGCAGCGGCTCCTCCTGGCGAATCGAATATCCCAGCCTCGCCGGTTGCCGCCAGGCGCTGCGGCACGTCTTGACGGACCAAGGCGCAGCGCGGATTCAGCGCTTCTTTTCCCGCTCCGCCTAACCGGCCGCATTCGATGATTACACAGCATCCGGGGCAACCCTCGTCTCGTCTCATACCATCCGATGCTGCTGCCGCGATTATCATGGTTGAAGATGGGCGGTATCTTCTACAGCTTCGCGACTCCAAACCGGACATCTGGTTTCCCGACCATTGGGGGCTATTCGGCGGCGCCATAGACCCGGGCGAATCCGCGGAGTTGGCGCTGATACGCGAACTGCGGGAAGAAATCGGCATGGAGGTCGAAGCGCTCCGTTACTTCACCGCGCTACGCTACGACATGTCCTTTGCCAATGTCGGAGAGATCGCCCGCGTCTATTATGAAGTGCAAACGACGATTTCCGCGACGAATACGTTCGCACTGCGAGAGGGACGTCAAATGGGCTTGTTTTCCGCCGACCAGATCGCCAACGAGTTGCGGCTAACCCCCTATGATGCCTTTTGCCTCTGGCTCCATGCCTTTCGCGGGCGAATCGGCGCCAAAAGCACAGCCTGACCGATGCACTCACCGTCTATCGCGCCGCGTTAAAACCGCCTATGAATGGCGCCTCTTCCGGGGATTCAACAATGAAACCACTCAGCTTTATCCCTCGCCTGCCCCATATCATCGACTTGGCCGTGGCTGCATCCAATTCCTCGTATTACGGCACCGGCGGAATTTTTCTGGGCTCGGCCAAGGTCGAAGGCGCGAGCCTTTTGCTCATCGGCCCCTATGGCGAACCGCTCGTGGGAGCCAATGACGTGATGGGTGACAAATTCGACCTCGTCGGCCTGGAAAAATGGCCAGCGGGCCGCAACGCATATGTCGGGACATTCGCCAAAGCTGATGGCGGATATCGGGTCTATGGTACCGAAGGACGTTATCTGGGCAGCGTCGCCGTCGCTGATGGAGGCACACGAACCTACCACAACGCGTTCGGCCGCCTGATCGGCGTGGGCGTTCCAGGCGATGAGCGCTGCGACTTCTCGGATTCGCGCGGCACGTACGTCGGCACCGTTCACTTTCGCGCACCGGGATGACCGCGCTGCGGCTTCGCCGGCTTCATGGATAAGGCGGGCCGTTGCCCATGGCGACCGTCGCCATTGTCCTATCCAACTACAATCACGCGCGCTATCTGCCAGATTCGCTAGGCCACATCGCGCGCCAGAATCGGCCGCCGGACCAAGTCATTGTCGTCGATGACGGATCGACGGACGGCAGTCTCGAGATTATTCGCGCCTTTGCCGAGACTCAGCCCTATGTCGAGGTCATCGACAACGGCCGCAATCTCGGCCTTCAAGAATCGATCGCCCGCGCGCTCCCTCTCGTCGATTGCGACTATCTTGTCTGGGCCGCGTCCGATGACCGTCTTCTCCCCGACTTCTTGGCGCAAACTATGGCCGCGCTGGAAAGGAACCCGCAGGCGGCGCTGGCTTTTTCCGAAACCAGCGTCCTCGAAGGGGATACGGAAAGAATCGACCGTTTCGCGACGAATGCTTCGGTATCCCATATTTTCGACCTCTCTGACCTTCCCGAATTCATGCCTCCAGCCGCACTTCGCGCCCGCATGAAGCGCGCCTATCTACCGATCGCATCCAACACGTCCGTGGTCCGGACCGACCGGCTTCGCGAAATGGGCGGCTATCCCAAGGCGTTGGCATGGCATTCGGACTGGTTCGTGGGATACGCGCTAGCCGTCCGCCACGGTACTTGCGTGATTCCGAAGACACTCGCGCTGATCCGCTCGAGCCCCACATCCTACTCATCGGCCGCCCGTGACCCCGAGAAGCAGTCCGCGGTTTTGACGGTAATGCTCGACCTACTCCATGGCGGGAGCTTTCGGGACGTCAGGGGCTTCTTCCGCGCATGCCCAACCCTGTTCTCGCCGTTCGGCACGTTGATGCTGAAAATTCTTGCGGGCAGGCCTGCGGATTGGGACCTTCTTGTCCCTTATGCGTTATGGAAGATTAAAGAATACAAGCGTGGCCATCGCCTGACTTGGCCGCAAACGATAACCCGCCTCTTCAAGCGAATTGTTATCAGGTGAAGATCCAAGACTGCATGATACATTCGGATTATAAACAATTACTCAGATGTCACGGCTCGCGGGGGAGGGCATGGCGTCAACTGACAACGTAAAAGGTCCGGTCGACGATATCGCGGAGCTGACCGCCGATAACGAGGAGCTTTGTAACCTCGTCCAGATTTTGATACGCGAGCGCGACCAGCTATTTGCAGGCTCCCGAAGGGAGCAGGGCAGTCAGGAGATGGCCGCACTCCTATCTGCCCTGTTGGCCGAGCGCGACCGGTTGCAACGTGATTTGATCGAGCGCGAATCGGACAGGCGGCGCGCGGAACGCACGTTGATCGAGCTTCGCGATCGGCTGGCCATTGCCGAAGCCGAGTCTGCCGCGCGCGCGGCGGTATTGGCGGGCGGCTTCATCCCGCCCATTGTCGTCCTCTCGCCCCCGTATGGAGGCGGCACTTCACTGGCTCGCGCATTGGCCAAAGGATTGGGGCAAACGAGTGAATCGATTGGTGCCAATCTTTTCCCCGAAGACGCGATCGGCCCAAACGCGTTCTCGCCGGGTCACATGGCGGTCAGGAGCGGATCCTTGCCGCCAACACGCGCCAATCTGGCGGTCCTCCGCGCCGCCCGCGCTATGGTCGTGGTGGTGGAGCGCCTGTCACACGAAGCCGCGCTTCTAGCCATGAACGGCGGCGCCCAAGACCTCGAACCGATGATCGTCTATCCCCCGCTTCCCGCCCCCGGGCCGACTCCGAGTCGCTGGGCGACCGACGAGCTTGCGCTCGTCATTTCGGAATGGTGCGACGCGTGGCGAAAAGCAGCGCGAAATACGACCGACATCGTGATCGTCGAATATGGGCAATTAAAATCCCACCCAGGAAAAGTGCTGGCGGGCATTATCGCGGCGCTCGGCCTTCCACCCATCCGTGTCGATACGGCGGTGGCGGAACAGACACTCGCATCAGAGACCGCATGGCAGGATATGCGTTTGCGAGATTCTCGCGCTCGGAACATAGGCGATTTGCCCCGCCAACTGATCAAACGCGGCCAGCAATTGGCGGCGGCGCTTCGCAACACAGCGTCGTCACGCACTGACCGGGGGGAAACATGACGGCATCATCAGCCGAAGACACGGTCCTGTTTGTTCATATTCCCAAGACGGCCGGAACAACCGTCGGTAATTTGATCCGCAGCTTCTATCCGCAAGATCAACGCCTCAACATTGTCGCCGAGACAAAGCTCGATGCGCTGCCCACAACTCTTCTCGCTGAGCAGCGGATTATCTATGGACATCATCCGTATGGAGCGCACCTAGCGCTCGGCCTGCCGCCTCGCTATTTCACCTTCCTTCGCGACCCGGTCGCGCGGACCGTCTCGGCCTTCGTGCATACCGCCGAAAGAGTCGATGCCGCCCACCACGGTCAGGCGACAGGCATGACATTGCGGCAGTTCGTAGAGAAAAACTTTGATGTCACCTGCGACAATTATCAGACCCGTTATCTGCTGGGTCCCGAAGGCTTCGATTTCAAAGCCGCGCCGGCCTGTACCGAGACAATGTTCGAAATCGTCCTTGATCACCTCGAACGGGAGTTCATGTTCGTCGGGGTCGTTGAGGATTTCGACAAGTCATTGCTGTTATTGGCCAACCTCCTGGGCTGGCCGACTCCTTATTACGTGCC
>CAYZFH010000216.1:0-5652 GCA_964477375.1 uncultured Rhizobiaceae bacterium | reverse complement strand
CCGTCGGCGGTCGCGCATTCCGCGCGTCCGGCCTGGGGCCCGGCCACCGGGTCGTCCATACGCTCAACTACCAGCTTTGGATGGGCGGGCTGACCGATCACATGAATCTGGAAGCCGCGGGCGCCACCGTCGTTCCCTATGGCGTCGGCAACACCGACAGGCTGATCCAGACCATCCGCGAATTGGGCATCACCGCGATCTCGTGCACGCCGTCATACCCCGCCGTGCTGGAGCGCGTGCTGGCGGAGAAATTCCCGGATGTGAAGCCGCGCGATCTGGGCTTGAAGCTCGGCCTGTTCGGCGGCGAAGCGGGGCTCGACAATCTCGATTTCCGGCGCCGGCTGGAAGACACCTGGGGTTTCCAGGTGCGCAACGCCAATTACGGCGTCTCGGATGTGATGTGCCTGTTCGCGGGCCAGTGCGAAATGTCGAACGACCTGCATTTCATGGGCGGCGATGCGCTGTTCGCCGAGCTTGTCGACGGCGACGCGCCGGTCGCGTGGACGGACGGGGCGACAGGCGAGCTGGTGCTGACCCATCTATCCAAGGAGTGCCAGCCGCTGGTGCGCTTCCGCTCGGGCGACATCGTCACGCTCACGGGAACCGGCCGCTGCGCCTGCGGCCGCTGGACGCCGCGCCTGCGCGTGGTGGGCCGGGCCGATGACATGGTGGTCGTGCGCGGCCTGAACGTCTTCCCGACCGCCGTGGCCGCCGTGGTCAACGGCTTCAAGGAACTGTCGGGCGAGTACCGGATCGTGCTGCCCGATGGCGGGCCCTACGACCGGCTGCCGATCGAAGCCGAGTTGGCCGAGGGCCAAGGCGAGTCCGCCCCTCTGACGGAGTCGATCGAGCGCGCCTTCAAGGAAATCATCGGCGCCACGGCCAAGGTGACGCTGCTGGCGCCCCACTCGCTGCCCCGCACCGAGGGCAAGACACGCCGGGTATTCCGGCCCAAGGCCTGATCTTCGCTTTGCGGATAGGGAGCGGTTTGGCATGATGCGCCGCCTTCCACCGCCGGGGTTCCCGTGTCCTTTCGCCTCTCTGCCGCCTTTGCCGTCTGTCTGACCGCCGCGCTCGCTTTCTGGAGCCTCGGCCGCGCAGAGGCGCACGCCATCATCGTGGACTCCTCGCCCAGCGTGGGCACCGAAGTGCCCGGCCCCGACGTGGCGGTGACGCTCCACTATAACAACCGGATCGACAAGACACGCTCGCGCCTGACGCTCATGGTTGGGGAGCAGCCATTCGCGAAACTGCCCATCGATGAGGGCGGCACCCCGGATGTGATCACGGCCAAGGCCACGGGCCTGGCGCCCGGCGCCTATCGCCTGCGCTGGCAGGTGCTAGCGCTGGACGGCCACATCACGCGCGGCGAAATCCCCTTCGTGGTCACCACGCCGTAAGCGCCGTCAGGCGCGTTTCCGGTCTGCCTTTTCCTGCAGGCCGAAGAACGAGTCCTCTTTATAGGGGGTCGGCAGCTCCAGGACCGTTTCCTTGAGGCGCGCGAAGCGCGTGGCCTTGCCGCGCACGATGGTGCCGCACATCGCGCTGGCCACCGCCGGCGGGGTCAGCGGAAACGCATCCGCCGCGGTGAAGGACGAGATGAACAGGTTGCGCGGGATATCCGTCGTGTTGCCGCCCGAACCGTGCACCAGCCATGTGTGCTGGAGACACACGCTGCCCGCCTTGCCCGTCACCGGCACCATCCGGCGCTCGATATCGGCATGGTGCTCGGGCGCGATCTCGCCCGTGTAGACGTCATCCTTATAGAGGCTGAAGCGCTCATTGTGGGAGCCGGGCACGACCATGAGCGCGCCGTTCTCCCGCGTCATCTCGGTCAGCATCAAAAGACAGACGACGACGTCGTCGTTCGTGTGCGGATCGTAAGGATGATCCTGGTGATAGCCGACGCGCTGGGGGCTGCGCGGCAGTTTGATGTTCAGCTTGCAGTTGTGGAACTTGACGTTTTCGCCGACCAGGTCGGCCACCATGTCCACCATGGGCGCGTTGAAGATCGCGTCGCGGTAGATGTCCGAGACCTCGGCCGGGTTGTTGATGCGGCGCAAGCGCGGGTTCGTGGCGGAGTGATCGGGGCCCAGGTCGAAGCGCGCCTTGCCGTCGACTGTCTTGCCGTAGTTGGCGACGTGGCCGCGGCTCTCCTCCACCCACTCGCCGAGTTGCCGGTTAAGCGCGGCCAATTGGGCCGGCGTGCAGCCGCCTTCCACCACCAGATAACCGTCTTTCCGGAATTGATCGATCTGGGCTTGCGTCAGCACGGTCATGGGTCGTCCCTCCCCGCCTCGCTCGGTCACCAGGAAAAGGATCGCGCCCGATCATCCGGGGAGTCAACGGCTCCGCCTTGCGCTAAACTTCCTCGCCGGCCGCGATGGACCGGAACTGAGGGGAGGAACCGAGACATGGCCGAGATGAGCATGGCGCGCGCCGCCATCAGCACGCCCATCGTGACGCTGAGCGACACGGAAAGCCGCATCGACATGCCCAAGATGCGGCGCTACCGCATGGACCGGCTGCGCCGCCAAATTCGCGCCCAGGGCTACGGCGCCGGCCTGTTCTTCGACCCCATCAATATCCGCTACGCCACGGGGCGCCGCGGCCATCCGACCTTCGGTCTGCACATCGCCGGCCGTTCGGTCTTCGTGCCCGCCGACGGGCCCGTGGTGATGTTCGACGCAGCCTCAGGCGAGCGCATGGTCGGCCCCTTGGAGATGATCGACGAATTCCGCACCAACAAGCCGCTCAGCTATTTCTTCGGCGGCGACCGCACGCAGGAACATGCCAAATGGCACGCCAAGGAAATCGGCGCACTGATGAAGAAGCACGCGCGCGGCAACAAGCGCATCGCGCTGGACCGTATCGACCTCTATCTGCTGCGCGGGCTGGAGGCCCAGGGGCTGGATGTGAAGGACGGCCAGGAGACGGCCGAGCGCGCGCGCTCGATCAAGTCCGTCGAAGAGATCCAGTGCATGAAGTTCGCCATCGCCGCCGCCGAAGCCGGCATGGGACGCATGCGCGAGGTGCTGAAGCCCGGCATGACCGAGAACGAGCTGTGGTCGTATCTGCACCAGGTCAATATCGCCATGGGCGGCGAATGGATCGACGCGCGGCTCCTGGCCTCAGGCGACCGTACCAACCCCTGGGGACAGGAATCGAGCGACCGCGTCATCAGCGCGGGCGAGATCGTGTCCTTCGACACGGATATGGTTGGACCGTTCGGCTATTGCGCCGATATCTCGCGCACCTTCCTGTGCCCGCCCGGCAAGCCGACGCCGAAACAGAAGGATCTTTATAAGACCGCCTACGAGCAGCTCGAGCACAATCTGCATATCCTGAAGGCGGGCATGAGCTTCCACGACTACGCGCGCAAGACGTGGAAGATGCCCAAGAAGCTGCAGCCCAACCGCTACATGGTGGCGGCCCACGGCATCGGCATGTGCGACGAGTACCCGAGCATCTACTACCCGATGGATTGGGAGCGCACGGGCTTCGACGGCATCATCGAAGAGAACATGACGATCTGCGTCGAAAGCTATGTCGGCCCCGTCGGCGAACGCGAAGGCGTGAAGCTGGAGCACCAGGTGCTGGTGACCAAACAAGGTCCGATCGTGCTCTCCACCTTCCCCTTCGAGGAAGAATTCCTGAAATAGACTTCAAACGGCGAGAGCCGCCCTGCATGGGCGGCTCTCCAATTCCACACGACATCAATCGCCGTCAGGTGATGATGTAGCCACCGTTGGGGCTGATGACCTGGCCGGTCACGAAGTCGGCTTCCGGCGAACAGAGATAGGCGATGGCATAGCCCATCTCTTCCGGCTGGCCGTAGCGCTTGAACGGCACCGTCTTCGCCTCTTCGGCCAATACCTCGGGGCTGTCCTTCGCCATCGGCATGGGCGTCATGCAGTGGCCGGGCGCCACGACGTTGACGGCGATGTTCCAGGGCGCGAACTCCTTGGCCCACCCCTTGGCCATGGCCAACAAGGCGCCTTTGGCGCCGTTGTAGGTCGAGCCCTGCGTGTGACCCACCGTGCCCTGGATCGACGAGATGTTGACGATCTTGCCGTAGCGGCGCTGCTTCATGCCCGGGATCACGGCTTGCGTCGTGAACATCGTGCCCCGCACGTGAATGCCGATCGAGCGATCGAACATCGCCTCCGTGACGTCCTCGATCGGACAACGATCCGAGGCCACGCCGGCGTTGTTCACCAGCACGTCGATCTTGCCGTAATGCTTCTCGGCTTCGGCCACGACCTTCTTCATCGCCGCGACATTCGAAACGTCGGCGACCCAGACCTTGGCCTTGCGGCCCAACGCCTTGACCTTCTCGGCGGTCTCGTTGGCGCCCTTCTCGTTGATGTCGTGGATGATGAGGTCTGCGCCGCGCTCGGCCATGATGATCGCGGTCGAGCGGCCGATGCCGCTGCCCGAACCGGTGATCATGGCCACCTTGCCGTCGTACTGTCCCATGGCTTTCGTTCCTCTCAGATGGTTCAGCCGACGATGGTGTAGCCGCCGTTGGGGCTGATGACCTGGCCGGTCACGAAGTCAGCCTCCGGCGAACACAGATACGCGATGGCATAGCCCATCTCTTCCGGCTGGCCGTAACGCTGGAAGGGAATGCCCTTCGCCTTCTGCGCCAGCACTTCGGGGCTGTCCTTCGCCATCGGCATCGGCGTCAGGCAGTGGCCGGGCGCAACCACGTTGACGGCGATGTTCCACGGCGCGAATTCCTTGGCCCAGCCTTTCGCCATGGCCAGCACGGCGCCCTTGGCGCCGTTGTAGGTCGCGCCGTTGGGCGAGCCGACCGTGCCCTGGATCGAGGAGATGTTCACGATCTTGCCGTAGCGGCGCTGCTTCATGCCTGGGATCACGGCCTGGGTCGTGAACATCGTGCCCTTCACGTGGATCGACATCGACCGCTCGAACATGGCTTCCGTCACCTCCTCGATGGGACAACGGTCCGAGGCCACGCCGGCGTTGTTCACCAGCACGTCGATCTTACCGAAATGCTTTTCGGCCTCGGCCACGACCTTCTTCATCGCCGCCACATTCGAAACGTCGGCGACCCAGACCTTCGCCTTGCGGCCCAGTGCCTGAACTTTCTCGGCCGTCTCGTTTGCGCCCTTTTCGTTGATGTCTTGGATCACGAGGTCAGCGCCGCGATCGGCCATGATCAGTGCGGTCGCACGGCCGATGCCGCTGCCCGAACCCGTGATCATCGCGACTTTGCCATCGAACTGCTTCATTGCTTTCTCCCAATGCCGTTTGTTGTGTTGATCAATCCACGTCGGGCAGCTTACCGTCGAAAGAGGTCAACGGCGGATAGGCCGCCGGGTCGGACACCACGTCGAGAAGCGTTTGCCGCTCGGAGGTCATCGCGGCCTGCAAGGCCGGCAGCAATTCCGCGACGCTCTCGATCCGCACGCCGTTCCAGCCGCAGGCGCGCGCGATGGCGGCGTGATCGACGGCCTCGAAATGGCAACCGTCGGTGTGCTGGCCGAAATGCACGTCCTCGGCATCCTTCTCGTAACCGAGGACCTGGTTGTTCAGGATCACGGCCGTGAGGCGGATGCCGTGGCGGCGCGCCGTCTCCAGCTCCGCCCAGGCGTGGGCGAAAGCGCCGTCGCCGCCGAGATAGAG
>CAYZFH010000215.1:2910-5659 GCA_964477375.1 uncultured Rhizobiaceae bacterium | reverse complement strand
AAGGACCGCTTCCTGGCGATGATGAGCCACGAATTGCGTACGCCCATGACCGGCGTCCTTGGCATGGCTGACCTTTTGATCGCCACCGGCCTCACGCCCGAGCAGGAAAAGTTCACCCGAACGCTGTCACGCTCCGCCCGCACCCTTTTGTCTCTCCTTAACGACATCCTTGATTTCTCAAAAATCGAGGCCGGTAAGCTGCAGGTCGAGCAAGAGCCTTTCCTGCTGTCCGAGGCCCTGTACGATGTCAGGGATTTGTTCACCGGTGCGGCTAGTGAGAAAGGCCTTACTCTGCAGGTGAATCTCCCATCCGAATTCGAGGATGCCGTGGTCGGAGACTCCGTCCGCTTGCGGCAGGTCTTGTCCAACCTGATCGGGAACGCGATCAAGTTCACGAACACGGGCCACGTCCTGCTCGACGTGAAACAGGACATTCAACCAGATGGCGGGCTGATTCTGCGGGTCTCCGTGCGGGATACAGGCATCGGCATTTCGCAGGAGAATATCGGCCGGCTGTTCCAGCCCTTCGCCCAGGCGGATGCCAGCATCACTCGCCGTTTTGGTGGCACGGGGCTGGGGCTCGCGATTTCCCGCAGCCTTGTCCACGCCATGGGCGGGGAGATCGAGGTCACAAGCACGGAAGGGATCGGAACCACGTTCTCGTTCTTTGTACGGATGGAACCGGACCGCGCAGGTGCGGCATTGGCGCGCTCAAAGCCAGAAGGTGGGGGGCGGCCGGAAGGCGTGGAGTTGAAGCCGTGCCGTGTCCTTCTCGGTGAGGACAACGCGACCACTCGAATGTTGATTTCCACGATGCTTCAGCGGAAGCGCCACGCCGTTCACGCGGTCGGCGACGGCGCCGCCGCGGTCGCGGCCGCAGCGACCGGAACCTACGACATCATTTTGATCGACATGCATATGCCGCATATGGATGGAACTACCGCGGTACGGACAATTCGAGCAACGGAGCATGCCAAGGGTGCGCATATCCCGATCATCGCGCTGACGGCGGATGTGAGGCTCGAGGGGAGGCGGAGCTATCTGGAAGCGGGCGTGGATGCCGTGATCGCGAAGCCCGTGTCATGGGACGTCTTGTTTGCGGAGATGAAGCGGTTGGTAACGGAAAGCCCAATGGCTCCCAACATCGGGCAGACGACGACCGGCGGTTCTCCTGCGGGGGCCACACTCGATATCGTCAGCGCCAAGGTCGTCTCGGAACTTCGAGCGCAGGTTGGAGACGATGTCTTCCAGCCGCTGTTGGACGCCTTCGCCGAGGAAACATCGTCCTATCGGGAGCAGATCAGCGCCGCTATCGCCGGTGGCGACCTTCAGGCGGCCAAACGCATCGCGCACGCACTGAAAGGTGCCAGCGAGTCGCTGGGTGTCTTGCGGACAGGCGCATTGGCGCGGGTTATCGAGCACGACGCTAAGACGGTCGCGGATGCAGCCGCGATCCTGCCGGACCTTCTGGCATCGATCGATGCCGCACAGGAAATCATGAACAGGGATTACCGGACGGCCGTCTAACGCGGAGCGCAGTTATCCCGCTGCGTTATTCCGTGTTGACCGGCACTAGGCTTGAGGGTGCGAAGCCGGCCAGGAGCGTATCGACCGGGTTCGGCTTGCGGCCAGCGTCCTCGGCTGCTTCTTTCCGCACCACCGCGCCGCGCACCATATAGGCGCCCACATAGCGAAAGGGTTCCGGCGGGAAACGCTTGTCCGGCTGACCTTGCGCCAGGGGGATGGACGACCATTCGTCTTTCCGCTCCAGCGCCAGGGACGCCAGTATACGTCCACCGATACGCGACGGCCCCACGCCGTTGCCGCAATAGCCGTGGCCGTAAAGGATGTCCGGACAATCCTCGAACGCGCCGAAGAAGGGCAAGCCCGTGGGCGTGCGCGTCACGGGGCCGCGCCAGCTTCCGTCCAGCTTCACGCCCTTTAGCGCGGGATAGACCTTATAGAGAAGGTCTGTGACCTCACGCTCCCGCCGCGCGGGCTCGTCCCATACGTCGCCGACTTGGCCGCGGAAGACGAAATCGCCGCCGCCCTTGGAGAAATTGAGACGGCCGTCCTTGGTCGTACGTCCGCCGAAGACGAGCAGGCGTGAGTCGGAAAAGAACATGCCGTCACGCAAACCGATCTTGCCGAGAAGTTCTGGGATGCGCGCGGTCATCAACTGATCGCTCGCTAACGGCAGCACGGTGCGGCGGAAACGCGGCATCTCGGCAGCCCAGGCGTTGAGGCCGAGGATGATGCGCTTCGCGGTGATGACGCCGTTTGGTGTATGGACGCGCGGCGGCTTGGCGTGTTCCAGCCGTGTCATGCGCGTGCCTTCATGGATGCGCACGCCCTTCGCCAAGGCGATGCGGCGCAAGCCGCGCGCCAGCTTGGCCGGCTGCAGTGTGCCGACGCCGGGCTCAAAGATCGCCCCGCGCACCAGCGGCGAACCAGCGCGGGCCTGCGCGTCCGCCGTGCTCATTTCCTCGAACGGGTGCTCGCCGGCTTTGTCCAAGAGATCGAGCGTAGGGCGCCAGACGTCGTCCTGAGCTGCATTGTTGGATGTCCAGAGCCAGCCGTCGCGCCGCAGCTCACAATCTATGCTGTTATCGGCGCAGAACGATTCAATCTCTTTTACGTTGTCGCGCGCCAGGCGGTGCAGGCGCACGGCCTCTTGGGTGCCGCAATGCTGGGCCAGAATGGCGAACTTGGTCGCCCAATCGAGCAGCACGCCGCCGTTCCGGCCCGA
>CAYZFH010000215.1:0-2810 GCA_964477375.1 uncultured Rhizobiaceae bacterium | reverse complement strand
TAGCCGTGGCCATAGACGACATTGCCGGGCAGGCGGCCGAAGAAAGGCAGGCCCGTCGAGGTGCGTTCTACGGGCCCGCGCCAAGTCTCGGCGATGGGCACATTGGACAGGGTCGGATACCAGCGCCGGAACATGGCCTCGACATCACCCGGGCGTCGCGAAGGTCCGTCGAAATACGCACCCACTTGGCCCGCGAAGCCGAACTTCCCACCGCCCTTGCCGAACACGATGCGGCCATCGAGCGTGGTCCGGTAATAGGACACAAGCATGCTCGAATCGGAGATCGCGACGCCCGTGGTCAGGCCGATCTCGCGCAAGCGCTCAGCCATGGGCGCGGTCACGATCATGTCGGCCGAGACGGGCACCATCGTGCGCCGGAATTCCGGCATCTCCGCTGCCCAGGTTCCCATGGACAGCACGACAGTGCTGGCCGTGACCGAGCCGTTTGCCGTACGCACGCGCGGCGATGGTCCCTTGTCCAATCCCGTCATGGGCGTGTTTTCGTGAATCGTCACGCCACGCGAGAGCGCTGCCTTGCGCAGGCCGCGGGCAAGCCGCGCGGGCTGCACGGTCGCGACCGCCGGCTCGAAAATGCCCGAGATGTGTCCCTTTGACCCGGCACGCCGCTGGACCTCTTCGGGTGTCAGCGCCTGGAACGCGTCAGAGCCGAGCTTCTCATGAATCTCGACGATATCCGCCCAAGCGTCGTCCTGGCTTTTGTCGGCGGCGGTCCACAGCCAGCCGTCATGGCGGAAATGCGCGTCGATGCCGTTGTCACGGCAGAAAGCGCCAATGGTGCGGACGGCGTCCTGGGATGCGCGTAGAAGGCGCAAGCCTTCCTGCGCGCCGCATATTTTGACGATGGTCGACAGCTTGGACGCCCAGGTCATGGCGAAGCCGCCGTTGCGGCCCGAAGCGCCGCCGCCGCAGATGTCTCGTTCGATCAGGACGATGTCGAGCGATGGGCGGAGTGTTTTGAGATGGATCGCCGTCCACAGGCCGGTGAAGCCACCGCCCACGATGCAGACATCGGCACGCTGGTCGCCCTGAAGGGGCGCAGCCGGTGCCGGGCCGCCCTCGGCGGCAAGCGCTTCCTTGAGCCAGAAGCCTCTGTGGGTCGTCATGACGCCCCTTGCCGCCCCCGCGGCGTTTAACCCGACGGATACGGCGGGCTGTGCCAGCCTTTCGGCGATTCGGTGAAGATCTCGCAACCGGTCGCCGTCACGCCGATGGAATGTTCGAACTGGGCCGACAGCGAACGATCCTTGGTCACGGCGGTCCAGCCGTCGGAGAGGATTTTCACGTCGTAATGGCCCGCGTTGATCATGGGCTCGATCGTGAAGAACATGCCCTCGCGCAGGACCAGCCCTTCGCCGGGCTCGCCGAAATGCAGGATGCTGGGGGCGTCATGGAAAATGCGCCCCAGGCCGTGGCCGCAGAAATCGCGCACGACCGAGAATCGCTGCCCCTCGGCATAGCTTTGGATGGCATGACCGATGTCACCCAGGGTGGCGCCCGGCTTGACCACGCGGATGCCGCGCATCATGGCCTCATAGGTGACGTCGACCAGCTTGCGCGCACGGACGCCGGGCTGGCCGACGTAATACATGCGGCTGGTGTCGCCGTGCCAGCCGTCCAGGATCACCGTCACGTCGATGTTCAGCACATCGCCATCGGCCAGGCGCTTGTCACCCGGGATGCCGTGGCAAACCACATGGTTGACCGAAGTACAGATCGATTTCGGAAAGCCGCGATAGCCGAGAGGCGCGGGAACGGCCTTCCGCTCGACGATATAGTCGTGGCACAGCCGGTCCAACTCGCCCGTGGTAATACCCGGCACGACATGCGGGGTGATGAAATCCAGCGTCTCGGCCGCAAGGCGTCCCGCACGGCGCATGGCGCCGAACTCCTCCGGCCCGTGCAGCTTGATGCGGCTGCCGAGCGGATGCCAAGTCTCGTCCATATCGTTCGCTGGGGAGGCGGATCTCGTCCGCTCGCCTTCCCTCATATCTTCGCCTCGTCGATCGGTAGGGGGCCGGCCAATTCAATGGCCTCGAGCCCGACTTTGCAACTGTAGCATAGAGCTTCCACACCGGCCGCGCGCGCGACGGTGAAAGCCGCCGCATAGGCCGGATCAAGATCGGCTGCCAGACGGAAGCGGGCACAATCCTCGCGCTGCACGACATACAGCATCACCGCTCGCCGTCCGTCCGCTACCATGTCCTGCAGTTCGACCAGATGCTTGGCGCCCCGCGCGGTCACGCAGTCGGGAAACTCGGCGGCGGTTCCGTCGCCACGCCGGAGATGGACGTTCTTGACCTCGACCAGGCAAGGTGGCCGTTCGCCGCCTTCGAGCAAAAGGTCGATGCGCGAATTCTTACCGTAGGGCACTTCGCGCCGGATCGCCTCGTAGCCCGCCAGTTCAGGAATGCGTCCCGCGCGGATGGCTTCGTCGGCCAGCGTGTTGGGCCGGCCGGTGTTGACCCCGACCAAGCCGCCGGCTCGCACGAGTTCCAGCGTGTAGGGAAGTTTTCGGCCTGGGGAGCGGGCGGGGGAGAGCCAGACTTCTGAGCCGGGCGCGTTCAGGCCCATCATCGTTCCGGAGTTGGGGCAGTGGGCGGTCGCTTCGGTGCCGTTCTCCAAGCGCACATCGGCCAGGAAGCGCTTGTAGCGACGTAGAAGCGTGGCGCGGACGAGGGGGGTCGGAAACCGCATAGGCTGGATGAAATTTAGTGCCGAGGCGGACAAAGAAAAAGGGCGCCACCCTTGGGTGGCGCCCTTAATCGTTACCCGTATTCGGTGATTACTTA
>CAYZFH010000214.1:0-5710 GCA_964477375.1 uncultured Rhizobiaceae bacterium | reverse complement strand
GCGATGCGCGCCGCCGACTGCACGGCCTCGGCCGAGACGCCGGCCTGGCGCAGGATCTTCTCGTGCGAATCGATGCACATGCCGCACCCGTTCACGGCCGAGACGGCAAGCGACCACAGCTCGAAATCCAGCTTGTCCACGTCGGGCTTCGCCATCGCGTTCATGCGCAGCTTCGCCGGCATGGTCTTGTAGTCGGGCGAGGAGGCCAGGTGCACGAAGCGGTAATAGATGTTGTTCATGGCCATGATCGCGGCCGAGGTCTTCGCCGCGGTCAGCGCCTCGGGCGACAGCTTCGGGCCGAATTCGCCGAGCGTGGCCTCGATCACCGCCGGGTTGCGGCTGGCGATTGCCGCCGCCACGAAGGTGCCCGCGCGCTGCTGCTCGGTCAGTGAAACCTCGGACGCGAGCGAAGACAGGTTCAGCTTCAGATCCTTGGCGTAGTCGGGCAGGCGTTCGGATAAAGCGGCGAGCGACATGACGGAAACTCCTTGAGAGGTAGAACCCCGGCGGGCGAACCCGCCGGGGATCGGGTTGGTTACGCGACCTTCAGGACTTCTTCGCCCTTCTGCCAGTTGCAGGGGCACAGCTCGTCCGTCTGGAGCGCGTCGAGCACGCGCAGGACTTCCTGCGGGTTGCGGCCGACGCTCAGGTCGTTGACCGAAACGAAGCGGATGATCCCCTCCGGATCGGCGATGAAGGTCGCGCGCAGGGGCACGCCCTCGTCCTTGTGCAGCACGCCGAGTGCGGTCGACAGCTCGCGCTTCGTGTCCGCCAGCATCGGGATCGGCAGATCCTTTAGGTCGGCGTGGTTCTGACGCCACGCCAGGTGGACGAACTCGGTGTCCGTCGAGATGCCGTACAGCACGGCGTCGCGATCCTTGAACTCCTTGGACAGCTTGCCGAAGGCCACGATCTCGGTGGGGCAGACGAAGGTGAAGTCCTTGGGCCAGAAGAACAGGACGGTCCACTTGCCCTTGGCGCTCTTCTCCGTCGTCTGGGTGAAGGCCGTCTTGATGTCGGTCGACACCACGGTCTTCAGGTCGAAGGCGGGAAGCTTGTCTCCGATGGTCAGCATGAAAGGCTCCTCTGGGACGTCCGGTGGGGCGGCCCTTTGTTAAGAATGAGAATGAACATCATGTAGGACGCCTTGTATGTTCGTTCCAACGAATTAAATTGGAGTTATTGATCGAGAAAACCGATGGCTAATCTCCCCACCCTGAAACAGCTCCGCCATCTGGCGGCCCTGGCCGAGCACATGCATTTCGGCCGCGCGGCCAAGGCCGCCCATGTGACGCAATCGACCTTGAGCGCCAGCCTGAAGGAGCTGGAGCAGACGCTCGGCGCCGCACTGGTCGACCGCACCCAGCGGCGCGTGGTCTTCACCCCCTTGGGGCGGGAGGTCGTGGAGCGCGCGCGGCGTTTGCTGGAGGAGGCCGAATCGCTGGCCGAACTGGCGCAAAGCCGGCGCAAGCCGCTGACGGGCCCCTTACGCCTCGGCGTCATTCCGACCATCAGCCCGTTTCTCCTGCCGCGCGTCCTACCGGGGCTGCGCCGCGCGTATCCGGCGCTCCAGCTTCATCTGGTCGAGGATCAGACCGCGCGTCTGGTCGAGAAGTTGAACGACGGCAAGCTCGACGTGCTGCTGCTGGCCCTGCCGTACGACGTGCCCTCGGCCGAAACGGCGCTGGTCGCGCGTGATCCGTTCAGCCTGGTCTGCCCCAAGGACCATGCGCTCGCGCGCACCGCGCCCGTGAAGCCGCGCGCGCTTGAGGACGAAACGCTTCTGCTTCTGCGCGACGGGCATTGCCTGCGCGGCCATGCGCTCGACGCCTGCGCCTTGGCCGACCGGCGCGAGAGCGCGACGCTGGAGGCGACCAGCCTGCACACGCTGGTGCAGATGGTGGATAACGGGCTCGGCGTCACGCTCCTGCCGCAGGTCGCGATCGACGCCGGCATCCTGCGCGGCACGCAACTGGTCGCGCGTGCGCTGGAAGGCCCGCGCGCCGCGCGCGATCTCGGCCTCGTCTGGCGACGGGGCACCGCGCGCCGAGCCGAGTTCGAGCTGTTGGCGAAAGAGTTGAAGCGCCTGGCGGAGAAACGCTGACTAAGGCTGCTTCCGCAGCAATCCCTTCAGCCGGTAGAGAAGGTCGAGCGCCTCGCGCGGCGTGAGCGTGTCGGGATTGGCCTCCGACAGCGCGGCTTCCAACGGCGATGGCCCTTGCGGTTCCGGCGCGCGCGGAGCGGAGGCGCGGAACAGCGGCAGATCGTCGGCCAGGCGCGCGAGCGCACCGGCCTGCTCGCCCTGCGACAGAAGCTTCAGGATTTCCTCGGCGCGTGCGACGGCGGCCGGCGGCAGGCCCGCGAGCCGTGCGACATGCACGCCGTAGGACCGGTCGGCCACGCCCGGCGCCACCTCGTGCAGGAAGACGACGTCGTTCTGCCATTCCTTCACACGCATGGTGTGGCAGGCCAACTGCGGCAGCTTGGCCGCCAGCGCCGTCAGCTCGTGGTAATGCGTCGCGAACAGCGCGCGGCAGGTGTTGATGTCGTGCAGATGCTCGACGGTCGCCCAGGCGATGGAAAGCCCGTCGAAGGTCGCGGTGCCGCGCCCAATCTCGTCCAGGATCACGAGTGCCTTGGGGCCCGACTGGTTCAGGATCGTCGCGGCCTCGACCATCTCGACCATGAAGGTCGAACGGCCGCGCGCCAGATCGTCGGCGGCGCCCACGCGGCTGAACAGCCGGTCGACGATGCCGATATGGGCGGCGGCGGCGGGAACGTAGGAGCCCATCTGCGCCAGGATGGCGATCAGCGCGTTCTGGCGCAGGAAGGTGCTTTTGCCCGCCATGTTGGGGCCGGTCACGAGCCACAGGCGCTTGGAGCTGTCGGACAGGTCGCAGTCGTTGGCGACGAAGCCGCCTTCGTTGCGCGCGGCCAAGGCGGCTTCCACCACCGGATGGCGGCCGCCCGTGATCGCGAAGGACAGGCTGCCGTCCACCGAAGGGCGCACATAGCGGCGCTCGACCGCCAGTTCGGCCAAGGATGACGCGACGTCGAGTGCCGCGATGGCGCGCGCCGCACGCATGATCTCCTCGCCCCGCGCGCGCACCTCGCCGACCAGATCGTCGAACAGCGTCAGTTCCATGGCCAACGCGCGCTCGCCCGCCCGCGCGATCTTGTCCTCGAGCTCGGACAGCTCGACCGTCGTGAAGCGCATGGCGCCGGCCATGGTCTGGCGGTGCAGGAACAACTGGCCCGGACCGCTCGGCAGCTTCGGTGCGTGCACCGCCGAGACCTCGATGAAATAGCCCAGCACGTTGTTGTGCTTGACCTTCAGGCCCGTAACGCCGGTCTCAGCCGCGTATTTCGCCTGCAGGTTGGCGACCAGTTGGCGGCTTTCGTCGCGCAAAGCGAGCTGCTCGTCGAGCGGCGCATGGTAGCCCTTGGCGACGAAGCCGCCGTCGCGCGCGAGCAAAGGCAGGTCTTCCGCAAGCGCGCGCTGGAAGCGGTCGACGATGGTCGCGTGATGGCCGAGATCGCGTGCGGCGTCCGCGATGCCGGGCGGCGGACCCGCCAGCCCATCTTTGCTGAGTGCCGATTTCAGCGTCGCGGTCGCGCGCAGCCCGTCGCGGATGGCGGCCAGATCGCGCGGGCCGCCGCGTCCGATGGTGAGGCGCGACAAAGCGCGTTCGAGATCAGGCGTCGCGCGCAGGGTTTCGCGCAACTCCGCACGCAGGTCTTCGGCTTCCGCGAAGAACGCGACCATGTCGAGCCGGCGCCCGATGGCGGCAGGATCGGTCAAGGGCGCGGCCAGATGCGCGGACAGAAGCCGCGCGCCGGCACCGGTCGCCGTGCGGTCGATGGTCGCGAGCACGCTGCCACGCCGCTCACCGGACAGGGTCTGTGCGAGTTCGAGGTTCCTACGCGTGGCGGCGTCGATCTCCATCACCGCGCCGTCGGCCAAGCGGCGTGGCGGGGAGAGGAGTGGCAGCTTGCCCTTCTGGGTGACCTCGACGTAATCGACGAGGGCGCCCGCCGCGGCCAGCTCGGCGCGGCCAAATTCGCCGAAGGCGTCCAGCGCCTTCACGCGGTAGACGGCTTCCAAACGCAGGCGCCCGCCCTCGCTGTCGAAGCGGGCGCTCGGCAGGGGCGTTAGCGCGGTTTTCCATTCGCCCAGGATCTCGAACAATTCCGCGCGCTGGAGCAGCCGGTCGGCGACCAGCAACTCGCCGGGGTCGAGCCGCGCCAGAGTGGAGGCCAGCACGGGGACGGACACGGGCTGGACGTGGAAGTCGCCGGTCGAGATGTCGAGCCACGCAAGGGCGAGGGCGCCCTGCGCCTCGGCCAGCGCGGTCAGGTAATTGTGCCGGCGCGCATCGAGCAACGCGTCCTCGGTCAACGTGCCCGGCGTCACCACCCGCACCACGTCGCGGTGAACTGGCCCCTTGTTGCCGCGCTTCTTGGCGGCGGCCGGGTCTTCCATCTGCTCGCAGACGGCGACGCGGAAGCCTTTGCGGATCAGGCGCGAGAGATAGGCTTCGGCCGCGTGCGCGGGCACGCCGCACATGGGGATGTCCTCGCCCAGATGCTGGCCGCGCTTGGTCAGCGCGATGTCGAGGGCGGCCGAGGCCTGGCGCGCGTCCTCGAAGAACAGCTCGTAAAAATCCCCCATCCGGTAGAACAAAAGGCAATCGGGATTGGCCCGCTTGGTCTCCAGATACTGGGCCATCATGGGCGTCACGTCCGCGGACGGGGCGCGGGCGGCGGATGCGTCGGGGGCGATGTCGTTCGCTGGCGGCACGGGTCCGACCGGTGGGAGGGGCGCGGCGCTGGCAATTCCCGGCCGCCGGTCTTTTTAACATGGCGCGCGCGGCCCGGGCCATGTTGGGGACCCGTGCTTTGACGCTTCACGGGCCAGCCCCTAACATCGCCCCGCTCGCGCCCTGACAGGCCGAAAAGCCGCATTTTCTGGCGGCTTCGACACCCAAGACCGAGGAATGCCATGTCTGAAGACCGCGCTCACGTCACGGAGCAGGAAGCTCTGCTTTTCCACTCGAGCGGACGGCCGGGCAAGATCGAGATCAACGCGACCAAGCCGCTGACCACGCAGCGCGACCTGTCGCTGGCCTATTCGCCGGGCGTCGCGTGGCCGTGCCTGCACATCGCGAAGGATCCGGGCCTGGCCTACGACTACACGGCCAAGGGCAACCTGGTCGCGGTCATCTCGAACGGCACCGCCGTGCTCGGCTTGGGCGATCTCGGCGCCGTCGCTTCCAAGCCCGTGATGGAAGGCAAGGCCGTCCTCTTCAAGCGCTTCGCCGACGTCGATTCGATCGACCTCGAAGTGGACACGAAGGAAGTCGACGAGTTCATCAACTGCGTGCGCTTTCTCGGGCCCTCCTTCGGCGGCATCAACCTCGAGGACATCAAGGCGCCGGAATGCTTCATCATCGAGCAGCGCCTGCGCGAGCTGCTCGACATCCCGGTCTTCCACGACGACCAGCATGGCACCGCGATCATCGCCGCCGCAGGCCTCATCAACGCGCTGCACCTGACCGGGCGCGACGTGAAAACCACGAAGCTCGTCTGCAACGGCGCGGGCGCCGCCGGCATTGCCTGTCTCGAACTCCTGGAGGCGATCGGCTTTCCGAAGGAAAACCTGATCCTGTGCGACACCAAGGGCGTGATCTATCAGGGCCGCACCGAGGGG
>CAYZFH010000213.1:0-5720 GCA_964477375.1 uncultured Rhizobiaceae bacterium | reverse complement strand
TAGTAGACCACGTTGTTGACGTGGCCGTAGATGTCGTTGTCCATCCAGCGCGTCGGGATCAGCAGAAAATGCCCGTAGCGGTCACGCGTCTCGGGCAATTTGCGTTCGGCCATCACCGCCTCACAGAAAATTCTTGAGCGCGGCCAACGTGGCGTCGGGCCGCTCGATCATCATCATGTGGCCCGCCTCGGGCAGCGTCACGACCTTGGCGTCCGCGATTTGCTTCGCAAGCGCCGCCGCGGCCTTGGGCGGAGTCATGATGTCCGCCGTGCCGCACAGAAAGAGCGCCGGACATTTGATCTTACCCGCGGCGGCACCCGCGCCCTGATAGGCGTTGCACGCGGCCAGATCGACGCCCAAAGCACCCTTCGGTCCCGTTTCCAGAAGGCTTAAGCCGCCGCCCAGCATCCACAGGCCCGGCGCCTGATGCCCGCCCAAATGCGCGCGGCGGCCAAAGCCCCAGGATGAGACCAGTTCGGACGCCAGCGTTTCGCCTGCTTGCGCGGCTTTCAGAAGGTCGGGATGCACGGCCATGGGCGCCGAGATGCCGAGCAGCGCCAGCTTGGCGACACGCTCCGGCGCCTGTGCCGCCGCCTCGAACGCGGCCAGCGCGCCCATGCTGTGACCGACCAGCGCAGCCTGGGGCGCGCCGGACGCGGCGATCAGTTTACCGAGCCACGCGCCCAGCCCCTCGATCGATTCGATCGGCGTGCCCTCGGAACGCCCGTGGCCCGGCAGATCAACCGCCAGGACGGAATAACCGTGATGGGCGAACCAGCGTGCCTGCAACGGCCAGACCGTGTGATCCATGCCCGCGCCGTGAACGAAGATCACGGCAGGCTTCGCCGCATCGAACGGGCGTCCGCCCGTCGCCGCGAAAACCGCGCGGCCGTCAACCCGCAGCTCCATCGCTCAGCCCTTCTGCGAGGCGCGCAGGGCGCGCGACAGGTCGGCGATCAGGTCTTCCGCATCTTCCAGGCCGATGGAGAGACGCACCAGCTCCTCGCCGATACCGGCGGCCTTCAGCGCTTCGGCGTCCATCTGCTGGTGCGTTGTTGATGCGGGATGAATCACCAGCGACTTGGCGTCACCAACATTCGCCAGATGCGAGAACAGACGCAGGTTCTCGATGAATTTCCGCCCCGCTGCGCGGCCGCCTTTGATGCCGAAGCTGAACACCGCGCCGCTGCCCTTCGGCAGCAAGGCCTTGGCGCGCGCATGGTCGGGATGGCTGGCCAGTTCCGGATAGCCGACCCAGGCTACCTCGGCCGCCTTGGACAGATATTCGACCACGCGCCGCGTGTTCTCGACATGGCGCGCCATGCGGACGGGAAGCGTCTCGATTCCCTGCAGAAGATAGAACGCGTTGGACGGGCTCAGGCAGGCACCGAAATCGCGCAAGCCCTCGGCCCGCGCGCGCATGATGAAAGCCAAGGGGCCGAACTCCTCGGTGAAGTCGAGGCCGTGATAGCCCGCATAGGGTTCGGTGAGTGTCGGGAACTTGCCGGACTTCTCCCACGCGAAGCGGCCGCTATCGACCACCACGCCGCCGATGGCGACGCCATGGCCGCCCAGGAACTTGGTGGCCGAGTGCATCACCAGATCGACGCCATGCTCGAAGGGGCGGAACAGGTAAGGCGTGGCGAAGGTGTTGTCGATCAGCACCGGCACACCGGCCGCATGCGCGATCTCGGACACCGCGGGCAAGTCCATGATTTCGAGGCCGGGATTGCCCAGCGTCTCGCCGAAAACGAGGCGCGTCTCGGGCCGGATCGCGGCCTTGAACGCCGCCGTGTCGCGGGGCGGCACGAAGGTCGTGGTGATGCCGAAGCGCGGCAGCGTGTGGGTGAAGAGATTGTGGCTGCCACCATAGATCGAGGCCGACGAGACGATATGCCCGCCCGACCCCATCAGCGTCGCGATGGCCAGATGGAGCGCCGCCTGGCCGCTGGCCGTGGCAACGGCGCCGACACCGCCTTCGAGCGCGGCGATGCGCTCTTCCAAAACCGAAACGGTGGGATTGGAGATGCGCGAATAGATGTGGCCCGCTCGCTCCAGATTGAACAGTTCCGCCGCGTGATCCGCGTCCGGAAAGACATAGGAGGTGGTCTGGTAGATGGGGACCGCCCGCGCGCCCGTAACCGGGTCCGGCTGCTGGCCCGCATGCAGACTCAGCGTGCCGAATTTGAGGAAATTGGGGTCGACCATGGCGCGGCTCCGTGGCCGCGACGCGCGGCCCGGCGCATGAGACACCACGCATCCGGCCCCGGCAAGACCGCGGCGCGAGGGCAAAAAAAGGCCGCCCAAGGGGCGGCCAGTGTGTAGGGGGCGTGAAACGAAGGATTGGATGGCTTGCATCCAAGCAGCAGGCGCTGCCGGGCTTTTTCTAAGGTCCCTTCGTTACGCCCGCATGACGGCGAAATGAATTTCCCGCTCACCCCGCCATGATGCCGCCGTCGATCGACAGGGCGGCGCCGGTGATGGGCGATGCGGCCTCGCTGCAGAGATAGGCCACGAAGCGGCCGATTTCCTCTGGCGTGATGAAGCGCTTGTTGGGTTGGCTCGACAGCAGGATCTTGGACGCTTGCTCGAACGAGACGCCTTCGCGCTGGGCGATGACTTCGACCTGGGGGCGCGACATGCCGGTCAGAACCCAGCCCGGGCAAATCGCATTGCAGGTGATCTGGTTTTCAGCCACCTCCAGCGCGACCGATTTGGTCAGGCCGATCAGGCCGAACTTGGCGGCGGTATAAGCCGTCTTCTTGGGCGACGCCGCCAGGCCGCTGGCCGAGGCGTTGTTGATGATGCGGCCCCAGCCGCGCTTCTTCATGCCCGGCATGGCCGTGCGGATGGCGTGGAACGCCGCGGTCAGATTGACGGCGAGAAGCGCGTCCCAGCGCTCGACCGGAAACTCCTCCACCAGCGCCACGTGCTGGATGCCGGCGTTGTTGACCAGGATGTCGACGGCGCCGAACGCCTTCTCGGTGTTGCGCACCATCTGCACCACCTGGTCCTCGTGCGCCAGGTCGACCGGATCGTGCAGCACCTTCACGCCGTGCTTGCCCGCGATCTCGGTCTTGAGCTTCTCGATCTCCTTGGCCTCGCCGAAGCCGGTGATCATCACGTTGCAGCCTTCTTCGGCCAGCACCTTGGCGATGCCCAGCCCCATGCCGCTGGTCGCGCCGGTGACCAGCGCGGCCTTGCCCTTCAATTTCAGATCCATTGATTCCCCCAAGATTGGCCAAAGATTGGAATAAATGCGCGAACCCGCCCGAGCGGCGGAGGCGCCTAACGCTTGAAAAACGATTCAGCCGCGCTGCGATGGCTTGTCTTGCCGGAGATGACTTGGCGCACGCGCGCGATCTCTTCTTCCAGTTCCTCGATGTAAGCTTCGAGCTCTTTGACGCCCAACACCTCGAGATTGCGCTTCTCGATCTTCTTCTTGCGCGGCTCCAGGTCCTCGGCGTCCATGGTCTCCTCCGTCTTGCGACCGGTCGAGCAAGATACTAGACCTGATTTGTCCTGTCCCAAGAAGGGTGCCCCATGAAAATCCCCAAGGAAATGCACGCCATCGAGGTGGCGAAGCCAGGCAAGCCGTCGGCCATGAAGCTGGTGACGCGGCCGGTGCCACAGCCGGGCCAGGGCGAAGTTCTGATCAAGGTCGCCGCCGCGGGCGTCAATCGCCCCGACATCATGCAGCGCCAAGGCAAGTATCCGCCGCCGCCGGGTGCGTCGGACATCCTGGGGCTCGAGGTCGCTGGCACCATCGCGGCGCTGGGGCCGGGTGCCACGGGCGTGCGCGTGGGCGACCATGTCTGCGCGCTCCTGTCGGGCGGCGGTTATGCCGAATACGCGGTCGCCGCCGCATGGCTGTGCATGCCCGTGCCGCATCATTTCAGCCTGGTCGAAGCCGCCGCGGTGCCGGAGACGTTCTTCACCGTGTGGGACAATGTCTTCACCCGCGGGCGCTTGAAGCGCGACGAAGTCATTCTGGTTCACGGCGGTTCGAGCGGCATCGGCACGACGGCGATCCAGTTGGCGCACGCCTTCGACGCGCGTGTCCTGGCCACCGCCGGCTCGACGCAGAAATGCGAGGCCTGCATGTCCCTCGGCGCGGACCTGGCCATCGACTACAAAAAAGAGGATTTCGTCGACGTGGTGAAAGAGGCGACCCAGGGACGCGGCGTGGACGTCATCCTGGACATGGTCGGGGGCGACTACTTCCCCCGCAATATCGAGGCGCTGGCGGTCGAGGGCCGCTTGGTCCAGATCGCGACGCAAGGCGGGGGCAAGAGCGAGATCAACCTCATCCCGCTGATGCAGAAGCGCATTACGGTAACCGGCTCCACCCTGCGCCCCCGCACGGTCCCGCAGAAGGCCATTATCGCCGGGGCCCTCAAGGCCCATGTCTGGCCCCTTCTGGATTCGGGCAAAATCCGGCCCCAAATCCACGCCATGATCCCCCTGGCCCATGCCGCGGAGGCCCATACGGTCATGGAATCGGGCGCCCATATCGGAAAAATCGTGCTGGCGATCTAGGCCTTAGCCCGCGTATAACACCCCCCTACTGACTTTTCCCGCGGCCCCTAAATAGAGGGGCACGCCCCTTCCCCTAGGTACTGGGTTTGGGAAGCGCCTTCGGCGCGCCCGACCTATTGCATTATGGGGTGCGATGCGTGGAGGACACATGCCGCAACCGTTGATGCCGAAGGCCACGGCCGTCTGGCTGGTCGAGAACACGACGCTGACCTTCAAGCAGATCGCCGACTATTGCGGCCTGCACGAACTCGAGATCCAGGCCATCGCCGACGGCGAAGTGGCGCCGGGCATGCACGGCATCGATCCGACGGCTTCGGGCCAGTTGACCCAGGCCGAGATCGAGCGCTGCCAGGAAGATTCGAGCGCCAAGCTGGCCTTCGCCAAGACCGATATTCCGCTGCCCAAGGCGCGCACGCGCGGGGCGCGCTATACGCCCGTCGCCAAGCGCAACGACAAGCCCGACGCGATCGAGTGGCTGACCAAGCATTATCCCGAGCTGGCCGACGCGCAGATCGGCCGCATCCTCGGCACCACCAAGCCGACCATCAAGGCGGTGCGCGAGCGGAGCCATTGGAATGCGCAGAACATCCGTCCGCGCAGCCCGGTCGAGCTGGGCCTGTGCAGCCTGACGGAACTGGACGGCGAGATCATCAAGGCCCGCCGCGCGAAGCAGCGCGCCGAGGACCGCAAGCGCCGGGCCGAACGCCGCGCCGCGCGCGAAGCGGCCGCCGCCGCCGATCCGCAGCCCGCTTCCGACACGCCCGCGGAGGCGCCGGTGCAGGAGCCTGCGCCGGAGATGCACGACGACGATGGACAGACTGCACCGTCCACGCCCGCCACGGACGAGCCGCAGCAGAACTGACGCTCTCCGCCGCAAAAACGAAAACGGCGCCTCCGCAAAGAGGCGCCGTTGCCGTTTCTGGGACCGTTTTGGACCCGGTTCAGTCGCCCTTCACCGGCACCGTGTAGTTCAGCGCCAGACGGCCGCCATCCGGATAGATGGTCTGGCCGGTGATGTAGGAGGAATCTTCGGTCGCGAGGAACAGGGCCACCTTGCCCACCTCCTCCGGCTCGCCGTAGCGGCCGAGCGGGGTGCGCGCCATCTGGGCGTGCTTCACGGCCGGATCCTTGGCCACCATCTTGACCATGTCGGTCGCGATCGAGCCCGGGCCGATGGCGTT
>CAYZFH010000212.1:0-5768 GCA_964477375.1 uncultured Rhizobiaceae bacterium | reverse complement strand
CACTACATGCAGAAGGAAATCTTCGAGCAGCCGGCGGTGATCGGCGACACGCTTCAGTCATTCCTCAATCCCGCCGAACGTTCCATCCAACTGCCCAAGCTGCCCTTCGATCTCGGCAAAGTTCCGCGTGTCACTGTCTCGGCCTGCGGCACCGCCTTTTTCGCCGGCATGGTCGGCAAGTATTGGTTGGAGCAGATCGCGCGCCTGCCGGTCGAGGCCGATATCGCGTCGGAATTCCGTTACCGCGAAGCGCCGATGCCCGAAGGCGGCGCGGCGCTGTTCGTGTCGCAATCGGGCGAGACAATCGATACGCTGGCCGCGCTTCGCTATGCGAAAAGTCAAGGCCAACGCATCATCGCCGTCGTGAACGTGCCGGAAAGCGCGATAGCACGTGAAGCGGATGTCGTCCTTTCCACCCTGGCTGGCCCCGAGATCGGCGTGGCCTCGACCAAGGCCTTCACGACGCAGCTCACCGTTCTGGCGGCCTTCGCCATCGCCGCCGCCAAGGCGCGCGGCTCTATCGACCATGCGAAGGAGATCCAGCTTTACACGGCTTTGACCGAAGTGCCCTCGCGCGCGGCGGAAATCCTAAACAACGATGAATCGATCCAGAAGATCGCCGAGTTCGTCATGCAGGCGCGGGACGTGCTGTATCTCGCGCGCGGCAATCTGTTCCCCCTCGCGCTCGAAGGCGCGCTCAAACTCAAGGAAATTTCCTACATCCACGCCGAAGGTTATGCGGCCGGCGAGATGAAGCACGGTCCGATCGCGCTGATCGACGAGGATGTGCCGGTGGTGGTGGCCGCGCCCAGCGGGCCTCTCTACGAGAAGACCGCGTCCAACGTGCAGGAGGTGGTCGCCCGCGGCGGTCGCGTCATCCTGCTGTCGGATGCCGAGGGCCTGCGCAATATCGGCACCAAGGTGGAGTATGCGGTCGAGCTTCCCACGGTCGATCCGTTTGTGGCGCCGATCCTCTATGCCATTCCCGTGCAGCTTTTGGCCTATCATGTTGCGGTCCTGAAGGGCACGGATGTGGACCAGCCGCGCAATCTGGCCAAGAGCGTGACCGTCGAATAACGTTTCCTTCTTCCCATCGACCAGGAGCGCGTCTCATGAAGCTGTCCGATTTCAAAGCCCTGACCTTCGATTGTTACGGCACGCTGATCGACTGGGAGACGGGGCTCTGGAACGCGATCAAGCCGTGGGTCGATAAGGCCGGGATCAAGGACGGCCGCGAAGAGGTGCTGTCCAAGTTTGGCGGCGTCGAGACTGAGGTGGAGACGAAGGAGCCTGCGCTCAACTACCGTAAGGTGTTGGCCAAGGTCCATGGTGAGGTGGCTAAGCTCTACGGCAAGCAGCCCGATGCCGCGATGGCCGCCGAGTTCGGCGATTCGATCCAGCACTGGCCCGCGTTCCCGGATTCGGTCGAGGCGCTGAAGTCGCTCAAGAAGCACTACAAGCTGGTCATTCTTTCGAATGTCGACCGTGCATCCTTCGCCCATTCCAACAAGAAGCTGGGCGATATATTCGATGCGGTGGTGACGGCGGAGGATGTGGGTTCCTACAAGCCCGACCGGCGCAACTTCGAGGCGGTGGAAAAAGCAGTCGCCAAACTGGGCGTGCCCAAGGCGCAGATCCTTCATACCGCCCAGAGCGTCTTCCACGACATCGTGCCCGGCCGTGCCTATGGCCTTAAGACGGCGTGGATCAATCGCCGCCATGACAAAGCCGGTTCCGGTGCGACGCCTCCGCCTGATCCCAACGCCAAGCCGGATTGGGTCTTCAACAGCATGGCCGCGATGGCCAAGGCGCGCGACGCCGAAGGCTAAGCCTTTGTAATCATTCGTCGCCCCCGGCGGGTTAACACTCGCCGGGGGCGACACTATTATTGCTTCATCATTTCCCGAGGAGACCGGCCATGAAACTCGACGATCCGAAACTGTTGCGCCAGAAATGCTACATCGACGGCGCCTGGGTCGATGCCGATAACGGCCAGACCATCAAGGTCACCAATCCGGTCGACAGCGCTGCCATCGGCACCGTGCCGCGTGCGGGCACCGCGGAAACGCGCCGCGCCATCGAGGCCGCGAATGCCGCCTATCCCGCGTGGCGCGCCAAGACCGCGAAAGAGCGTGCCACGATCCTGCGCAAGTGGTTCGAGCTGATGATCCAGCACAAGGAGGATCTGGCGAAGATCATGACCGCGGAGCAGGGCAAGCCCCTGACCGAATCGCGCGGCGAGATCATTTATGGCGCCTCGTTCATCGAATGGTTCGCCGAGGAAGGCAAGCGCGTGTATGGCGACGTCATTCCGCAGCCGTTGCCCGGCCGCCGCATCGTGGTGACCAAGGAGCCGGTGGGTGTCGTGGGCGCCATCACCCCGTGGAACTTCCCGAATGCCATGATCACCCGTAAATGCGGCCCGGCCTTGGCCGCCGGTTGCGTGGTCGTCTGCAAGCCCGCGTCCGAAACGCCGTACTCGGCGCTGGCGCTGGCCGAGTTGGCCGAACGCGCCGGCATTCCGAAGGGCGTGTTCAACGTGGTGACGGGTTCCGCCAAGGAGATCGGCGCCGAGCTGACCTCCAACCCGATCGTCCGCAAGATCACCTTCACGGGCTCGACCGAGATCGGCAAGAAGCTGATCGAGCAGTGCGCGGGCACGGTGAAGAAGATGTCGATGGAGCTGGGCGGCCATGCACCGTTCATCGTCTTCGACGACGCCGACATGGATGCCGCCATCGAAGGCGCCATGCAGTCCAAGTTCCGCAACATGGGCCAGACCTGCGTGTGCGCGAATCGAATCTATGCCCAGGACGGCATCTATGACGAGTTTGTCTCGCGCCTGTCTCAGGCTGTCTCGGGCTTGAAGGTCGGCAACGGCATGGACGACGGCGTGACCCAGGGTCCGCTGATCAATCCGGCCGCGGTGGACAAGGTCGAGGAGCACATCCAGGACGCCGTCTCCAAGGGCGCGCGCCTCGTGGTGGGCGGCAAGCGCCATGCGCTCGGCGGCTCGTTCTATCAGCCGACCATTCTCGCCGACGTGAAGTCCGGCATGAAGATCGTCAAGGAAGAGACCTTCGGCCCGGTGGCCCCCGTCATCCGCTTCAAGGACGAGAACGAAGTGGTGAAGATGGCCAACGACACCGAGTTCGGTCTGGCGTCGTATTTCTATACCCGCGATCTGGGCCGCGCCTGGCGCGTCTCCGAGGCGCTGGAATACGGCATTGTCGGCCTGAACGTCGGCATCATCTCGACAGAGGTGGCGCCCTTCGGCGGCATGAAGGAATCGGGCCTGGGCCGTGAAGGTTCCAAGTACGGCATCGACGACTTCCTCGAGGTCAAATACGTCTGCATGGGCGGCGTCTAGACCCGGCCGTTTTCGAGCCTATATCGCCTAACATGCGGGCGCGGGATCAAACCCGCGCCCGCTTCGTCTCTGGGGTTCAGCCATGGCCACATACGACTTCGACCTGTTTGTGATCGGTGCCGGTTCGGGCGGCGTGCGCGCCTCGCGCTGGGCCGCGCGCTATGGCGCCAAGGTGGCCGTGGCCGACGACGACCGGCTCGGCGGGACCTGCGTCAACCGCGGCTGCATCCCGAAGAAGCTCTATGCCTACGCCTCGCACTTCCACGAGGATTTCGAGGACGCGGTCGGTTTCGGCTGGGACACGACAGCGCCGAAATTCGATTGGACGCGTCTGGTCGCCGCGAAAGAGAAAGAGATCACGCGGCTCAACGGCATCTACGCCAAGCTGCTGGACGGCTCCGGCGTCACGCGCATCGACGGCCGCGCCACGGTGGAAGGACCGCACGACGTGAAGGTGGGCGATAAGACCTATACCGCCCGCCATATCCTGGTCGCCACCGGCGGACGCCCGCACCGGCCGGAGATCCCTGGTGCGGAGTTCGGCATCGTTTCCGATGACGCGTTCGACTTGCCGAAGCTACCCAAGCGCATCGTCATCCTCGGCGGTGGCTACATCGCGCTAGAATTCGCCGGCATTTTCGCCGGCCTTGGGGTCGAGACCACGCTCGTCTATCGCCAGCACTTTCCGTTGCGCGGATTCGACGAGGATGTGCGCAAGCATCTCGCGGCCGAGATTGCCAAAAAGGGTATTGTCGTTCGGGCGGGCGCCAACCTGACGAAGTTGGAGCGCAAGGGAAGCGGTGTCCTTGCCCATACGACGGCGGGTGACGCGATCGAAACGGATGTGGTCATGTTCGCGACAGGCCGCGAACCCAACACCAAGGGGTTGGGGTTGGAGAAAGCCGGCGTGAAGCTGGGCAAGAACGGTGAGGTCGTCGTCGATGAATATTCGCGCAGCAGCGTGGAAAGCATCTACGCCATCGGTGATGTAACCGACCGCATCGCGCTGACGCCCGTGGCTCTGCACGAGGCCATGTGCATGGCGGAGACGCTGTTCAACAAAAATCCGACCAAGGTGGATCATGCGGACGTGGCGGCTGCCGTGTTCAGCCAACCGACGGCTTCCGTCGTCGGGCTGACCGAGGAAGATGCGCGCAAGAAGTTCGGCAAGGTCGATATCTATCGGACTTCGTTCAAGCCGTTGAAGCACACGCTCTCCGGCCGGGACGAACGCACCATGATGAAGATGGTGGTCGATGCCGCCTCTGGCCGCGTGCTCGGCTGCCACATGGTGGGCGCGGATGCCGCCGAGATCATCCAGGGCATGGCGATCGCGGTGAAGATGGGCGCCACCAAGGCCGATTTCGACCGCACCATCGGCATCCACCCGACAGCGGCCGAGGAATTCGTCACCCTGCGCGACAAGGTGCCGGATCCGGTGCCCAAGGCGGCGGAGTAGGGCGGTCCCGGGGGCCCCCTGGAAAAATCCCGAATTCCGCCTATTATCCCGACCGTCCCACCGGCCCCGAGCCCTGGGACACGAGGCGGAGGAGCCTGATTTTGGCCCAGAAGTGGCAGCTAGACAGCTGGCGGGCAAAACCCGTGCAGCAAGCGCCGGTCTATCAAGACCCGGCCGCGTTGAAGGCGATGGAACAACGCCTTCGGCGCGTTCCCCCTTTGGTGTTCGCGGGCGAAGCGCGCCGGCTGAAGTCTGCGTTGGCCAAGGTGGCCGACGGCAAGGCTTTTCTGCTCCAGGGCGGCGACTGTGCGGAAAGCTTCGCTGAATTCCACCCCGACAACATCCGCGACACGTTCCGCGTCCTGCTCCAGATGGCCGTGGTGCTGACCTATGGCGCCGCCTGCCCGGTGGTGAAGGTCGGCCGCCTGGCCGGCCAGTTCGCCAAGCCGCGCTCCGCGCCGACCGAGAAGATCGGCGATGTCGAGTTGCCGGCCTATCGCGGCGACATCGTTAACAACCTGGATTTCACGCCCGAGTCGCGCCGGCCCGACCCGGAGCGGCTGATGCTGGCCTACAGCCAGGCGGCAGCCACGCTCAACCTCCTGCGCGCCTTCGCCCAGGGCGGTTATGCCGACCTGCACCAGGTGCATCGCTGGAACATGGGCTTCGTCTCTCGCAGTCCCCAGGGCGCGCGCTACCAGGAGATGGCGGCCCGGTTGACCGAGACGCTTAACTTCATGGAAGCCTGCGGGCTGACGTCGGAGACGACGCCGCAGATCCGCGAAACAGATTTCTTCACCTCGCACGAGGCGCTGCTGCTGCCCTACGAGGAAGCACTGACGCGCGTGGATTCGACGACCGGCGACTGGTACGACGTCTCGGCCCACATGCTGTGGATCGGCGACCGCACGCGCCAGATCGACGGCGCGCATGTCGAGT
>CAYZFH010000211.1:0-5781 GCA_964477375.1 uncultured Rhizobiaceae bacterium | reverse complement strand
CGCGAGCGGGCCGATCTGCAGCGCGACCGGATCGAGAGCAGGGAAGGGAATGGCGGCGAACATGGCTAGAGATACGGATCGGGCATGGCCAGATAGTCGCGCACATAGCGCGCGACGCCGTCTTCAAGCTCGGTGAAGGGCTTCGTATAGCCCGCCGCGCGCAACCGCTCCATGCGCGCCTCGGTGAAATACTGATACTTGGCGCGGAGATGCTCGGGCGTATCGACGTACTCGATCATCGTCTGACGGTTGAGCGCGCGGTACACGGCGGTGGTCAGGTCCGCGAAGCTGCGCGCCTTGCCGGTGCCCAGGTTGAACAGGCCGGACACGTTCGGGTTGTCGAGCAGCCACAGCATCACCGACACGCAATCGCCGACCCAGACGAAGTCGCGCAACTGTCCGCCGTCCTTGTAATCCGGATGGTGCGACTTGAAGAGGCGCGCCGATTGGTCGGCCGCGGCGTGCGGATAGACCTGGGCGACGACACTCATCATGTCGTCCTTGTGGTACTCGTTCGGGCCGTAGACGTTGAAGAACTTCAGTCCGGCCCATTGCGGCGGACGCTTCTTGCCGGCCGCGATCAGGTGTGCGACGCGCCGGTCGAACATGTGCTTGGACCAGCCATACGGGTTGAGCGGGCGCAGCTTGGCCAAGCCGCCGATCGAACCGTCATCGTCGAAGCCCGCCGCGCCGTCGCCGTAGGTGGCGGCGGAGGAGGCGTAGATGAACGGGACCGAGCGCTTGGCGCACCAGCGCCAGAGGTCGAGCGAGAAGGCGACGTTGTTGGCGAACAAAAGGTCGGCGTCGGTCTCGGTGGTCGACGAGATGGCGCCGAGATGGAACAGCGCCTTCACCTGATGCGCGTTGGCGGCCAGGAAATCGAGCAGCGCCTCGGGCGCCACCACGCCGGCCAGATCGCGCTTCGCCAGATTGCGCCATTTGTCGCCGCTGCCCAGGCGGTCGCAAACCACCACTTGGCCCGGCGCGCGGGCATCGAGTGCCGCGACCAGGTTCGAGCCGATGAAACCGGCGCCCCCCGTAACGACGAACATGGGCTCTCCGTTGTTGGCGGCACCGTTATAGGTGCGTGCGCGCATGGCCGCAAGGAAGGGCGGTCCGTTGCGCAGGTAGAAGGCCGCGCCCATAATCGCGCCGCATCAATCCATCTGTGCCGGAGACGCCGCCATGCAGACTCAGAATCGATTCTTCGACGATCTCGCGCGCATGGCGGGCGGCACGCTCGGCCTTCTCACGGGATTGCGCACCGAAGTCGAAGCCATGGTGCGCCAGCAACTGCAGCGCCTGCTCGGCGACATGCAGCTTGTCAGCCGCGAAGAGTTCGAAGCGGTGAAGGAGATGGCGGCCAAGGCGCGCCTCGAACAGGAAATCGCCGAGAAGCGTCTCGCCGCGCTCGAAGAGACGATCGCCAAAAACTCCGGCGCGCGCCGCGGCTGATGCGTGGAGTCTGGTACCGCGCCGCGCCGCGGGTCAGAAATTTTTGGGGATAACTACTTTTTGTAGTGTACTCGGCGGCGTTCTCATACAATATGTCGGTGTGATGAAAGGCCGGCGGCCGTTTTTTTCCGCGGCCGGCGGGTCCCGACGGAGGCGCTCACAAATGACCGCCCTTGCCACCGAGACCAAGTACGCCAGCACCAATCCCCTCGACGTGATGGAAGAAATCGTGACCGCCAACGAGTGGGCGCACGAACGCATGAGCGACGAGGAACTGGTTGCCGGAATAGGCGGCCAGTGGTGCGACTACCGGTTGCACCTGGCGTGGTCCAACGATCTTTCGGCTCTCCACTTCTCCTGCGCGCTCGACATCCGGGTGCCGCAGGCACGCCAAACGGCCGTCCACGAGGTGGTCGGGATGATCAACCCCAAGATCTGGGTCGGTCATTTCGAGGTTGCCCAGGACGACCGGATGCCGATCTTCAGGCACACGTTGCTTCTCCGGGGCGCCAACGGCGCAACGGTCGAACAGCTCGAGGATCTGCTCGACGTCGCGATCGCGGAGTGCGAGCGGTTCTATCCCACCTTCCAGTTTGTGATCTGGGGCGGTAAAAAGCCGGAAGAAGCGCTCCAAGCGGCGTTGCTGGAGACAGTCGGCGAGGCCTGATTCTTCCATGCGTGGTTCCCTGGTTTTGGTCGGCGGCGGCAAGATGGGCGGCGCCATGCTGGTGGGCTGGCTTGCCCGCGGCGTGAAGCCGGCGCAGGTGCATGTGGTCGAGCCCGACCAGGGCCGCGCCGATGCGCTGAAGAAAGAGCACGGCGTCGCCGTCTATGCGGACGGTGCGCAGCTTCCCGCCGGGCTGAAGGCCGAGGTCGTCGTGCTGGCGGTCAAGCCGCAGAGCATGGACGGCGTCATCGGCGCCTATCGCCGGTTCACCGCGCCGGACTGCCTCTTCCTCTCCATCGCGGCGGGCAAGACCATCGCCTATTTCGAGGGCAAGCTCGGCGCCGATGCTGCGGTTGTGCGTTCGATGCCGAACACGCCGGCCGCGGTCGGGCGCGGCATCACGGTCGGCTGCCCGAACAAGAAAGTTTCTGCCGCGCAGAAGAAAACCGCCGACGATCTTCTGAAGTCGGTCGGTGAGGTGGCCTGGGTCGAGCGGGAAGAGTTGCTCGACGCCGTCACCGCCGTCTCGGGCGGCGGCCCGGCCTATGTCTTCCTGCTGGCCGAATCGCTGGCTGCTGCCGGTGTCGCCTCCGGCCTGCCGCAGGAACTGGCCGAGCGGCTGGCGCGCGTAACCGTCGCCGGTTCGGGCGAGCTGTTGCACCAGTCGCCCGATCAGCCCGCGACATTGCGCAAGAACGTCACCAGCCCCGCGGGCACGACCGAGCGCGCGCTCAACGTGCTGATGGGACCGGACGGCTGGCAGACGCTGCTCGACAAGGCCATCGCCGCCGCGACCGCGCGCTCCAAGGAACTTTCCGGCTGATCCTGCCGTGACGGCGGAGTTGAGCCCCAGCGCCCGGAAGGTGCAGGTCGCCTTGGCCGCATTCGGGCTGGGTCTCGAAGTCCGCGAATTCGACGCGTCCACGCGTACCGCCGCCGATGCCGCCGCCGCCATCGGCTGTACGGTCGGCCAGATCGCCAAATCCATCCTGTTCCGCGCCGCGTCCAGCGGCCGTCCCGTGCTGGTGATCGCCAGCGGCACGAACCGTGTGGACGAGAAGAAGGTCGCGGCGCTTTTGGGTGAAAAACTCGGCAAGGCCGACGCGGAGTTTGTCCGCAGCCAAACCGGCTTCGCCATCGGCGGCGTGCCGCCCGTGGGCCACGACGTGACGCCGGAGATTTTCGTCGATCAGGATCTAATGGCGTTCGCGGACATCTGGGCCGCGGCGGGCACGCCCAACGCGGTGTTCCGGCTGACGCCGCAGGATTTGGCCCGCATCACGGGCGGACGCGTGGCGGCGATCGCCTGACGCGTTTAGGAGGGCAGGCCTTCCTCGCGCCAGCGCGGGCGCAGGGCCGCTTTCAGCTTGCCCATCGCGCTGGCCTCGAGCTGGCGGCAACGCTCCTTCGACAGGCCCAGCTCGCGCGACAGCGCATCGAACGTGGCCTTGGCTTCCGAAAGATAGCGGCGGCGGATGATGACCTGCTCGCGCGGCGGCAGGGCGCCCAGCGCGCGCTGCACCAGGCCGCGCCACAGACGCTGATGGTGGCGGTCGGCCAACTCATCCTCGGGCGTGGGGCGCGAATCCGGAATCTGGCCGAGCCATTCGTCGCGCCCGCGTTCGTCGTTGGAGACGTTGAGCGAACGGTCCGGCTGGAACACCCGCCGCGCCGCCAGCAGCACGTCGCCGAGCGGCAGGTTGAAACGCGCGGCCAGGCCGCGCGCCTGCTCTTCGCTCAGCGCCATCTCGCCCAATCCGGCCTGCGCGGCGCGCCGGCGCAGGTTGAGGAACAGCGCCTTGTGGGCCGCCGTGCTGCCCACGCGCACGAGCGACCACGAGCGGACGACATGCTCCTGGATCGCGGCGCGGATCCACCACATGGCATAGGTCGCCAGGCGGTTGCCCTGATCGGGATTGAATTTGCGCACGGCGTGGATCAGCCCGACCGTGCCTTCCTGCACCAGGTCGGCCATCGGCAAGCCGTAGCTGCGATAGGCGCGGGCGATGCGGATGACAAAGCGCAGATGGCTGGCGATGAGGCGCGCCGCGGCCACCTGGTCGCCTCCGTTGGAGCGGCGGGCGAGGGAGATTTCTTCCTCGCGCGACAGCATGGGCTGGCGCCGCACCTCACCGAGGAACAGCGTGCTCAATCTGCCCTGTTTGCCGCCCAAAAAGTTCATTCGCGAATCCCCAGCCATTAAAATCGCATGTCGGACGGAAAATGCGAAAGGCTTTTGCGTGCGGTTGTCGGGGCTCCGGGGCGTCCCTAGATTGATTCAAGAGAGTACGGGAGGCACGGAGATGGCGGAAGCGGACCGGAACCGTCTGTTGGATGCGGCCCTGGCCCTGACGGCCCGCAAGGGCTGGCGGGGGCTGACCTTGAACGCCGTCGCCAAGGAGGCCGGCGTCCCGCTCAGCCGGGTCCACGCTGCATTCCCCTCCAAATGGAGCATCCTCGACGCCTTCGCCGACCGGGTGGACGAAACCGTGCTGGCGCGGCCCGCATCGGAGGCGGGGGAGCCCGCCCGCGACCGTCTATTCGACGCGCTGATGCGCCGGTTCGACGCCATGCAGCCGCACAAGGCGGCCATCGTCGCGATCGCGCACGATCTAGGCCGCGAGCCGCTGGCGCTGTTCTGCACCTGGCCGCGCTTGGTCAAATCCATGGCCTGGATGCTGGAGGCTGCGGGCGTGGATAGTTCGGGGTTGGCCGGATTGGTGCGGACCAAGGGCTTGGCCGTGATCTATCTGGCCGCGATGCGGGCTTGGCTGTCCGACGACAGTGCCGACTTGGCACGCACCATGGCTGTGTTGGACCGGGGCTTGCGCCAGGCCGAGGCCGCCATCCGCTTCCTGGACAAGGGTCGCCAACGGGCCCGCGCCGCCGCGAGGCCCGCGGCCCCCCACAAGCCGGCCGCCCGGAAACAGGCGTCGCCCCGCAAGCCGGCCCCCAGCCGGAAAAAGGCCGCCCGCCGCCGGTGAATTCCGGTCGCTAAAGCCTTGCCGTCATTGCGAGATTTTGCGTCGCAACAAATACCTCATTGTGCAGTGCACAAAATTCATTGACATGCGTTGGGCCGTAATTATATTTGCCTCGATGTTGCAGCGCACCATTTGCTGCCAAACCCATTCAGGAGCGAAACCGATGGCGACCAAGTCCACCCCGAATTTCGGCGCCGATGCTTTCAAGCAGTTCGCCGACTTCAAGGTTCCCGGTGTCAATGTCGACGCCCTCATTTCCTATCACCGCAAGAACCTCGACGCCTTCTCCAAGGCGAACCAGCTGGCCGTTAAGGGCTGGCAGGCGATTGCCGAGCGCCAGAGCGAGATCATCCGCACGGCCCTCGATGGCGCCTCCAAGGCTTCCGAGGCTTTCGTCGCGGCGAAGTCGCCCGAGGAGAAGGTCCGCAAGCAGGCCGAGCTGACGAAGGACGGCGTGATCAACGCCCTCACGAACACCCAGGAAATCGTCGGCCTCGCCGCCGGCGCGACCAGCGAAGCGGTCGGCGTTCTGAACGCCCGCCTGGTCGAGGGCTTCGACGAAGTCCGCACGATGTTTTCCGTGAACGGCGCCACCCACTAATCGGCGTCCGCTGACGGGTAAAGGGCCGCCCCACTCCCTCCCCCAGGGGCGGCCCTTTTTATTTTGACGGTCCA
>CAYZFH010000210.1:0-5801 GCA_964477375.1 uncultured Rhizobiaceae bacterium | reverse complement strand
TGCGGCGGAAGGCCAGCAATGTGCCTTCGTCGGGCGGGACCTCGGCCACCATGTCCTCGATGTCGTGGGACGAGCGCAGAAGCCGCAGGCGTCCGCCGCTCGCGTCCCACTGGCTGTTGAAATAGATCAGGCAGGTGATGATCTTGGATTCCGTGTCGGTGTGGATGTCGCCGTCCTCGGCGCGGCAATAGCCGCGCACGGTCAGCATGGTGGGGCGATCCGACAGATCGAGGCCGAACTTCTCTTCGATGGCACGGCGCATCTCCGGGCCTTCCAACTCCGCGACCACCGATTTGAAGGCCGGCCCCGATCGCACGGTCGCCATCGGAAAGCTGCCCGGTTTCCGGATCTTGGGATAATCGGCATGGATCGCCGCCAGCGCTTCGGCCTTCACGAAACCGGGAACGATGACGAACGAGAAGGGCTGGATGGTCAGTTGGGTGCGCCGAAGGCGGTCGAAATCAAGGGCCGACATGCGGGTCCTAGGCCGTTGCGGGAAGGCCGGATTCTGGCGCGAAACCGGCCCGCGCTGAATATGTATTATCCCGTAACGCTGCTTACGAGGCGGTTTTTCGTGCCGCCATGCGCTTGCGCACCTCGGCCGCGACCTGGGCCGTGTCCTCGGGCGGGGCGTAGTTCCAGTCGTCGAGCGTGCCGTCCAGGGGCCGGGTGATGCCGGCCGCGCGGAGGCCCATGTGGAAGCGGCGGAAGCGCCCGCCGCCGCCTTCGAGCGCCGCGACATAGACAGGCTTCCCGGTCGAGGCCACCTCGGAAATCATCGAAACCGAATCCTCGGTCACGACGAAAGCGTCGGCCAGGGCGAGGAAGCCGAGATAGGGATTATCGCCATGCCCGTCCCAGACAAGGGCGGGCAGGTTCGCCATCTTCTCGCGCAGCATGCCCGTGCAGGCGGCCGAAGTGCGCCGCGAAATCGTGATTGCCAGCCCGGCGCTGTGCTTTTCGCACATGAGCTTCAGCCGCTCGCTCAGATTGGCCGTCGTGGCCGCGGTCATGCGGTAGCGGCGGTTGGAGCCGCCCACCAGCACGGCGATCAAGGGGCGCGGCAGGTTGGCCAGCAGTGGGCGGAACTGCTCGGCCGCGGCGACCAGCTTCTCCGGCGTCACGCGATGCACGGCGCCGGTCGTGGTGAGGACGTTCGCGCCCTTGAGCCCGTCATGGGCGGGGGCCGCGACCAGATCGAAGCGGCCGGGATCGACCAGCGGATCTTGGATATGGACCGCGAAGGTATGGCCCGCCGATTCCAGTTTGATCTTGAGCGCCAAGCCCACCATGCGCCGGCCGCAGCTGATCAACAGGTCCGGCCAGGGCGGTACCAGCTTGTCGCTGGTCGCGTCCAAGGCGGACAAAGGCGGCAGGGCGATGCTGGCGGGAATGTGCGTCCAGGGCATGCGCGGGCGCACGCGCTTGGCCACGATGGTGCCGCCGACGGCTTCGGCCAGGCCCAGCACCTGGCTCTCGAAGCCGGCATGGCCGTTCGTGAGCGTCCAGATGATCGGCGCCGAAGACCCTGTCTCTGCTGTCCCCCCGACGCGCGGGGCGGTCACTTATATTCGACCTTGAGGACTTCGTAGGTCTTGAGGCCGCCGGGGGTCGAGACCTGGACCAGGTCGCCCTTCGACTTGCCGATCAGGGCGCGCGCCAGGGGCGAGGCGACCGAGAGAAGACCCTGTTTGATGTCGCCTTCGTCGGCGCCGACGATCTGATAGCGCGCCTTGCCGTCGTTGTCGGTGTCGATCACCTGGACGGTCGCGCCGAACTTCACATCGGTGCCCGACAGCTTGGTCACGTCGATGACCTGCGCGTTGCGCAGCTTGGTCTCCAGCTCGCCGATGCGGCCTTCGTTCAGGCCCTGCTCGTGCTTGGCGGCCTCGTACTCGGCGTTCTCGGACAGGTCGCCGTGCGCACGCGCCTCTTCCAGCGCGCGCGTGATGCGCGGGCGCTCGACGGTCTTCAGCCGCTTCAGCTCATCCTGGAGGCGGGTATAGCCGCCGGCGGTCATGGGTACTCGTTCCATCGGGCATTAACCAAGTTGCAGGAAAAGAAGGGACGGCAGGCGGCCGGAACCGCCTTTAAAAACGGTTATGCCTTCGAGGCATCGTCAACGCCCCGGCAGGCATGCGGTTCCGTGAAAGCTCAGAACGACGTCTTAAAGTAAGACTGTAGGGGGGCTACATCAAGCTCGCCCGCCTTGAGCGCGGCGATGGCCTCGACCGTCGCCGCGGCGCCCGCGACCGTCGTGGAATAGGCGATGCCGTTGAGAAGCGCGGTCTGTCGCAGGCCTGCGCTGTCGGCGATGGCGCGCGCGCCTTCGGTCGTATTGAAGACGAGCTGCACCAGCCCGCTCTTCATCGAATCGACGATGTGCGGGCGGCCTTCCAGCACCTTGTTGACGATTTCGACCTCGAGCCCCGCCTCGCGCAGGACGGCGCCCGTCCCCCGCGTCGCGATGATCTTGAAGCCGAGCTTCGCCAGGCCGCGCGCGACCTCGACGGCCTCGGCCTTGTCGCGGTCGCGCACCGAGATGAACACGCCGCCGCCGGTGGGCAGCGTGGTGCCCGCGCCCAACTGCGACTTCGCGTAGGCGCGGCCGAAATCGGTGTCGATGCCCATGACCTCGCCGGTCGAGCGCATCTCGGGGCCGAGAAGGACGTCGACGCCGGGAAACCGCGCGAAGGGGAAGACGGCTTCCTTCACCGCGACGTGCGGACGCACGGCTTCGATCAGCAGGCGGAAATCCTTCAGCTTCTCGCCCGCCATGATGCGCGCGGCGATCTTGGCGATCGGCAGGCCCGTGGCCTTGGCCACGAACGGCACGGTGCGGCTCGCGCGCGGATTGACCTCCAGCACGTAGACCTGGTCGTCCTTGACGGCGAACTGGATGTTCATCAGCCCGACGACCTTCAGCGCCTTGGCCAGCGCCTTCGCCTGGCGGCGGATTTCCTCGATCGTGGCCTGGGGCAGGGAATAGGGCGGCAGCGAGCAGGCGGAATCGCCGGAATGGATTCCGGCTTCCTCGATATGCTCCATGATGCCGGCGACATGCACGTCCTGGCCGTCGGCCAAGGCGTCCACGTCCACTTCGGTCGCATCCTGCAGATAGGAATCGATCAGCACGGGCTGGTCGCCCGAAACGCGCACGGCCTCGCGCATATAGCGGTTCAGCGCCGCGCGCTCGTGCACGATCTCCATGGCGCGGCCGCCCAAGACGTAGGACGGGCGGATCATCACGGGATAGCCCAGTTCGCCCGCGACCTTCTCGGCCTCTTCCTCGCTATAGGCGATGCCGCCTTTGGGCTGCTGCAGCCCCAGCTTGGACATCAGCTCCTGAAAGCGCGAGCGGTCCTCGGCCAGGTCGATGGAGTCGGGCGAGGTGCCGAGGATCGGGATCTTGGCTTCTTCCAAGGCGGCGGCCAGCTTCAGCGGCGTCTGGCCGCCGAACTGGACGATGACGCCGAGCAGCGTGCCGTTCTTCTGCTCCGTGCGGACCAGCTCGATCACGTCCTCGGGCGTCAGCGGCTCGAAGTAGAGACGGTCGGCGGTGTCGTAGTCGGTCGAGACCGTTTCCGGGTTGCAGTTGACCATGATGGTCTCATAGCCGGCCTCGCGCAGGGCGTAGACGGCATGGACGCAGCAATAGTCGAACTCGATGCCCTGGCCGATGCGGTTCGGCCCGCCGCCCAGGATCACGATCTTCTTCTTGTCGGTCGGATCGGATTCGCACTCGCCCGGCGAAATCCCATCGCCCTCGTAAGCCGAATACATGTACGGCGTCTGGGACGGGAACTCGGCCGCACAGGTGTCGATGCGCTTGAAGCTGGGGGTGACGCCCAATTTGCGCCGCGACGCGGCCACGCCGTCCGCCTTGCCGCCCGTGAGCTGGGCCAGGCGCGAATCGGAGAAGCCCATCTTCTTCAGGCGCAGCATGCCGTGCGCGTCCTTGGGCAGGCCCTTGCTCTTGATCTCGGCCTCGGCGGCGACGATCTCGGCGATGCGCTCGATGAACCACGGGTCGTATTTGCAGACCGCGTTGATCTCGGCGACTGTGAAACCTTCGCGCACGGCCTGCGCGATCACCAGAAGGCGGTCGGGCGTCGGCTTGGCCAGCGCGGCGCGGATGGCGTCGCGGCGGTCGGAGGCGTCGCTGCCCTGGATCTCGACCTCGTTCAGGCCGTTGAGACCCGTCTCCATGGAGCGCAGCGCCTTCTGCAGCGACTCCGCGAAGGTGCGGCCGATCGACATGGCCTCGCCGACCGATTTCATCGAGGTGGTCAGCAGCGGTTCGGAACCCGGGAACTTCTCGAAGGTGAAGCGCGGCATCTTCGTGACGACATAGTCGATCGTCGGCTCGAAGGAGGCCGGCGTGGTGCCGGTGATGTCGTTGGTCAGCTCGTCCAGCGTGTAACCGATGGCCAGCTTGGCCGCGACCTTGGCGATCGGGAAACCCGTGGCCTTCGACGCCAGCGCCGAGGAGCGCGAGACGCGCGGGTTCATCTCGATCACGACCATGCGGCCGTTCTCGGGATTGACCGCGAACTGGACGTTGGAGCCGCCCGTGTCGACGCCGATCTCGCGCAGGCAGGCCAGCGAGGCGTCGCGCAGGATCTGGTATTCCTTGTCGGTGAGCGTCAGCGCCGGCGCGACCGTGATGCTGTCGCCCGTGTGGATGCCCATCGGATCGATGTTCTCGATCGAGCAGATGATGATGCAGTTGTCCTTGCGGTCGCGCACGACCTCAAGCTCGAATTCCTTCCAGCCGAGCACGGATTCCTCGACCAGCACCTGCGACACCGGCGATGCCGCCAGGCCGCCGCGCACGATGGCGCCGTATTCGTCCTGGTTATAGGCGATGCCGCCGCCCGTGCCGCCCAGCGTGAACGAGGGCCGGATGATGGCGGGCAGCCCGACATAGGGCAGCGCCTCCATGGCCTCTTCGATGGTGCCGACCTGGCGGCCGCGCGGGCTTTCCAGCCCGATATTGGCCATGGCCTCGCGGAACAACTGCCGGTCCTCGGCGCGCTCGATGGCGTCCTTGTTGGCGCCGATCAGCTCGACGCCGTACTTCTCCAGCACGCCCATGCGCGCCAGGTTCATGGCCGTGTTCAGCGCGGTCTGGCCGCCCATGGTGGACAGAAGCGCGTCCGGCCGCTCCTTCGCGATCACGCGGGTCACGAACTCGGGCGTGATGGGCTCGACATAGGTCGCGTCCGCCAGGCTCGGATCGGTCATGATCGTCGCCGGGTTCGAATTGATCAGGATGACGCGGTAGCCCTCGTCCTTCAGCGCCTTCACGGCCTGGGTGCCGGAATAGTCGAACTCGCAGGCCTGGCCGATGACGATCGGGCCGGCGCCGATGATCAGGATCGATTTGATGTCGGTCCGCTTAGGCATTCTTCTTCCGCCCGGTCTTCTTGATCATCTCGACGAAGCGCTCGAACAGATAATGGCTGTCGTGCGGGCCCGGTGACGATTCCGGGTGATATTGGACTGAGAACACGGGCTTGTCGGTCACCCGCAGGCCTTCGTTCGAGCCGTCGAACAGCGAGACGTGGCTGACCTCGACGTTCTTGGGCAGCGATTCCGGGAGCACCATGAAGCCGTGATTCTGGCTGGTGATCTCGACCTTGCCGGTCGCCAGATCCTTGACCGGATGGTTCGCGCCGCGATGGCCGTGGTGCATCTTCTCGGTCTTGCCGCCGAGCGCCAGCGCCAGGAGCTGGTGCCCGAGGCAGATGCCGAAGATGGGCAGGCCCGCGTTGATCAGGCTGCGCAGGGTGGGAATG
>CAYZFH010000209.1:0-5805 GCA_964477375.1 uncultured Rhizobiaceae bacterium | reverse complement strand
TCGGCCCAGGCCGCGAAGACGTCGTCGGTGTTGTCGCCGTGATGGCGCATCAGCCGTTCGCGCAGCTTGGTGGTCCGGTATTCGATGGCCGCTGCTTCGATTCCGGCGACGGTCCGGTCCTCGACGAAGATATGCGGTGCCTCGACGATGATCGCGCGCGATGGCGAGCCCGTCATGCTGGCGTGCAGAAGGGCGATGGTCGCGCCGTCGCTGTGGCCGACCAGGATCGGCTCCGCGATGCCGGCCATGTCCAGGACGCGCGGCAGCACGTCGAACGCCTCGTGGTCCAGATAATCGAGTGCGCGGTTGGGATCGGCCGGGCCCGATTTGCCGTGCCCCAGGCGGCTATAGGAAAAGGCGGGCAGGCCTGTTGCGTCGGCCAGGCGCTGCGGGAAATCGCGCCAGGTCGTGACGCTGCCGAGGGCATGGTGCAAGAAGATGAGGGCGCGCGGACCCGGCGCCGCAGCGCCGGTCCAGGCATATTCCAGCCGCCCGCCGGGCAGCGCGAAATATTTCGGTTCAGACGCCGGCGGCATCCAACTCCGCCAGCCAGCCCTTGGCCCAGACGACGCCCACTTCCTCGGGCACATCGGTGCCGCTGGCGTCGTGCTGGAAGACCTGGCCGATGCGCCCGGCGCCCAGGTCGGTCATGACCTTGTCGAAGCGCTGGCCGCCATGGGTGTAGGTCTCGTTATAGGCCCGGTCGCCCAGTGCGATGACGCCGTAGCGCACGCCGGCCAAGGACGGGCGGTCCTTCTCCAGCGCGTTGTAAAGCTTCATGGCGTTGTCCGGCACGTCGCCCTGGCCGTAGGTCGAGGTGCAGATCAGGAACACGCCCTGCTTCTGGAACACCGCAGGGTCCAGGTTGTCCATCAGGATCAGCTCGGCCTCGCGGCCGTTCTCCTTGAACATGTCGCGGACGTCCTCGGCCACAATCTCGGCCGTGCCGGTCATGGTGCCAACGAGAATGAAGATCGGCTGGGACAAAAAAGCCTCGATGGTGCAGGGGTGGGGGCCCCGGAGCCGGGGCAGGCGGCGCGGGAGAATATCGGCGTCGCTCCGGCAAAAAAAGGGGGCGTAGGACTAGGGGAATTCGCATAACCGCACGTCCGGTCTGGACATGAAACATCCCACGACTATGCTGGCGCCCGCCGCAGCCGCCCTCCCGGGACCGGAGGGGCCGGCTCTTCGAAAAATGGGATGGACAGCATGGTCGCTCTCGACAGTTTCAAGTCGCGCCGGACGCTCGACGTGGGCAACAGGCACTACGACTATTTCAGCCTGGAAGCCGCCGCCGCGACATTGGGCGATATCTCGCGCCTGCCGTTCTCCCTCAAGGTCTTGCTGGAAAATCTTCTGCGCCACGAGGACGGGCGCACGGTCACGGCCGACGATGTGAAAGCGCTGGCCCAGTGGCTGAAGGACAAGCGGTCGGACCGCGAGATCGGCTTCCGCCCCGCGCGCGTCCTGATGCAGGACTTCACCGGCGTGCCCGCCGTCGTCGACCTGGCGGCCATGCGCCAGGCCATGGTGGCGTTGGGTGGAGATGCCGAGAAGATCAACCCGCTGTCGCCCGTCGACCTGGTCATCGACCACTCGGTGATGATCGACGCGTTCGGCACGCCCAAGGCGCTGCATGAGAATGTCGAGCTCGAATTCGAGCGCAACGCCGAGCGCTACGAGTTCCTGCGCTGGGGCCAGAAGGCGTTCCGCAACTTCCGCGTCGTGCCGCCGGGCACGGGCATCTGCCATCAGGTGAACGTCGAGTATCTGGCCCAGGTCGTCTGGACGCGCGAGGACGATGGCCGCACGGTTGCCTATTCCGACACGCTGGTCGGCACCGACAGCCACACGACGATGGTGAACGGCTTGGCCGTCCTGGGCTGGGGCGTGGGCGGCATCGAGGCCGAGGCGGCCATGCTGGGCCAGCCTGTCTCGATGGTGATCCCCGAGGTGGTCGGCTTCCGCCTGACCGGCGCCCTGAAGGAAGGCGCGACCGCGACCGACCTGGTGCTGACCGTCACGCAGATGCTTCGCAAGAAAGGCGTCGTCGGCAAGTTCGTCGAGTTCTATGGCCCGGGCCTGGATCACCTGACGCTGGCCGACCGCGCCACCATCGCCAACATGGCGCCCGAATACGGCGCGACCTGCGGCCTGTTCCCGATCGACGCCGAGACGATCCGCTATCTGGCCTTCACCGGCCGCGACCCCGCGCGTGTGGCGCTGGTCGAGGCCTATGCCAAGGCGCAAGGCATGTGGCGCGACGAGAAATCGAAGGACCCGATCTTCACCGACACGCTCAGCCTCGACCTCTCCACGGTCGAATCCTCGCTGGCGGGTCCCAAGCGGCCGCAGGACCGCGTGCCTTTGTCGGGCTTGGCGAAGTCCTTCGCCACCTCGCTGACCGAATTCCAGGCCGCGTCCAAGGCCAAGAAATCGGTCGAGGGCGGCGTGGTGCCGGTCGACGGCGCCAACTATGCGCTCAAGGACGGCGCGGTCGTCATCGCCGCGATCACGAGCTGCACCAACACTTCGAACCCAAGTGTGCTGGTCGCCGCGGGCCTGCTTGCGCGCAACGCCCGCGCCAAGGGGCTGACGACCAAGCCGTGGGTGAAGACGTCGTTCGCGCCGGGCTCGCAGGTCGTCACCGATTATCTGAAGGCCGCGAACCTGACCGCGCCACTCGACGCGCTTGGTTTCAACATTGTTGCCTATGGCTGCACCACCTGCATCGGCAACTCGGGCCCGCTGCCCGATCCGATTTCCAAGGCCATCGAGGCCGGCGACCTGACCGTGGCGGCCGTGCTGTCCGGCAACCGCAATTTCGAGGGCCGCATCCATCCGCTGACCAAGGCCAACTACCTGGCCTCGCCGCCGCTTGTGGTGGCTTATGCGCTGGCGGGCAATGTCGGCATCGATCTGCTCACCGAACCCCTCGGCACGGGCACGGACGGCAAACCGGTGTTCCTTAAGGATATCTGGCCGTCCAACGCCGAGATCAGCGATGTGATCGAGAAGGTCCTGACCGCCGACATGTACCGCAGCCGCTATGCCAACGTGTTCGACGGCGGCGAGATGTGGCGCAAGATGAAGACGGTGGAAGGCCGCACCTATAATTGGGTGCCGTCCAGCACCTATGTGCGCCACCCGCCCTTCTTCGAGGGAATGCGTTCGGGCTTCGATGCGTTGAAGGATGTGAAGGGCGCGCGCGTTCTCGCATTGCTCGGCGATTCGATCACGACCGACCATATTTCGCCCGCGGGCGCGATCAAGCTCGACGGCCCGGCCGGCAAGTATCTGGTCGCGCATGGCGTGAAGCCCGCCGACTTCAACTCCTATGGCGCGCGGCGCGGCAATCACGAGGTGATGATGCGCGGCACCTTCGCCAACACGCGCATCCGCAATGAGATGACGCCGGACGTGGTGGGCGGTGTGACCCGCCATATCCCGTCGGGCGAGGTGATGCCGATCTATGACGCGGCCATGAAGTATCAGGCCGACGGTACACCGCTGGTCATCTTCGCCGGCAAGGAATACGGCACCGGCTCGTCGCGCGACTGGGCGGCCAAGGGCACTTACCTACTGGGTGTGCGCGCGGTGGTGGTGGAAAGCTTCGAGCGCATCCATCGCTCCAACTTGGTGGGCATGGGCGTTCTGCCGCTGCAGTATCCGGAAGGCGTCGACCGCAAGACGCTCCTGCTCGACGGCAGCGAGACGATCGATATCGAAGGCGTGGCGGCCGGCATCAAGCCGCGCATGGAAGTGGGTTGCCGCATCACCCGCGTGAACGGCGCGACGGAGACGCTGAAGCTTCTCTGCCGAATCGATACGTTCGACGAGGTGGAATACTTCCGCAACGGCGGCATCCTCCAATACGTCCTGCGCGGGATGCTGAAGGCCGCGTGAGCGGCCGGCCCATGAATCCCGTCGACGAGGCGATCCAGAGCCGGCGCGCGGTGCGGGCGTTCCTGCCCACGCCGGTGCCGGTCGAGACGGTGCGGCATCTGCTGGCGGTTGCCAGCCGCGCGCCGTCCAGCAGCAACACCCAGCCGTGGAACGTCTACGCGCTGACCGGCGAGCCCAAGGAGAAGCTATCGGCGGCGATCCTGAAGGCGCGGCGCGAAGAGCCCGAGGCGCACAAGCCGGAGTACCAGTCCTACATGAAGGAGTGGCGCGAGCCCTATCTCGCGCGTCGGCGCGCCACCGGCTGGGGTCTCTACAATCTGGTCGGTGTGACCAAGGGCGACCGCGAGGGCGCGCGGCGCCAGATGGAGCGCAACTACGTCTTCTTCGATGCGCCGGTCGGATTGATCATCACCCTCGACCGCGACCTGGAACTGGGCTCCTGGGTCGATCTGGGCACGTTCCTGCAGAACATCATGATCGCCGCGCGCGGCCACGGGCTGCATACCTGCCCGCAGGCGGCCTTCATGGACTATCACACGATCATCCGCGACCAGCTCGGCGTCTCCGAGCGTGAGATCGTCATTTGCGGCATGGCCATCGGCTATGAAGACACCAGCAAGCCGGAGAACAGCCTGCGGCTGGAGCGCGCACCGGTCGACGCGTTCACCCGCTTCTTCGGCTTCTAAGCCGATCCGCAATTTGCGATTGCGTTCTGCAAGCCGCGTAGTGGCGCTGTCACTTCGCGACCGGCCAAGGTGCGGACGCACTCGCCACGGGTTAGGCATGTGACGCTGGAAAAGCCAACATTCCCAGGGTTTTTTGCCGGTCGCTACATTTGGCACACGGTTTGCCATTACAGAGTCCAAGTTTGACTCGTGAATCGGCGGCGGTCGTCGGATCTCCTCCCTCCAACCGCCGCCGGCTCGCACCGACTCTCTGAGATTTTGTGAAATTCCCGCACCCGGAGTTCCACATGTGGAAGCTCGCGACCACGCTTGACCAGAACGCCATGGCGCCCGTACCCGCCATGCCGGTGCCCGGCGATGCCGATACGCTTCTGCTCCGCCGCGCGAGCGAGTGGATGCTGGCCCACTGGCGCCGCGCCCGGGGCGATCAAGCTTTGCCGCCGTCCTCCGCTCTGGATGATCTGTTCGCGACCGAATTCGGCCCCTACTGCGTGGGCGGCCAGATCTGCATGAGCGACGGCCCGCGCGTCGTGCGCATGGGCCAGCGCTTCACGGACGCCTTCGAGCGCAAGGAGGCCGACCGCACCGGCGCCTTCGCCGCGGCCACCATCCTCGGCATCCTCGTCGGCCTGGCCGGCGATCTGCAGATCGATCCGCGCCCCGTCGAGCGCGGCGGCGATTTCATGACCGACACTAACTGGATCGTGCGGTATCACGCGGTCGCCATGCCGTTCCGCGGCGGCCTCTCCGGCGCGCCGGCCTGGCTGGCCGCGGCCGAATGGCGGATGGAGCCGCGCCTGGTTTGAGGAACGACAAACTTCTCGTATCTCATTGAAATAATTAAATTTCTATAAATATGTTGCTTTGCTGCATTGCAGCAAACTAGGCTTCCGGCCTAAATAAAGCCCCGGTCGGACGCCTCGCGAACGACTCGCCTTATCCGTCGTTGTATACCGGACTCTGCCTCCAGGTTCGACCACGAGGTGGCGCAAGCCATGTCATCCACTGACCGGACGCCGGCACCCGCTTGGGCGATGACGCTCGGCGCGATCGGTGTCGTCTACGGCGACATCGGCACGTCGCCCCTTTACGCGGTGCGCCAGTGCTTCAACCCGAGCTTTGGGTTGGCGCCCACCGAGACGAATCTGCTCGGCGTGCTGTCGCTCATCTTCTGGTCGCTCTTTTTCATCATCACGATCAAATACGTCGTGAT
>CAYZFH010000208.1:0-5828 GCA_964477375.1 uncultured Rhizobiaceae bacterium | reverse complement strand
AGGCATGGTCGCAGTCGCCCGAGGTGGCGCCGGGTTTGATGGTCTCGATGGCGCCGCTCAGCCCGCCGATGATGGCGTCGGCCATGCGCCGCATCTCGTCGGTCGGTTTGCCCAAGACCGCGCAGCGCGCGAGGAGCCCGTGATAGCGGTCGATGCAGCCGCCGGTCTCGAGGAACAGCACGTCGCCTTTCACCAAGGTGCGGCGGCGCCACATGGCGAAGGTCACGGCCGTGCGTTCGCCCGACACGGCGATGGGGGCGTGACCCAGATATTCGCTGCCCGCCGCGATGCTGGCGTTATGCATGGCCGCGGCGACGTCGTTCTCGCTGGCGCCGGGCTTGGAGGCGTCGAGCGCCGCGTGCATGCCGGCCTCGGCCGCGCGCGCGGCGCGGCGAATGCGGTCGATCTCGGCCGGCGACTTCACGATGCGCAGCCATTCGATGACGCCGTTGAAATCCACGATCGTCCAGCCGCTTTTCGCGACCAGCGCTTGGTAGGCGGGCACGTTGAGATACCAGGCGTTCGTCTCGACGCCCAATTTGCCGCGCGGCGCCAGATCGGCGATGGCCTTGAGGGTCAGATCGACCGGGTCGTCCGTGTCCAGCATGGACACGAAGCGGCCGATGGTCGGCGTGATCTCGGCCATGAATTTGTTGACCACGCGCGAGACCAGAACCGGCTCACCCTTCAGGGGCACCAACAGCGCCTGGTAGGTGAAATAGCCGATCGACTGATAGCCGGTCAGGTAGAAGACGTTCTCGGGGTCATAGAGAAGGACGGCGTCGAGGCCGCTTTCGGCCATCTTCGCGCGGACGCGCGCCATGCGCTGGTCCAGCTCCGCCTTCGGAAAAGGCAGTTCCTGCCCGATCTTGGCCGCCATCGTACCGCCCCCGATTCCCGCTACCTTACGAATTAAGACTGCCGGAGCGCGGGGCCGTCAAGGCAAGGCGGCGCGCGGGTTTGCCATGGCGCAGGCTTCCTCTATCCTGCGCGCGCCATGACCATCGAACTCCCCGTCACCCTCAGCGACTCCGTCCGAAAGGAATGGGTCGATCCCAACGGCCATTTCAACATGGGCTACTACGCCGTCGCCTATGATTTGGCGACGGACGGTCTGTTCGAGCTTTTGGGCTGCGCCTATGTCGATATCGAGCGCACCGGCGGCTCCGTCTTCCTGTTGGAATTGCACGTCAATTATCTGCGCGAGATGCATGAGGGCGATCCCTTCCGCATCACCTCGCGGCTGCTCGACCACGACGCCAAGCGCATCCATGTCTTCGGCTATATGCATCACGCGACCGAAGGGTTCCTGTCGTCCACGGCCGAGATGATGCTGATCCATGTCGATATGAAGACGCGCAAATCGGCGCCGTTCCCGGACGACACGCTGGAACGCATCCGGGCGATGAAGGCCGCGCACGACGCGCTGCCCTGGCCGCCCGCCGCGGGCCGCTCCATCGGTCTCAAGCAGCGCAAGGCCGCCTCGCCGTGAACCGCCGGCCGGCCTGGGTGCTGGCCTTGTCGGCGCTGATGCTTCTCGCCGCCGCCGCACCTGCCGCCGCGGACTGCGCCGCGGATGCCGCCCGCGGCGTCGATTGGCGCCGCTGCCGTTTCGATCAGTATTCCTTGCCGGATGCCGACCTGTCGGGCGCGCTGCTGCGCGACGCCAGCTTCCTGCGCACGGACCTGTCGCGCGCGAACCTGAGCCACGCGATGGCCTTCCGCGCCAAGTTCGTCAACACCACGCTGCAGGAAGCCACGCTCGACGGCGGCGATTTCACCGAGGCGGATTTCACCAAAGCCGATCTGCTGCATGCCAGCCTGAAGGGCGCCGATCTCCGGCGCGCGCGGTTCTATCAGGCCACGCTGACGGGCGCCGACTTGACCGGTGCGCAACTGACCGGCGCTGATTTCACCCGCGCCGATCTGGCGGGCGCGCTGTGGATTGACGGCAAGCATGTCTGCGGGGAGGGGCCGCGCGGTCAGTGCAACTGAGGCGCGGTACTCAGTCCTCGAGCAGAAGCCCTGTTCGCCCCGGCAACACTTCACGCCCCACCACCTTCGCGATGACCTGACCGGGCCGCACCAGTTTGTCGTCGCGGCGGGTCAGGATGAAGCCGTCGGTTCGAGTTGTGACGGGCGTGCGTGCGGCCCGTGCATCCTCCGCGGTCGGATCGACGATATCGGCGATCATGTCGCCCTTCTTGATCCGGTCACCGAGATTTTTTCGATAAGCCACGATGCCGGCCACGGCTGAGCGCACCATGTCGACGGCTTCGAAGGGAACGCCGTCGCCCGCGGAAGGCGGCAGCGGGCCGGGTTCGCCGCGCACGACGCCACGCCGCATCAGGAAACGCATCAGGGCCTCGGCATCCGCGCGGGCCAATCCGTCGTCCACGTCGGCACGGCCGCGCAGCTCGACCGTGCTGGCGAAGCAGCCCTGCGGGATCGGATGCGCCGCGCCGAAACGCTCGCGCAGCTTGCGCCAGTGGCCGCTCATCGTGTCCTCGAAGGCGCTGCCGCCGGGATCGACCGAGACGAGCTGGGCGCGGCTGCCCAAATCCGCCGCCAAGTCGGCGCCGGCCGGCCAGTTGGCGGTGGCGATGTGAAGATGCGGGAGCGACTCGGCGTCGCAATGGAGGTCGAGCACGATGTCCGCATCGACCGCGAGCCGCATCAGGGCGTGCCGCATATGGGCGAGGGGGCCCTGTGGCTCAACCGAAGCGATGGCCGCGGTCAGGGCTTCGCGCACCGCGCGGGCATTGGCGGCTTCGTCGCGGCCCAATGTGCCCGCGAGCCGCGCGGCCACGGCATCGGTCAGGTCGGGAAAGCCACGGTTGAAATTGCCGCCGCCGGCCAAGTCGTAGCGGCCCACATGGGTGCCCGCCACGGTCTGGTCGAGGCCGATGGGATTGGCCACCGGCACCAGCACGATCTCGCCCGCGATGCGTCCCTCACGCGCGGCTGCGTCGAGCAACGCCGCCAGATGGTGGGCCACCAGCATGGGCGGCGTCTCGTCGGCATGAAGGCTGGCGTGCAAGTACGCCTTCGGCTGGGCGCCCGGCGCGCCGTAGCGGAAGACGGTCAGGGATCGCGCGGTGCCTGGGCTCGGCGCGGGCAGCGGAATGCGTTCGACGGTCTTCGTCATGCGGGCAGCATCGTTGCCGTGCCGAAGCTGTCAAGCGCTGGCAAGCGCGCGCATCGAGCGTATATAAGAAGCGCGATGTCCGATCCCTTTGAACTGTCCGAAGAACCGGCGCCGGACGCCCCGGCCGATCCGCGCCCTGTCTCCGCGCGCGCGGCCGCCGTGCGCCCGACCTATCTCGACAATCTCAACGACCCCCAGCGTCAGGCGGTCGAAACGATCGACGGTCCGCTTCTGGTGCTGGCCGGCGCGGGCACGGGTAAGACGCGCGTCCTGACCACGCGCCTGGCGCATATCCTGGGCAGCCGCCGCGCCTGGCCGAGCGAAGTTCTGTGCGTCACCTTCACCAACCGCGCCGCGCGCGAGATGAAGGAGCGCGTCGCGCACCAGATCGGCGGCGCGGTCGAAGGCCTGTGGCTGGGGACGTTCCACTCGCTTTGCGCGCGCATGCTGCGCCGCCATGCCGAGGTGGTCGGCCTCACGCCCAATTTCACTATCCTGGACCAGGACGATCAGATCCGGCTCCTGGGGCAGATTCTCAAGGCCGAGAACATCGACGACAAGCGCTGGCCGCCGCGCGCGGTGCATGCGGTCATCCAGCGCTGGAAGGACCGCGGCCTGCCGCCGGAAAAGATCGCAAAGGGCGAGGCAGGCGAATTGGCCAACGGCCGCGCAACGGAGATCTACCGCATCTATCAGGAGCGGTTGAAGGTCCTGAACGCGGCCGATTTCGGCGACCTGCTGCTGCACGTCCTGCGCGTCTTCGCATCCGACGCCGAGATCGCGCGCAAGTACCAGGAACAGTTCCGTTACATCCTGGTCGACGAGTACCAAGACACCAACGTGGCCCAGTATCTGTGGCTGCGCCTCCTGGCCCAGGGCTCGCACAATATCTGCTGCGTCGGTGACGACGACCAGTCGATCTACAGTTGGCGCGGCGCCGAGATCGGCAACATCCTACGCTTCGAGAAGGATTTTCCCGGCGCGCGCATCGTGCGGCTGGAGCAGAACTACCGCTCGACCCAGCATATCCTGTCGGCGGCCTCCGGCCTGATCGCCAAGAACGAAGGGCGGCTGGGCAAGACGCTGTGGAGCGAAGGCTCGGCGGGCGAAAAAGTCACCGTGCGCGGCGTGTGGGATGGCGAGCAAGAGGCGCGCGTCATTGCCGAGGAGATCGAATCGCACCAGCGCAAGGGCGAGAAGCTGGCCGACGTCGCGATTCTGGTACGTGCCGGTTTCCAGACCCGCGAGTTCGAAGAATGCTTCATCAAGCTCGGCATTCCCTATCGCGTGATCGGAGGGCCGCGCTTCTACGAGCGTCAGGAAATCCGCGACGCGCTGGCCTATCTGCGTCTCATTAACCAACCGTCCGACAGCCTGGCCTTCGAGCGCGTTGTCAACGTGCCGCGCCGGGGTATCGGCGACACCACGGTCCAGGCGTTCCACCAGCTATCGCGCGCGGAAAGCATTCCGCTCACCGAAGCTGCGCGGCGTCTGATCGAAACCGATGAGATGAAGCCTCAGGCCAAGAAGGCCGTCGGCGGCTTTCTGGCCGATCTCGACCGTTGGCGTCAGATGGCCGAAGGCGAAAATCACGCCGACCTTGCGCGCGTCGTGCTCGACGAATCCGGCTATACCGAGATGTGGAAGGCGTCCAAGACGCCGGAGGCGCCGGGACGCCTCGAAAACCTGAAGGAACTGGTCGCCGCGCTGGAGGAGTTCGATTCCCTCGGCGGCTTCTTGGAGCATGTCGCGCTGGTGACCGAGCGCAACACGGACGTGGCCGGCGACATGGTCAACGTGATGACGCTCCACAGCGCGAAGGGGCTGGAGTTCGGCACGGTCTTCCTGCCTGGCTGGGAAGAAGGCCTGTTCCCGCATCAGCGCGCGCTGGACGAAGGCGGCACGGCGGCTTTGGAAGAAGAGCGGCGGCTGGCCTATGTCGGCATCACCCGCGCACGGCGCCATGCGACGATCAGCTTCGCGGCCAGCCGGCGCGTGCATAATCTTTGGCAGAGCGCGATCCCATCGCGTTTCATCGACGAGCTGCCGCCGGATCACGTCGAGGCCGTCTCCGATCAGGGGCTTTACGGCGCGGGCGGCGAAAGCGGCTCGTCGCGGCGCGCCATGGCCGAAATGGCGACGCCGGACGTGCGCTGGGGCGGCGGCCGGCGCGCGGCGCCCATGATCGAGGCGCGGGCCGAACGGGTGCGCGAAAACAAATCCGGCTACAAGCTGGGCCAGCGCGTCTTCCACCAGAAATTCGGTTATGGCCGGATCAAAAGCGTGGAAGACGACAAGCTCGATATCGAGTTCGAGAAGGCCGGCCGCAAGAAGGTGATGGCCAGCTTCGTGGCGGCCGCCTGACGGGCTAGGCGACTTTCTGCCGCTCGCGGCGGCGCACCGTCTCGCGATGGATGACGTAGAGCCCCGAGGCGATGATCACCAGGGCGCCCACGATCGTCCAATGATCCGGGAACTGGTGGAAGACGACATAGCCGAGGATCGTCGCGATCACGATGGTGCCGTAGTTGAACGGCGCCAGGGTCGAGGCGGGTGAATGGCCCAGCGCCGTGATCAGGCACAGATGGGCCGCGGTGCCCATGCCGCCCTGGATCGCCAATAGCGCCCAGACGTCGAACGGTGCGTCGGTCCAGAAGAAGGGGATCAGGACGCTCGTGAC
>CAYZFH010000207.1:0-5835 GCA_964477375.1 uncultured Rhizobiaceae bacterium | reverse complement strand
CGCTCAAGTCGCAGGGCGTCTATCAGATGGACGACTCGGCGCTCATCATCCGGGTCAAGTTCATGACGCGGCCCAACGATCAGTTCGTCCTGCGCCGGGTGGTCTATCATCGGATCCAAGAAGCGTTCCACGACGCGGGCATCCAATTTGCGAACCGTGTCGTCACGGTCCGCGTCGAGGGCGACAACACCACGCCCGGAACGCCCGAGGCCGCCGCGGCTCGCCAGATGGCCATCGCCCAGGCCGCGCAGGATGCGCTCGACGCCAATCCGCTCTCCCGCAAAGGCTGAGCGGCGTCCGCTTCTTATCGATCCGGGCGGGTATGGCATGGGGCTGGGCGCGGAGGAGTCGACCGCGCCCGGCGGATCGCCTAACGTCCGTCCTCCGCTTTTCCCAATCACGGATTTCAAGCCATGACGCTGCCTTCAAAGGACAAGCTGAATATTTGTTTTGCCCACGTGGCCTATCGCCTGGGCGACAATTTCAAGGCCCGCAACACGGGCGTCGCCTATTTCGAGGCGCGCAGCGCGGACGAGTTGAAGGCGCGCATCGGCGAGGCCGACGTGCTGGTCGTCTCCGGCCTGTGGAAGAATGACCTGATCCCCCATGCCAAGCGGCTGAAGTTCATCCAGTCGATCAGCGCGGGCGTCGACCAGTACGGCAAGGACGCACTGAAGGCGGCCGGCATCCGCTTGGCCAGCGCCGCGGGAGCCAACGCCCGCGCGGTCTCCGAACACGCCATGTCCCTGATCCTGGCCCACACGCGGCGTCTGACCGAGGCGCGCGACAACCAGGCCAAGCGCGCCTGGCGCGGCATGATCGCCGATCCCGCCGCGCGCGAGGACGAGCTGGGCGAGAAGACGCTCCTGATCGTGGGCCTCGGCCGCATTGGCCAGCGCCTGGCGCACCTGGCCAAGGCGTTCGACATGAACGTCGTGGGCGTCCGGCGCGATCCGAAGGCGGGCAAGGGCGCGGCCGATTCCGTCCATGCGTTCGGCGAGCTGCACAGCCTGTTGCCCAAGGCGGATATCGTGGCGCTGACCTGCCCGCTGACGCCCGAAACCGAGAACATGATCGACGCCAAGGCCATCGCCGCGATGAAGCCCGGCGCGCATCTGGTCAACGTGGCGCGCGGCCGTTGCGTCAACGAGACGGACCTGATCGCCGCCTTGAAGTCCGGCAAGCTGGCCAGTGCGTCGCTCGATACGTTCCACGCGGAGCCGTTGCCGGCGGACTCACCGTTGTGGAATTTCCCCAACGTGTTCATCACGCCCCACACGGGCGGCGAGACCGGCCGTTACGAGCGCAACGTCAACGATCTTCTGGTCGAGAATCTGGATCGTCTGTGGAAGGGCCAGGGCGAGCTGAAAAATCAGGTCGTCTAGAGCTTGCTGCCGCCGTTGACCAGGATCGTCTCGCCGGTCATGTAGCGGGCGCCCACGGCCAGGAACAGGATCGTCTCGGCGTAATCCGCCGGCTGGCCTACGCGCTTCAACGGCACCCGTTCCTTCGCGATGGCGTCGATATCGCCGAACGAACATTCCCAGCTCGAGTTGACGAAGCCGGGCGCGATGCCGTTCACGCGCACCTCGGGCGCCAGGCTCTTGGCGAGAAGTTGCGTCATGCGCACCAGGGCCGTCTTGGCGCAGGCATAGGCCAGGCTGCTGGCGCCGCCACCGAAGGCGGAATCGGACACGGTGTTGACGACGGCGCCGTCGCCCTGGCGGAGCGCGGGCGCGGCCGCCCGCGTCGCCCAGAACGCGCCGAGCAGATTGACCGACAGAATCTTGGTCCAGAACTCCTCGGTCAGCTTGTCCAGCTCGGTCACGGGGATGGGCTGCTTGGTGCCCGGAGTCCCTGCGTTGTTGACCAGGTAGTCGAGCCCGCCCAGTTCCTTCACGGCCTGGCCGATGGCCGCCTCGACCGAGGCCTGCTGCCCCACATTGGCCGGGATCGGCACGACTTCGAGCCCTTCGGCGCGCAGGCGTTTCGCTTCGGCCTGCAGCCGCGCGTTGCCGGGCAGGTCCAGCATGGCGACCGCGGCGCCCGAGCGGGCCAGACGCTCGACCGTGCCGAGGCCGATCCCGGACGCGCCGCCGGTCACGACCGCGCGCTTTCCCTTCAATCGATAGACAATCAGTTCGGACAACGGCGTCTCCCCGGATTCGTGGCGTCGGCCTTGGCAATAGGCCGTGCGGGCCATAGCCTAGAGGCTTCTCACAGGTCTTTCGAGGCGCGGCATGAGCGAGATTGATGTCCGACCGATTTCGGGGGCGCTGGGCGCCGAGATCCACGGCGTTCAATTGGGCGAGGCGGTCGACAACGCGACCATGGACGCGATCCATCGCGCGTTCCTCGATCATCTGGTGATCTTCTTCCCGGAGCAGCGCCTGACGCCGGACCAGCACAAGGCGTTCGCCCGCCGCTTCGGCCCCATCTACATCCACCCCATGGTCGAGGGGATGCCCGATCATCCCGAGATTATCCGCGTGGTCCGCGAGCCGGGCGAGCGCACCAACTGGGGCAGCAAGTGGCACATGGACGGCGGCTTCGCCGAGAAGCCGCCGCTCGGCACCATGCTGCATGCCCAGCAGATTCCGCCCTACGGTTCGGACACGATGTGGACCAATCTTTACTTGGCCTACGACGCGCTGTCGGATGGGCTCAAGCGCACGCTTGAGGGCTTGAAGGCCGTGCATGCTTCGGGCGCCGCCGGGCGCTACGACAGCAAATACAAGGGCATGAAGTCGAAGCCCGCCGAGGCGTCGCAGGCCATCCATCCCGTCATCCGCACCCATCCGCAGACGGGTCGGAAATGCCTGTTCGTGAACAACGACTTCATGGTGCGGTTCGACGGCATGACGGTCGAAGAAAGCCGCCCGCTGATGAACTATCTGTTCGAGCACAGCATCCGGCCCGAATTCACCTGCCGCTTCCGTTGGAAGCCCGGCACGCTGGCCTTCTGGGACAACCGCTGCACCCAGCACAACGCGGTTTCGGATTATTTCCCGAGCCGGCCCGAGCTGTTCGACAGCCCGCGAATCATGCACCGCATAACGGTCGAGGGCGACCGGCCCGTTTGAGCCGGCCGCCCTCGCGGCCGTTTCCGAAACTGGAAGGCGATCAGACCGTCGCGCGGTGCTCCACCTGCGTGCGCGGAGCGGCAACCGCCGGGCGGCGCGCCACCGTCGCCGGCTCGTCCAATAGGCGCGTCAGCTCGTTGCGCGCACGGTTGATGCGCGACTTGATCGTGCCGACGGCGCATTTGCACACGGCGGCGGCCTCTTCGTAGCTCATGCCCGCCGCGCTCACGAGGATCAGCGCCTCGCGATACTGGACCGGGATCGACTGCAGCATCGCGCGGACCTCTTTCAGCTCCAGGCTGATCAGCTGGTCGCCGCGCGTGGTCTGCAGGCGTTCCGGCAGGTCGTCGATGCTGCCGCCGTCATAGCGGGCCTTGCGGCGCTCGCTGAAATGGGAGTTGCGGAGGATGGTGAACAGCCACGCGCGCATGTTGGTGCCCGGCTGGTAGCGGTGCGCGGCACCCAGCGCGCGCGCCACCGTGTCCTGGACCAGGTCGTCGGCGCGGTCGCGGTTGCCCGACAGGCCGCGGGCAAAGGCGCGAAGCTGCGGGACGTGCTCGAGAAGCTGCGTGCGGAACTCGGCGGTATCGGCCTGGCCGCGCATGTCGGACTGGTTCTCGATGATCGTCATGTCTGTCTCCTGCGGTTATCCCCGAACCGGAAGGGCGTCGACTTGGTGCTCCCCGGACCGCCGCCGTGAAAGGCCGGCAATGCGATAACTCCAAACTAGGCAAAATGGACACGTCCCAGGGGTGACAAGGTTGTGACATTGCTGTGGTCACAGCGAAGCCGCGCGAAAAACCCGTGTTTCCAGGGGTTTTCGACAAGCCTTCGCAAAATGGGATGGGATTGAACCTAAGCCCTGATCGCGGCTTCGGCCGCGAATCAGTCGGAGGCCGGGTCCCGCAGCAGGGCGTAGAGCAGGATGGCGCCGAAGGTGGCGACGCCGATGCCGCCCAACGTGAAGCCGCCGAATTTGAGCGCCAAGTTCCCCGTTCCCACGGTCAGGGTCACGCCTGCCACGATCAGGTTGCGGACGTTCGAGAAGTCGACCTTGTTGACGACCCAGATGCGCGCTGCGGTGGCGGCGATCAGGCCGAACACCACGATCGACAGGCCGCCCAGGACCGGGCCGGGGATGGTGTGGATCGCGGCGCCGAATTTGGGCGAGAAGCCGAGCAGGATCGCGAGAAGCCCCGCGACGACGAAGGCCAGGGTCGAGTAGATGCGTGTCACCGCCATGACGCCCATGTTCTCGGCATAGGTGGTGACGCCGGGGCCGCCGCCCGCGCCGGACCGCATGGTCGCGATGCCGTCGCCGATGAAGGCGCGCCCGAGATAGGGATCGAGATTGCGCCCCGTCATGGCCGCGATGCCCTTGATGTGGCCGAGATTCTCCGCGACCAGCACGATCGCCACGGGCGCGATCAGGACCATCGCCGTCGTATCGAAGGCGGGCGCGGTGAAGCGCGGCAGGCCGAACCAGGCCGCGGCGGCCACGGGCGCGAAGTCGATCGGTGGCGCGAGCCCCGCGAAGTTGGCGGCGGCCAGATACGCGGCATAGGCGATCAGCCCGCCGAGGAGGATCGGCAGGCGGCGGGCCATGCCGGGCGCGTAGCAGGCGACCGCGCCCACGCAAACCACGGTGAACAGGCCGATCCAAGTGGCGACCGCGTTGGCCGACACGGCTTTGACGGCGATGGGCGCCAGGTTCAATCCGATCACGGCCACGACCGCGCCCGTTACCACGGGCGGCATCAGCCGCTCGATCCAACCATGCCCCGCCCAATGCACGACAAAGCCGATGGCGGCATAGACGGCGCCCGCCGCGATGATGCCGCCGAGCGCGATGGCGATGTTGGCGTTGGGCCCGCTGCCCGCATAGGCCGTGGCGGCGATGACGACCGCGATGAAGGAGAAGCTCGAGCCCAGATAGCTCGGCACCCGCCCGCGCGTGACGAAGAAGAAGATGAGCGTCGCGATGCCCGAGAACAGGATCGCGACGTTGGCGTCAAAGCCCATGAGGAGGGGGCCCAGCACGGTCGAGCCGAACATGGCGACCATGTGCTGGAAGCCCGCGACCAGCGTCTGCCCGGCCGGCAGCCGCTCGTCGGGCATGATCGCCCCGCCGGTCTTCAGCGTCCAACGCGGCAGAAACCCGTCATCGCTGTGCATGGTGCCCCCCGGCTTGATGCGGCGTTAATGGCAGCTTAGCAGAGAGTGGGCGCGGGCGCGGCGTGGATGCTAACCTCGCGCCCGGGTCATGGGGCCGGCGGAAGGGGAGAGATCGTGGCAGGCACAGTGAAGGATGGACCGTTCAAGACGCTGCACCATGTGTGCATCGTCGTGAAGGACATCGACAAGGCCGTGAAATACTACGAATCGATCGGTATCGGTCCGTGGGTCGACTACCCGCCGCTCGGCGACTTCAAGGAACTGAAGATGCCCGACGCGGACGGCTTCCGCGCCATGACGTTCAAATACGTCCAGCTCGGTCCCGTGCAGATCCAGCTCGGCCAGCCCGGCAAGGGCGACACGCCGCATAAGCGGTTCCTGGAAGAGCATGGCGAGGGCGTCTTCCATATCGGCTTCGTGCTCGACGACGTGAACGCGGGCGAAGCGAAAGCCAAATCCCTTGGCCTCGAACCCTTCATGCGCGGCCGCCGCGACGACGGCAGCGGCATCACCTATTTCGACACGGCGAAACAGGCCGGCGGCGTCAACCTGTCCATCCGCAAAAGCCCGCCCGCGA
>CAYZFH010000206.1:0-5897 GCA_964477375.1 uncultured Rhizobiaceae bacterium | reverse complement strand
GCGCCGTTCTTCGGCTGGATCAAGGACCTGTCGGCGCCAGACCCGACCACGATCTTCAACCTGTTCGGCCTGATCCCTTTCACGCCGCCGCACTTCCTCATGATCGGCGCATGGCCGCTGATCATGGGCGTGACGATGTTCCTGCAGCAGAAGCTGAACCCGCAGCCGGCCGATCCGGTGCAGGCCAAGATCTTCATGTTCCTGCCAATCATCTTCACGGTGATGCTGGCGTCGTTCCCGGCGGGCTTGGTGATCTACTGGGCATGGAACAACATCCTCTCGATCGCGCAGCAATGGATCATCATGCGTCAGGTCGAGCGGGAAAAAGCGCGCGGGAAGAAAACCTGAGCGACGCGGAGGCGATGGAGCGCGGCAGACTGCTGTTCGCGCAGGCTTGCGAGTTCGTCGCCGGTGCGGCGACCGAAGAATCCCTGCCGCAGCCGACGTTGCCCGAGATCGCCTTCGCCGGCCGATCGAACGTCGGCAAGTCGAGCCTGATCAACGCACTGGTCGGCCACAAGCGGCTGGCGCGCGTGTCGCTGACGCCCGGGCGTACCCAGCAGCTCAACTTCTTCAGCCTGGGCGGCGCCCTGATGCTGGTCGACCTGCCGGGCTATGGCCACGCAGCCGCGGCCAAGCGGAAGATCCGGTCCTGGACCGATCTGATCCACGCTTACTTGCGCGGCCGGGCCCGTTTGCGCCGTGTCGTGGTCCTGATCGATTCGCGCCACGGGCTCAAGCCCAACGACCACGCGCTGATGGCCGAGCTGGACGATGCGGCCGTCTCCTACCAGATCGTGCTGACCAAGGCCGATAAGTCCGGTGACGCCTCCGTGAAGGAGGTGTTCGCCGCGGTGGAAAAGGCCATCGCCAAGCGCCCGGCGGCACATCCGGAGGTCGCGGTCACCAGCTCCGAGACGGGCTTGGGCATCCCCGAGCTGCGCGCCGCCATCGCCGCGCTGGCGAGGTAAACAGGCTTCCGGTAAAGTCCCGCGCCATGACGGAGACCAAGAACATCGGCGAGACCAAGCACTGGCTGCGCACCGCGCGCACGATCAGCGAAGCCTTGCCGTTCCTGCGCGCCTATGCCGGCAAGACCTTCGTAATCAAGTACGGCGGCCATGCCATGGGCGATGCCGCGCTGGGCGAAAGCTTCGCGCGCGACGTCGTGCTGCTGAAGCAGGTCGGCATCAACCCCGTGGTCGTCCACGGCGGCGGGCCCCAGATCGGCCAGATGCTGGAGCGCCTGAAGATCAAGAGCGAATTCATCGACGGGCTGCGCGTGACCGACACCGCGACCGTCGAGGTCGTCGAGATGGTCCTGTCCGGCACGATCAACAAACAGATCGTGGCCTCGATCAATGCCGCGGGCGGCCGCTCCGTCGGCCTGTCGGGCAAGGACAGCAATTTGATCGTGGCCGAGAAGCTGCGCCGCACGAAGAAGGATCCCGACTCCAACATCGAGAAGGTGCTGGATTTGGGTTTCGTGGGAGAGCCCAAGGAGATCAATCCGGGCGTCCTCGAGATGTTCGCGAAGTCGGACATCATCCCGGTAGTCGCACCCGTGGGCATCGGGCGCGACGGCCAGACCTACAACGTCAACGCCGATACGGCGGCGGGTGCGATCGCCGGCGCGCTCGGCGCCACGCGGTTCTATCTTTTGACCGACGTGATGGGCGTGCTCGACAAGGACGGCAAGCTGATGCCGGAGCTGACGCTGCACGACGTGCAGCGGCTGATCGGCGATCACACGATCAAGGGCGGCATGATCCCCAAGGTCGAGACGTGCGTGGACGCGGTGAAGCGCGGTGTGGAAGCGGGCGTGATCCTGGACGGGCGTATCCCGCATGTGCTGCTGCTGGAAATCTTCACCGACCACGGCATCGGCACGATGATCCGCAAGGCCGAATAGCCTTCCGCCTCTTGCGGCCGCGCCGCCGCGAACCCAGACTCATTGCATGAAGACACCGCCCCGCAGCGGCTGGGCCGCCGGACGCTTCGACGCCTGGCTGTTCGACCTCGACAACACGCTCTATCACCATTCCTGCGACCTGTTCGCCCAGATGGACGAGCGGATGCAGGCGTTCATCTGCGAGACGCTTTCCATCGACCGGGTACAGGCGCGCGCGCTGCAGAAGGGCTATTACGAAAGCCACGGCACCACCCTGCGCGGGCTGATGGACCATCACGGCATCGACCCGCACCGCTTCACCGAATTCGTCCATGAGATCGACGTGACCCCGGTGCCGCCTTCGCCGGCGCTCGATGCGACGCTCACCCGCCTGCCCGGCCGCAAGATCATCTTCACCAACGGCTCGGCGCGTCATGCCGAGAACGTGATGGGGCGCCTGGGCGTGGCCCACCATTTCGAGGCCGTCTTCGACATCGCCGCGGCCAACTTCGTGCCCAAGCCGGCAGCGGAATCCTACCGCCTGGTGGTCGAGCGCTTCGGACTCGCGCCCCACCGCACGCTCATGCTGGACGATGCCGCGCGCAACCTGGTGCCCGCCGCCGCGCTCGGCATGACCACGGTCTGGGTCCGTACGGAACTGCCGCACGGGCTCGCAGGCTCGGACGGCGACCATGTGCACCATGTGGCCGACGACCTGGCCGCTTGGCTCGACCACGCCATGGGGACGTCCGCCATTACTCGATAAGGCTGGGCTTTAACCGAGGTGGCGTTGACAGGGGCGGCGGCGCTGTCCCATCTTCGCCGCGACCCATCCCTCCTGCCATCGAGAAAGCCATGAACCGCGCCGATCTTCAGCAGACCATCGACGCCGCGTGGGAAGCACGCAACGACGTGAGCCCGGCGACCACCGGAAAGGTGAAGGACGCCGTCGACACCGCGCTCGACGCCCTGGATTCGGGCCAGGCCCGCGTGGCCGAAAAGGTCGGCGACAAATGGCAGGTCAACCAGTGGCTAAAGAAGGCCGTTCTGCTGTCCTTCCGCCTCTACGACATGTCGCCGATTCCGGGCGGCCCGACCGATGCCGTCCGCGGCGCGTCGGGCTGGTTCGACAAGGTTCCGTCCAAGTTCGCGGGCTGGGACGAGAAGCGCTTCCGCGCGGCCGGCTTTCGCGCCGTGCCTAGCTGCGTCGTACGCCGCGCGGCCTATGTCGCGCCGAACGTGGTCCTGATGCCCAGCTTCGTGAACATCGGCGCCTATGTCGACAGCGGCACCATGATCGACGGCTGGGCCACGGTCGGCTCCTGCGCCCAGATCGGCAAGCATTGCCACATCTCGGGCGGCGTCGGCATCGGCGGCGTGCTGGAGCCGCTGCAGGCCGATCCGGTCATCATCGAGGACAACTGCTTCATCGGCGCGCGCAGCGAAGTGGCTGAGGGCGTGCTGGTCGAGACCGGCTCCGTGCTCTCCATGGGCTGCTATATCGGCGCCTCGACCAAGATCGTCGATCGCGCCACGGGCGAGGTTCATTACGGCCGCGTGCCGGCCTATTCCGTCGTGGTGCCGGGCACGCTCCCGGGTGCGCCCTTGCCCGATGGCAAGCCGGGCCCGTCGCTCTATTGCTGCGTCATCGTCAAGCGGGTGGACGAGAAGACGCGCTCCAAGACCTCGATCAACGAATTGCTGAGGAACTAAATGCCGATCGATTCCGTCGAACTGTCGCAGGCGCTGATCCGCTGCCCCAGCGTGACGCCCGTGGACGCGGGCGTCTTGGGCGTGTTGGAGGGCGCGTTGAAGCCGCTCGGCTTCACCTGCCATCGCAAGACCTTCTCGGAAGAAGGCACGGCGGACGTCGACAATCTCTATGCCCGCATCGGCACCAAGGGGCCGCATTTCTGCTTCGCCGGCCACACCGACGTGGTGCCGGTGGGCGACCGCGACGCCTGGACCCATGATCCGTTCGGCGCGGAAATCGTCGATGGCCGCCTGTACGGACGCGGCGCCGTCGACATGAAGTCGGCGGTCGCGGCCTTCGCGGCGGCGACCGAGCGGTTCCTGGCCGAGCGCGGCAAGGATTTTGGCGGTTCGATCAGCATGCTGATCACCAACGACGAAGAGGCCGTCTCGATCAACGGCACCCGCAAGGTGCTGGAGTGGATCAAGTCGCGCGGCGAGACCATCGACGCCTGCGTGGTCGGCGAGCCCACCAATGCGAAGTCGTTCGGCGACATGGCCAAGATCGGCCGGCGCGGCAACATGAACGCCTTCCTGACCGTCTACGGCACGCAGGGCCATACGGCCTATCCGCATCTGGCCGACAGCCCCGTGCCGCGCCTGGCCCAGATGCTGGTCGCCATCACCTCCGAACAGATCGACAAGGGCACCAAGTATTTCCAGCCGACGATCCTGCAGGTCACCAGCGTGGATATCGGCAACCCGGCCATGAACGTGATCCCGGCGCAGGCCAAGGTGCGGATGAATTCGCGCTTCAACGACCTGCAGACGCCGGAGACGCTGGAGAAATGGCTGCGTCAGCGCTTCGACCGTGTGATCGCGAGCCACGGCGGCCGTTACGACCTGACCATCGATACCGGCGGCGACGTGTTCCTGACGCCCGAAGGCCCCTTGTCGGAGCTGATCGTCGGCGTGATCGGCCAGATCGCCGGGCGCCGCCCGGATCTGACGACGACGGGCGGCACCTCGGATGCGCGCTTCATCAAGGATTATTGCCCGGTGGTGGAGTTCGGCCTGGTCGGCCAGACGATGCACAAGGTCGACGAGAACACACCGATCGACGACATCCGGAAGTTGACCGACATCTACAAGGGCATCCTGGACGGCTACTTCCCCAACTGAGTGGCGTTGGCATGAGCCGGGCGCGCGAAACGGCCTACGCCCTGTTCGGCGCCTACCGCCTGGCGCATCTCGACCCGTCGGGCCTGCAGCATTTCAACGCGACCGTCGAAGGCTTCTGGCGCTCGTTCCTGGCCGCGCTGATCGTGGCGCCGGGCTATGCCATCCTGATCGGGCTGGAGTTGGGCGACGCGCCAGATACGGCTGCGCTCGACTGGGGGCACATCGCGCTGGTGCAGGCCATCGCCTATGTCATCAGCTGGACGGCCTTTCCCGTCGCGATGCACACCCTGACCGCCATGATCGACCGGCGGGCGGAGTATGTCCGTTACATGGTGGCCTACAACTGGGCCGCGGTGATCCAGATGGGCGTCATGCTGCCGGCCGCGGCCGTGCAGGCCATGATTCCCGGCAGCGCGGGCGGGTTGATCATGCTGCCCGTCGTGATCGCGACCGCGTTCTATCAATGGTTCATCGCACGCACGGCGCTGCGGATCGGCGGGGGTACGGCCGCCGGCATCGTGGGCTTCGACTTTGCCCTCTCGCTGTTCATCGCGGGCATCGCCGCAACGCTTCGCGGCGCCTAGTAGCCCACCTTCATCAGATAGAGCCCATCCGGCGGACAGGTCGGCCCGCCCGCTGAGCGGTCCCGTGCGTCGAGCGCTTGGCGCACATCCTCGGCCGACCATTTCCCCTGCCCGACCAAATTCAGCGTGCCCACCATGTTGCGCACCTGGTGATGCAGGAACGAGCGCGCCTCGGCATGGACGTTCACCATGTCGCCGTCGCGCACGACGTCGAGCCGGTCCAGCGTCTTGACGGGCGACTTGGCCTGGCAGAGCGAGGCGCGGAAGGTGGTGAAGTCGTGCTTGCCCACCAGAACCTGCGCGGCCTCGTGCATGGCGGCCACGTCGAGCGCATGCGGCACGTGCCAAGCCCGGCCCTTGTCGAGCGCGGGCGGCGCGCGCCGGTTCATGATCCGGTAGAGATAGGCGCGGTGCCGCGCGCTGGTGCGCGCGTTGAAATCGGAGCCGACCTCCTCGACGGATACCAGCACGATCGGCGCGGGCTTGAGATGAAAATTGATCGCCGCGCGCACCCGCTCGATCTCGGCTTCTTTCTCCAGATTGAAATG
>CAYZFH010000205.1:0-5925 GCA_964477375.1 uncultured Rhizobiaceae bacterium | reverse complement strand
GCGTTTTCCTTCACTGGGCATCGCTTCGGCGAAAGCCTCCGTGCGGGAGCAGGCTTATTCCATGGACAACTCGGCGCAACGCGGCGCAGGCGAGACCAATCTCGATTTGGCGGCGATCGGCAATTCCACCATCGCGGCCTTGATCGACAAGCGCGGTGGAATCGTCTGGGCTTGCTTTCCCCGCCTCGACGGCGATCCGCTCTTCGCGAGCCTGCTGGATGCGGAGGGCAAGGCGGGGGGCCTGTTCGACGTTGTGCTCGACGGCGAGGCCTCGGCGACCCAAGCCTATCGCGTCAACACCGCCATCGCCGAGACGACCCTGTCCGACGGCAATGGCGGTATCGTGCGCATCACCGACTTCGCGCCGCGCTTCAAGCAATTCGGCCGCGTCTATCGGCCGGCCATGCTCGTGCGCCGCATAGAGCCCGTGGCGGGCGCGCCGCGCTTGACCGTGCGGCTTCGCCCGCGCTTCGCCTATGGCGCGGAGGAGCCGGCGCGCACCTTCGGCAGCAATCACATCCGCTATGTTGGCTCCAGCGGCACGTTGCGCCTGTCGACCGACGTGCCCGTGTCCTACATCGCGGAGGAGCAGCCCTTCGTTCTGGACCGACCGGTCACGCTGATCCTGGGACCGGACGAAAGCTTCACCGCGAGCCTGCCGGAAACCGCACGCCGCTTCCTCGAACAAACCGAAGAATACTGGCAGGACTGGTGCCGATTCCTGTCCGTACCGTTCGAATGGCAGGAGGCCGTCATCCGCGCGGCCATCACCTTGAAGCTGTGCAGCTTCGAGGAGACCGGCGCCATCGTCGCCGCCCTGACCACCTCGATCCCCGAAGCGCCGGGCAGCCAGCGCAATTGGGACTACCGCTATTGCTGGCTGCGCGACGCGTATTTCGTCGTCCAGGCGCTCAACCGGCTGAGCGCGACGCAGACGATGGAAGAATATATCCGCTACATCACGAACGTGGCGGCGCTCGATTCGCACGGCACGCTGGGGCCGGTCTATGCCGTCGTGCCGGGGCGGCCCCTGGTCGAGGAAGGCGTGGCCGCCGCGCTCGCCGGGTACCGCGGCATGGGGCCCGTGCGTGTCGGCAACGCGGCCGCAGGACAAGTCCAGAACGACGGCTACGGCAGCGTCGTCCTCGCGGCGGCGCAGATGTTCTTCGACCACCGCCTGCCCCGGCGCGGCGATGCGGCCATGTTCCAGCGGCTGGAAAAGCTGGGCGAGCGCGCCGCCGAAGCCGCGCTGACGCCCGATGCGGGCCTGTGGGAGTTCCGCACGCGCGCGGAGGTGCACACTTATTCGGCCGTCATGTGCTGGGCCGCGTGCGACCGCCTGTCCAAGATCGCGCGGGCGCTCGGCATGGCCGAGCGCGGACGCCATTGGCATGACGTGGCCGCGCATATCCGCGCGACGATCCTGGACCGGGCTTATGACAAAACGCGCAACACCTTCGTCGCGTCCTTCGGCGGCAGCGCCATGGACGCGAGCCTTCTGCTGTTGCACGAGCTGGGTTTCCTCGCGGCCGACGATCCCCGCTTCCTCGGCACGATCGCCAGCATCGAGAAGACGTTGCGCCACGGCGACCATCTTTACCGCTATGTCGACGCCGACGATTTCGGCGCGCCGGAGACGTCTTTCACCGTCTGCACCTTCTGGTACATCGACGCGCTGGCAGCGGTCGGCCGCAAGGATGAGGCGCGCGCGATCTTCGAACGGCTGCTCGCGCGCCGGAATCACCTAGGCCTCCTGTCGGAAGATCTGGATCCGAAGACCGGCGAGCTGTGGGGCAATTTCCCGCAGACCTATTCCATGGTCGGGCTGATCGTCTCGGCCATGCGCCTGTCCAAAAGTTGGGAGGAGGCGTTTTGGCGCGGGTCGTGATCGCCTCCAACCGCGTCACGCCGCCCTCGGCGCGCTCCGGCCGCGAAGGCGGCCTTGCGGTCGCCGTGCGCGAGGCGTTGCGGCGCAGCGGCGGCCTATGGTTCGGCTGGTCCGGCACGGTCGCCGATGCGACGCCCTCCGAGGCCGCGATCGCGCGCTCCGGCAAGATCACCTACGCCACGGTCGATCTCGGCCGGCAGGACCACGCGCAGTATTACACCGGCTATGCCAACTCCTCGCTGTGGCCGCTGTTGCATTACCGCATGGGCCTGTTGGAGTTCGAGCGCGCGGATTTCGACGGCTATATGCGCGTCAACCGCCGCTTCGCCGCCACGCTGGCGCCGCTGCTGAAGCCCGACGATGTCGTCTGGGTGCATGACTATCATCTGTTTCCGCTGGGCGCCGAGCTGCGTGCGCTGGGCGCGCGGAACCGCATGGGCTTCTTCCTGCACACCCCGTTCCCGCCGCCGGCGGTGATGGCCGTGTTGCCGCGCCACCGGCTCCTGATCGAATCCATGGGTGCCTATGACCTGGCCGGCTTCCAGACAGAAGGCGATGCGCAGAATTTCCGCGACTGTGCGGTGGCCTTGAACAATGGCGCGCATCTTCCGGACGGCGGCGTGCGGACCTCAGGCCGGCATGTTTCGGTCGGCACGTTCCCGATCGGCATCGATGCCGATGCCTTCACCCGCATGGCCGAGGAAGCGGCGGCGTCCGACGAGAACGAGCGGTTGAAGGAAAGCCTGGGCGGTCGCCAACTCGTCATCGGTGTCGACCGGCTCGATTATTCCAAAGGCTTGCCGCAGCGTTTCGAAGCCTACGATCGGCTTCTCTCGCGCTTCAGCGACCAGCGCTCGAAAGTGACCTTCATGCAGATCGCGCCGGTCAGCCGCGGCGAGGTCAGCCAATACCGACAACTGCGGCGCGAGCTGGAGTCGCTGGCCGGCCGCATCAACGGCCGCTATGCCGAGTTCGACTGGATGCCGCTGCGCTACCTGAACAAGCCGTTTCCCCGCCAAGTTCTGGCCGGCTTCTACCGGCGCAGCCGTATCGGCCTGGTCACGCCCTTGCGCGACGGCATGAACCTCGTGGCGAAGGAATATGTCGCGGCGCAGGAACCCGCGAATCCCGGCGTCCTGATCCTGTCCCAGTTCGCGGGCGCGGCGAAGGAGCTGGATGCGGCCTTGATCGTCAATCCGTTCGATGTCGATGAGATCGCGGAGGCGCTGCACGCCGGCCTGACGATGCCGCTCGACGAACGCAAGGCGCGCTGGACCACGATGAACGAGCGCGTGCGCGGCAACTCCGTTTCCCACTGGGTCGACGCCTTCCTGGCAGCGCTCGACGCCGTTCCCGTGGATTAACGCAACGCGTCCCGCAAGTCCGCGAGCCAGCGCCGCACCGCATTCGGATCGGCCAGGCACGGTCCGTCCGGGAAGAACGGCCCATCGCCCACGCGCACGGCATGGCCGCCCCGCCGCAGCACGGCAGCGAAACCATCCTCGTCCGTGCGGTCGTCGCCCAGGAAGACGGGTGTGCGATCGCGAAACGGCGGCAGCGCCATCAGCGCATCGACCGCCTGGCCCTTATCGATGCCATTGGTCTTCACCTCGGCCACCATCTTGCCGTGCAGCACATGGGCCTCGTGCCGGTCAGGCGCTATGGCGCGTTCGACACGCGACTTTACGGTTCGTGCGAGATGGGGCGCCCGGCGGTAATGCACGGCGATGCTGTGGCCCTTGTCCTCCACCAGCGCGCCCTCGGGCATGGTCGCGATCACCCGCTCCGCGATGCGGCGCATGGCACGCGGCGGCCGGGGCCGCAACACACGCCCGCCGCGCAAGCGGCGCAGCTCGGCCCCATGTTGCCCAGCACCCGGCAGCCTCAACGGGCGCAGGATGCGGTCGACGTCGTCCAGCGGCCGGCCACTGACCACGGCCAGCGCGCCGTGCAGCGCCTGGTGCAAATCCGCGAGCACCCCCGCGAGCCCCGCCGGCGCCCGCGCCTTGGCGGGCTCCGAGGCAATGTCGATCAGGGTTCCGTCGAGGTCGAGGAACAGCGCCCAGTCGGCGGCGCGGGAAAAGTCGTCAAGCATGGCGTTTATCGCGGACACATTCATGGCCAGTATAGAACGCCCGAAACCGGGACAGGGATGTGGCGAAAATGGGAATTCTTGCGGACAAATCCGCCGCTGGACCCCGCGCGATTCCTGCCTAGATAATCGGCCATGATCGGCAGCTTCTCCGCCCTCATCCTGGCCGCCTGCGCGTTCGTCGGCGTGCATCTCCTGCCCTCGACGCCGCTGCGTGGCGGACTCGTGAAGCTTCTGGGGGACAACGGCTATCTCGCCATGTTCTCGGTCGCCGCGGGCGCGGCATTGATCTGGTACGCCGCCGCGTATTCGGCCGCACCCTATCGGGAGTTGTGGCCTGCGCTGCCCGCGCTGCACATCGTGCCGCTGGCCGTCATGCCCTTCGCGATGATCCTCCTGGTCTGCGGCTACACCACGCGCAATCCCATGGCCGTGATGCAAGAGAAGCATTTCCATGCGACCGATCCGGCGCCCGGCATTCTCAAGGTGACGCGCCATCCGATCATGTGGGCGATCGCGTTGTGGGCCCTGTCGCACATCGCGGCGAACGGCGATCAGGCTTCGCTGATCTTCTTCGGCGGTCTGGCCGCGCTGGCCTTGCTCGGGATGCCGCTGATGGACCACCGGCGGGCGGAGAGGTTGGGCTCGGCTTGGGGCCCGTTCGCGCTCACCACCTCGGCCATCCCGTTCGTGGCCGCGATCCAGGGCCGCGCGAAGCCGCGTCTGTCCGAGATCGGTTGGTGGCGGATCGCGCTCGGCCTGGCGCTCTATGCCGGCGCCATGGCCGCACATGGGCCGCTGCTGGGCCCAAGCGCGTTGCCGTAGCGGTTTACTTCCCGGCCAGCTTGCGTAGGCGCAGGCGCAGCGCGTTCAGCTTGATGAAGCCTTCGGCGTCGCGCTGGTTGTAGACCGAGTCTTTCTCAAACGTGACGTGGGCCAGCGAGTAGAGGCTGTTGGGCGACTTGCGGCCCGCGACGGACGCCGTGCCCTTGTACAGCTTCATGCGCACCGTGCCGTTCACCTTCTCCTGGCTCTTGTCCACCAGCGCCTGGATCATCTCGCGCTCCGGCGCGAACCAGAAGCCGTTGTAGACCAGCTTGGCATAGCGCGGCATCAGCTCGTCGCGCAGATGCATGGCCTCGCGGTCGAGCGTGATGCTCTCCATCGCGCGGTGCGCGGCGAACAGAACAGTGCCGCCCGGCGTCTCGTAGATGCCGCGCGACTTCATGCCGACGAAACGGTTCTCGACCAGATCGACGCGGCCGACGCCGTGCGCGCCACCGAGCGCGTTCAGGCGCTCGAGCAGCTTCGCGGGCGAAAGCTTCTGCCCGTCCACTGCGACGGCGTTGCCCTGCTCGAACTCGATCTCGACATAGGCGGGCTTGTCCGGCGCCTCTTCAGGGGCCACCGAACGCGTGTACATGTCGGCGTCCGGCTCGATCCACGGATCCTCCAGCGCCTTGCCCTCATACGAGATGTGCAGAAGGTTGGCGTCGGTCGAATACGGCGGCTCACCGCGCTTGTCGCGCGGAATCGGGATCTGGTGCTTCTCGGCGTACTCGACCAGGTCGGTGCGCGAATGCAGGTCCCATTCGCGCCAGGGTGCGATGATGCGGATGTCCGGCTTGAGCGCGTAGTAGGTGAGCTCGAAGCGCACCTGGTCGTTGCCCTTGCCGGTCGCGCCATGGGCGACGGCGTCTGCACCCGTCTGCTGCGCGATCTCGATCTGGCGCTTGGCGATGAGGGGGCGTGCGATCGACGTGCCGAGCAGATAGACGCCCTCGTACAGGGCGCCGGCGCGGAACATCGGGAAGACGAAATCGCGCACGAACTCCTCACGGAGATCGTCGACGAAGATTTCTTTGACGCCCATCTGCTGCGCTTTTTTGCGCGCGGGCTCCAGTTCCTCGCCCTGGCCGATGTCGGCCGTGAAGGTCACGACCTC
>CAYZFH010000204.1:0-5946 GCA_964477375.1 uncultured Rhizobiaceae bacterium | reverse complement strand
AGGGATCGTGGGCTTCCATGAAGCCGCGGCATAACAATTCCTTATGTTCGTCGGAACCGATCTTCATTCGTGATTTTTTCCTTGTTGGGAAATGCCGTCCCGTCTCGCGCGTCCTAGTGTCCTTGTCCGGCAGGTTTGTCGACTTTGGCCGTGGTGGATATCGCGCCGGCGTTTTGAAACGTCAGGATGAGAGGAAAGGTATCGCCTGGCTTAGGGATGCTTTTCAGGTCCATCAGCATGATGTGCAGCCCGCCCGGCTTGAGTTCGACCGACTCGCCGGGCTTTACCTCGATGCCCCCTTCGAGCGGGCGCATCTTCATCACCCCGTTGTCGGTGGTCATGGTGTGAAGTTCCGCCATGCCGGCGATGGGAGTGGAAACCGCAACCAGACGGTCCGGTTCCTTGCCGTTGTTGGCGATGCGCACATAGGCCGCGCCGACCTTGGCGCCGGGCATGACCCGGGCATGTGCGTCCTGGACGGCAATGCCCGTATCTGCCGCGTGGGCGGCGGGGCAGGCGATGGAAAGAAAAGCGGCGGCGACCGCTGCGCGCAGCAATGGCGTACCCATGGACGACTCCTGAACCGATCTGACCAAGACAATCGCGTCGCAGCGCCGAGTAACGGCGCCGCGCAGCGGAAAACGTCTCAGGCCGTCAGGGGAGGCGCGCGGGCTTGGAGCGGATCGAGATGGTGACGGGACAGCGCCGCCTGGTTGGAGGCACGGGCGTCGGCGCTGGGTTCGTACGCCGGACCCAACAGATTGGCGGCCGACGACGGCACGGCATTGCCGAGATTCTGCCAAACCTGGCAGAGCGGGCATTTGGACGCCCGCACCATATCCGTCTCGTCATGCGGCGCGCTGCTACCGGAGACTTTTGCGAGCCCATGGGCAGTGCAGAGGACGAGATCGGTCGAGAAGGGCAAAGCCGCATCTTCGGCCGATGCGGGCCGATTCAGGAGCGGCAGGACCGTCTGCAGGAGCAGCGCGAAGGACGCGAGCCAGACGCCGAACAGCGAGATGCGGCCAGCCTTCCTGAACATGGATCGCGAAACTCGTGGGCGCATTCGTCCACCGGTTGAAGGCGCGCAATGTACCCCTGGCATGGACGGCTGACAATTGACCAATCGCGCGCGGCGCAGCAGGTTGCATCGAGAAAAATGAATCGGAGCCCTAGGTATGTTTCGCCATCTCGCGGCCTTGACCCTGCTTTTGGCCCTCGCGTTTCCCGGCATTGTCCTGGCGCATAGTTTCACGCACGGCGATATCCGGGTGATGCACCCTTGGGCCTCGGTCGCTGCGGTGGGCGCGTCCAGTCCCGTTTACATGACCCTGACCAACGCCGGCACCGAGCCCGACAGGCTGATCGCGGTCGAGGCCAAGGCGGCCGGTCGCATCGAGATCCAGAAGGCCAAGAAGGGCGCCGGCGCGACCTCTTACGAGCCCATCTCCACCGTGGACGTGGGCGCCAAGAAGACGGTCGCGATGCAGCCGGGCGGGATGCGGATTCTGCTGGCGGACCTGAAGGAGCCTTTGCGCCACGAATACACGGTGCCTTTGACCCTGGTGTTCGAGCGCGCCGGCCGGGTCGAAATCCAAGCCGTGATCCAGAAATCGGCCGCGGAAGGCCATACGCACTAGCCTTGGTGGCGTTGCGGCGGGCGGGGTGAGCGCCTAAAGTCCGCCACCACAAAATCCATACAAGGGGATATCCATGTCCGACACCGTTTCGACGCTGAAGCTCACCCATGCCGGCGCGCTGAAAATGCTGGCCGCCGCCGTGAAGAAGTCCGAGGACATGGGCGTGCCGCAGTGCATCACCATCGTCGACGAGAGCGCCAACCTCTTGGCCTTCTCGCGCATGGACGGCGCCAAGGTCCTGTCGATCGACACGGCGACCGCCAAGGCGCGCACCGCCGCCTCGTCGAAGAATCCGACCGGCAAGACGCCGCCCCACGCCGAGAATCTGATGGGCCTGGCCACCGGCGGCCGTTTCACCAACCTGAAGGGCGGTCTGCCCATCATCGTCGACGGCAAGTGCGTCGGCGGCATCGGCGTCGGTTCGGGCACCGGTGATCAGGACGTGGAAGTCGCCAACGCGGCGCTCGCGGCCGTGAAGGGCGCGCAGACGTTCTAAACTCGCCATGCGGCCGCGGTCCCACGACGGGGCCGCGGCCGTTTCGTGCGATCAGCCGGAGAGAGCATGCCGCCAGGGGCGAAGACGACTCGTTACCGACGTCTTGTCAGCCTCATGCGCCATCGCTGGCGGCGGCAGTTCGTCTTCCTGATGGGCGGCGTGGTCACAGCCCTGGTGGCGATCGCCTTTACTGTCACGGCGGACTATGCCCATAGCGCGAATCAATTCATCCGCGCCCAGTGGCCCTATGTGCCGCTGATCCTGTGTCCGGTCGGTTTCGGACTCATCGTCTTCCTGGCCAACCGCTATTTCCCGAATTCGCAAGGCAGCGGAATTCCGCAGGCCATTGCCGCGCGGCATCTGGATGATCCCGCGGCACGCCAAAAACTGATCGGCCTGCGCGTGGCGATCGGCAAGATCTTCCTCACCCTCGGCGGTCTTCTCTGCGGCGCGTCGATCGGGCGCGAAGGCCCGACCGTGCAGGTCGGCGCGGCGGTGATGTTCACCGTGGGGCGCATGTCGCCGTTGCGCCAGCGTGGCCTGATCGTGGCGGGCGCGGGCGCGGGCGTCGCGGCGGCATTCAACGCGCCCTTGGCCGGCATCATCTTCGCCATCGAGGAGCTGAGCCGTTCTTTCGATCCGAAGACCAGCCGCCTCGTGATCGCTGCCGTGCTGGTCGCGGGCCTGGTCTCCGCCATGATCCTCGGCAACTACAGCTATTTCGGGAAAAGCGACGCGACCTTGCACGGGGTGGACGCCTGGATCGTCGTGCCGGTCTGCGGCGTGCTGGGCGGATTGGCGGGCGGGCTGTTCAGCCGCCTTCTGGTCGTCATCATGCGCGGCATCCACGGCCGGATCGGCCATTGGTGCAAGCGCAACCCGGTTCGCTTCGCGGTGCTGTGCGGCCTGGCCTTCGCGATCATCGGGCTTCTCTCGCAAGGCTCCGTCTACGGCACGGGCTATGACCAGGCGCGCGCGCTGCTCGAGGGCAACGAAGGGGCGGGGTGGAGCTTCGGCCTGCTGAAGTTCCTGGCCACACTGCTGTCGTCGGTCAGTGGCCTGCCCGGCGGCTTGTTCTCGCCCTCGCTCGCGGCGGGTGCGGGCTTCGGTATGAATATCGCGTCGATGTTCAGCCCTGAATTGTTCAAGGCCGTCGTGCTGGTGGGGATGGTGGCTTATTTCACCGGCGTCGTGCAGGCGCCGATCACGGCCTTCGTCATCGTGACGGAGATGACGCAGAACTACGGCATGCTGGTGCCGCTGATGGGCGCGGCGCTGATCGCCTATGTCTGCTCGCGGATGGTCTGTCCGAAGAGCGTCTATCACGCCCTTGCCGACAACTACCTGACGCCGCCTACCGCGTAGAAACCGTAAGCGGGCCGGACCGTCAGTTCACCTTTTTCTGCAGCTCGTCCGTGGTGATCTTGCCGTCCTTGTTCTTGTCGGCGGCGTCGAATTTCTTCGCGTAGTAATCAAGATATTCCTGCTTGGTCACCACGCCGTCCTTGTTGACGTCGATATCGTTGAACACGGTGTTGGGCTTGCCCTTGTTCTTGGTGGGCATCTCGTCGGACGTGATTTTTCCGTCCTTGTTCTTGTCCATCGAATCGAAGCGTTTGGAGTAGTAGTCCAGATACTCCTGCTTCGAGACGGCATTGTCCTTGTTCGTGTCCATCGAACTGAAGACGGCGTTGGGCCCGTTGAAGACCATATTGGGCGGGAGCACGGGAGGCGCCGCACCGCCCATCTGGGCGTCCGCGCTCGCGCTTGCGATCAGCGTCGCGGCCAATACAGAGGCCGCAAGCGCGGCGGATTTCGGATTCATCATCGCGATCTTCCTTACTGCCCGGTGGCTTCGCTTTTGCTCAGCGATCCGTCCTTGTTCAGGTCGTGCTGCTGGTACCATTCGGCGGAGTGAATCTGGAATTCGTCTTGGGTGACCACACCGTCGCCGTTCTTGTCCATGGCCTGGAACGTCTTCTTGGCCTGGGGCGTGTCCGGCATCTCGTCCGGCGTGATCTGGCCGTCGCCGTTCTTGTCGAACTTCTTGAACGCCTGGGACGTCGCGCCGTCGTATTCCTGCTGAGTCAGCACGCCGTCGCCGTCGGCATCATGGTTGTCGAAAGCCTGGGCATTCGTTTGGGTCGTGTTCTCGTCGACCGGCATGAAGAGGTAGGACGGGGCGATGGGGTCGGCCATCAAGCCCTGCGCTCTCGGCGCACCCATCAAGCCCGCCACGGCGAGACTGGAAAAAACCACGGCAAGGCACAGGCGCGAGAGCGGCACGGAATCCCCCATTGGCATTCAACTGTTCGTGATGGTACGCCCGAGCGCGAACAAAAAGCGAAGGTTTTTCAGTGGCGTGCGGCCGGTCTTTGCCGGGCGGTGGAAGTTGCTTTACCGCCGTTTGCCTTGATTTCGTCACGTTTGGACGCCCATATGAGCGGCATGCCATTGGCGGGGTGACTGCGTGCGGCGTCTCTTATCGATTCTCCTGGCGCCTTTCCTTGCCGTGCTCGCGATCGCGGGTGCGTCCGCGAATCCCGTTCAGCGCGATCATGTCCGCGTTACGCTCGTCTCCGAGGTCTCCTCGGTGCGGCCGGGCGATTCGTTCTGGGTCGCGTTGCGCCAGGAAATCAAACCGCACTGGCACACCTATTGGATCAATCCGGGCGATTCGGGCGTGCCCACGACCATTGCTTGGACGCTGCCGCCGGGCGCGGAGGCGGGTCCGATCGTCTGGCCCGCGCCGATCCGCTTCCCCCTCGGCCACCTGGTCAATTTCGGCTACGCCGACGAAGCGTGGCTGCTGACGGAAATCAAGGTGCCGGCCAGCGTGGCGCCGGGGGTGAACTTTGACATCACGGCCAACGCCGATTGGCTGGCCTGTTCGGAGATCTGCGTGCCGGAACAGGCATCGCTCACCGTGAGCGTTCCTCTGGCCACGGAGACTCGCGCGAACCCCGACGTGGCCGCGGATTTCGCCAAGGCGCGCGCCGCGTTGCCGCAACAAGCGCCGTGGCCCGCGACCTATGCCGCGACGAAGGATGGTTTCCGCCTGGCCCTGGCCATGCCGAAGGATATGGCGGCGTCGGTATCCGACTCCTTCGTCTTCCTTGAACAGCTCGATGCGGCCGAGAACGGCGCTCCGCAAACGCGGCGCGCGACGGCGGATGGGCTTGTCGTCGATATGCAGCGCGGCGTGCTGGGCGTGAAATCTGGCGAGAAGTTGACCGGCGTGGTCGAACTGACGGAAGGAAAGGGCGGCGGCGGCCAGGTCCACCGTTTCGCCTTCGTGGCCAATCCCGCACCGGCCGGCGCCGTGATCGGCTCGAGCGAAGGCGAGGGCAGCGGGCCGGGGTTGCCTCTCGCGTTGCTGCTGGCCTTCGCCGGCGGTCTCATCCTCAACCTGATGCCGTGCGTGTTCCCGATCCTGTCCATGAAAACCGTTGGGCTGGTTCGCCTGGCCGACAAGGAGCGCCGCGAGGCGCGCGCGCATGGCCTCGTCTTCGGCGCGGGCGTCGTCCTGTCCTTCGCCGTGCTGGCGGGTGTCTTGATCGCGCTGCGCGCGGGCGGCACCGCGGTCGGTTGGGGCTTCCAGCTTCAGGCACCGTGGTTCGTCCTGTTCCTGTCCTACCTGATGTTCGTGCTGGGGCTGAACCTGTCCGGCATTTATCGGATCGGCGGCGGCTTCACAGGCGCGGGCAGCGCCCTGGCGGCGAAACCCGGCAAGGCGGGCGCGTTCTTCACCGGCGTGCTGGCCGTGCTGGTGGCAACGCCCTGCACCGCGCCGTTCATGGGCGCGGCGCT
>CAYZFH010000203.1:3327-5947 GCA_964477375.1 uncultured Rhizobiaceae bacterium | reverse complement strand
GCAGCGGGTTTTGGTCCCGCGACCCCAGGTTCGAATCCTGGCGCCCCAGCCACCGTCGTTCGCTTCTTCAGGTCTACTGTCGCTGTGTTCTACTGTCCGTTGGAAGCGGTACAGAAGTCGAGGATCGTGAGCCGGGGACGGGCGGTAGCCTCGTCCAACGGCGATAGAACGGCGGCCACCCTGCATCCGTTAGGAGAAGCCAATGGGGCCGCAATCCAAATTGAAGTTAACACCTCATTGAGCAACAGCGAGGCTTTGCCGTCGGCAATCCTATAGACGCCACCTTTGACAGACCCGCCGAGTCCGCCTGCCCGACGAGTAAATCCAATGATACCGGCATTGGTCTGTGTGAAGACGTTGAGAGGAAGGTCGGGTGGTAGACAACGCTGCACGACCTGGTGTGTGGCATCGATTGTCCACGCCGGTCGGCAGCCAGCCGCCTTCCACGACACTTCCGGGGCTTCCTCTCGATCGTCCGGTGTCATGATGGCGCGACCCGGCGCCCTTGCGTCCCATAGCAAGTATGCGTGGTCGTGGAGCGAATAGTTAATGCCAGCATAGCCGACGTGGGCCTCGATACCCACGTCAGGTATGGGCAGAAGCGTTATACCGCCCGTGTTGAGATCGATCATACGAACGTTGGAGGCACGGGGTGCGGCCCAACGTGTGCCGTTATATTCGATCGACGCAGAACGTCTTGGGGATTCGATATAGACGTCGAAAAATGCCAAGTAAAAGGAGGCGGGACTGGCGTTTACGGTCGATGACCTCAGGTGAGGCGCTCGCGTTTCCAACCGCTCGAATTCTGTGCAGGAAAATGGGTCCGCATGTTTTTCGAAATTTTCTATTTGCCTCGTGCCATCAGACAGATTCGATGCACGAATGGAGTAGGTTGAGGATTTGTCGGACGTTTTTATGTCGATGTTCGCGACTGTGTAATTCGCGGCGCCATGACACAAGATAGAGATTGCTGGGATCGAACGGACCAGCGAATGCCCAATTTTCCAAATGTAGATATGACTTTGGAGTGGCTGCTGTTTCATTATCAGATTCCCAAGAAGACTCCTTCGCTCAGGAAATTCGACTGGGCCTTGCCCGATAAAAAGAACGGTGTCGTCATTTACCCAATAGGCGCGAGCCGGCTCCGCGATCATCGGACCGTCGAGCGACGTCACCTTTAGGCGGCTCCCCATCCCAGCCGAGATGGTTTTGGAGTCTTCCTTGAACGGCAATGAAACGTCTGGTTCCAACAGCTCCGCCGGTGTCGGCTGCGGAAATGGGGGCAGGCGATATTGTGACTTTGCTTCGCCTGCCCATACGGCAGCGAGAAAGACGCAAGCCAAGGTGTTCCTAATTCTGTGCGGCATGGATAGATTGCATCCTCGTCCCATCCAGCATGGGTATTTTGATGCGGATTCTGCTGGTTCACCAATGGGTTTTTAGGAGCGACTTGGATGCCCGACGGATCGCGGCCCGCCATGAGCGCGGACATCTTCGCAGCCGATTTCAAGGACACGCCCTATTGGTGGGAGGCCGCGCCGCGCGTGACGGCCGTGCCCGAGGCGCCGCCGAAGAATGTGGACGTGGCCATCGTGGGCTCGGGCTTCACGGGCCTGAATGCCGCGATCGACCTGGCGCGTGCCGGCCGCAAGGTCGTCGTGCTGGACGCCGAGGATCTGGGCCACGGCGCCTCCACGCGCAACGCGGGCTATGTCGGCCAGACGCTGAAGCACAGTTTCCGCGACCTGCAGAAGAGCAGGGGCGACGCGTACGCCGTCGCCGTCTATAGCGAGATGAAGGGCGCGTTCGATTCCGTCGCCGAGCGCGTCGAGAAGGAACAGATCGATTGCGGCTTCAAGATCTGCGGCCGTCTGATCATGACCAAGTCCCAGCGCCAGTACGACGACTTGGCCGACGAGTTCGAACGGCGGCGCAAGCATCTGGGCACCCAGTTCCAGATGATGTCGAAGGCCGAGATCCGCAAAGAGGTCGCCAGCGATCTGTTCAACGGCGGCGCGCTGATCCCGGAACTGGCCGCGATCCATCCCGGCCTCTACCACAAGGGTCTGTTGGACCGCGCGCGTTCGGCCGGCGTCACGCTGATCGGCCGCACGCCCGTCACCGGCATCCGCCGCGACGGCGACGGGTTCGATGTTGCCACCACGCAAGGTCCCACGCGCGCGAAGCAAGTGCTGGTCGCGACCAACGGCTATACGGGCAATCTGTGGCCGTGGCTGCAGCGCCGCATCATTCCGTTCGACGCCTATATGATCGCGACCGAGCCGCTCGATCCGGCGCTGATGAAAAAGCTGCTGCCGACCGACCGCACCTATATCGACCATGTCCACGACGTGATCTCGCTGCGCCGTTCGCCCGACGGCACGCGCATCCTGTTCCTGTGGCGCACGGGCACCAAGCCCACCACCGCGCGCAAGAAGGGCGCCCAGCTTCACGCCGACGCGGCCGAGCGGGTGCCGGAGATCGCGAATCTCAAGGTGACCCATTCCTGGACGGGCCGCTGCGCGGGCACGTTCAACCTGTGGCCGCATCTCATCACCCACGACGGCATCCATTTCGCGGGCGGCTACTGCTTCGCCGGCGTGCCCATGGGCACCTATCT
>CAYZFH010000203.1:0-3227 GCA_964477375.1 uncultured Rhizobiaceae bacterium | reverse complement strand
GCCGAATACGATCCGCAACCGTTCCATCTCGATGAAGCCGCCGCGGACAAATCCTTCTTCCAGGGCCTGGCCGCCAGCGGCTGGCATACGGCGTCGCTCACCATGCGGCTTCTGGTCGACAGCGAATTGACGCCCGCGGGCGGCATCATCGGCGCGGGCCTCGACGAGTTCCGCTGGCCGCGCCCGGTGCGGCCCGGCGACAGCCTGCGCGTCGAAAGCGAAGTGCTGGAGGTGCGCGCCTCGAAATCGCGCCCTGGACAAGGTCTCGTCAAAATCCGCGTCACCACGCTCAACCAGAAGGACGAGCCTGTGCTGATCATGGTGCCCAACATGGTCGTGAAGCGGCGGCCGTAATCGCCGCCCCGGTGACGGGCGGGGGCAGAAGAAGCCCGTCACCCTGGGATTGCGGGACAGATATGCCGCCCGCAGGATTGACCTAAATCACGGCCCGGACGGTCTGGCGTCGCATAAAGTGCGACGCGTCGGTATCTCAGGGGGTCACGATGGGCGATCGGGCCGAGTTCCTCGCGCGCGCGGGCAAGCCGGCGGAAGAGGCGTTGCGCTTGCACGCGCGTTATCGCGGCAAGGTGCAGATGATGCCGAAATGCCCGGTGGGCGGGCCGGGCGATTTCGCGGTGTGGTACAGCCCCGGCGTGGCCGCGCCGTGCAAGGCCATCCATGCGGCGCCCGAGCTGGTCTATCAACACACCAACAAGGCAAACACGGTTGCGATCGTCTCCGACGGTTCGCGTGTCCTCGGCTTGGGCGATATCGGCCCGGAGGCGGGCCTGCCGGTGATGGAGGGCAAGGCGCTTCTGTTCAAATATCTGGGCGGGGTCGACGCCGTGCCGCTTTGCATCGGCGCGACGCGCGCGGACGACATCGTGCAGGCGGTGCGCTGGCTCGAGCCTTCGTTCGGCGGGATCAACCTCGAGGATATCGCCCAGCCCAAATGCTTCGAAATTCTTGCGCGGCTGCGCGATTCGGCACGCATCCCTGTCTGGCACGATGACCAGCAGGGCTCGGCGACCGTCGCGCTCGCCGCCGTCATCAATGCCTTGAAAGCCGTCGGGAAGAAGATCGAATCCGCGCGGTTCGCGCTGATCGGCACGGGTGCGGCGAACATCGCCACCTATCGGTTGCTGAAGGCGGCGGGCGCCGATCCCCGCGCGGTCATCGCCTGCGACAGCCGCGGCACACTTCATGCCGGCCGGGCGGATATCGAAGAGGCTCGCGCGCGGTTCGCCGATAAATGGGCGCTTTGCCGTGAGTCCAATCCCGGCCGAATCGAGGGCGGCATCGCGGCCGCGCTGCGCGGCGCGGATGTCTGCCTCGCGTTTTCCCGCTCCGGGCCCGGTGTGATCCGGCCGGATGACATTCGCGGCATGGCGCGCGATGCGATCGTGCTGGCTTGTGCCAATCCGGTACCGGAGATCTGGCCCTGGGATGCGCTGGAGGCCGGCGCGGCGGTGGTCGGCACGGGCCGCAGCGATTTCCCCAATCAGGTCAATAACTCGCTGGCGTTCCCCGGCATTTTCCGGGGCGTGCTGGATGTGCGCGCCCGCGCCGTGTCGGACGGCATGGCCCTGGCGGCGGCGCGCGAACTGGCCGGCTGCGTGGGCGTCCAGGGGCCGACGCCCCAGCGCATTCTTCCCGCCATGGACGAACCCTCCGTCGCGGCACGCCTGGCGGCGGCGGTCGGCATGGCGGCGATCGAAGAACGCTTGGCCGCCGTCACGATGACCCGGGATCAGATTTTTCAGGGCGCCCTGGAGCGAATCGCCGGCGCGCGGCAGGCGCTGACATTGCTGACCGCGGGCGGCGCGATTCGGCCGCCGGCGCCTTAGACGGCGCGGCTATTCGCGTTTGCGCCGGGCGTGGCTTCGCAGCAGGCGTTCCGCGGCGTCGAAGGAATCCCGGATCGCCACATACACGTCCTCGTGCTCGTGCTTTTCGTCCGGCGCGCGGCTGACGACCAATTCGGCCCCCGGCACGACCAGGTCGATGCCGACGCGGTAGATACGCCCTTTGTGATGGCGATGGTTCGTGCATTCGACCACGACGTCGCAGGCCGTGATTCGGTCGAAAAGCCGGTCGAGCTTCTCGGCGCGGGCGTGCAGCTTGGCATCGATCGCATCCGATTGGTCCAGGCCGTGATACCGGATCTTTAGGAGGGACATCGTCCGTCCTCCATTCGTGGCGGGCTATGTGTCAATAAAGCCGCACAGGCCGAGCATCCGCTTTGACCTAGTTCAAAGCCGGGAGAAGAAAGCCAGGGCATCTTTCCACTTGCATCCAGAGGAGGAAAGCCATGGCCCTGCGGAAAATCCTGGTTCCCCTGTGCGGCGAGGGACGCGAAGACGCCGCGCTCGAATCCGCGGTCGGCATCGCGCGCGATGTCGGCGCCCATGTGGAAGCCATGTTCATGCGCAACGACCCGCGCGAAGCGGTCAACTACGCCACCGATTATTTCTCTGCCGCCACGCTCGAACAGATCATGGGACAGATCGAGGCCCGAAATAAGGAAAACGGCGCAGCCGCCCGTAAGCGCTTCGATGCCGCCCTGGCGAACAATCCGGACGCGCTGAAGAAGCGCAAGACCGATCCCGGCTTTTCCGCCGCCTTTGTCGAGCGGACGGGAATGGAGATGAACCTGGTGCTGCAATACGGGCGCGTCTCCGATTTGATCGTGATGGAGAAACCCGGCCCGGCCGACGATTCCCACGTCTCGGACGCCATGCATGCGGCCTTGCGTCACACCGGCCGGCCGGTCCTCGTAGTGCCCAGCACCGTGCGCCCCTTGTCTCCGCGCCGCATCGCCATCGCCTGGAACGGCTCGTTGGAAGCCACGCGGGCGGTCGCCTGCGCCATGCCGCTGATCGAGCGCGCGGAGGAGATCGTGGTTCTCATTGCCGCCGGCCGTGACACCGATGATTTGCCGGAGAACGATTTGCTGGACTATCTGGCCTGCCACGGCGCCCAGGCCCGTGCGATCCGGATCGGTGGAGGGGCGCACAGGACGGATGGCGAGGAGATTATGGCCGCGCTCTCGGCCTATCAGGTCGATCTGGCGGTCCTGGGGGCCTATACGCGCGGAGACTTGAAGCGCCTGATCTTCGGCGGCGTGACCGGCACGCTTCTGCGGCGGACGGACCGGCCTCTCTTGATGGTGCATTAGCGACCGAGCAGGTCGTAAACCCCGCCGCATCCCGCTCTGTTCTGTTAGA
>CAYZFH010000202.1:0-5975 GCA_964477375.1 uncultured Rhizobiaceae bacterium | reverse complement strand
CGCGAGCCCGCATCCTAATCGCCCGCGATTGCCGGAAAAGGGCCAAGCGGCCTATTCTTGACGGCACCCAAAGGGAGGATCGCGATGCGCCACCCCGCCGTGACCGAGCGCGATATCGAGACCTACGAACGCGATGGCGTCGCCTGTATCCGCGGCGCCTTCTCGCAAGAATGGCTCGACCTTCTGGCCGAGGGTGTCGAGAAGGACATCGCATCGCCCGGACCGCTTCATACGGTCCAGCAGGGCGAAGGCGACGTCGGTTTCTTCCTGACCGATTTCTGCATGTCGCAGCGCTTGCCTGAGTTCCGCCGGTTCATGTGCGAATCGCCGGCCGGCGCCATCGCGGGCGCCTTGATGCGCTCCAAGCGCGTGAACTTCTTCTACGACGCGATCTGGGTGAAGGGCACGGGCACGCCCAAGCGCACCCGCTGGCATCAGGACCAGCCCTACTACTCGGTCAACGGCGAGCATATGTGCATCTTCTGGCTGCCGCTCGACCCCGTCTCCAAGGATGTCTCGCTGGAGCTGATCCGCGGTTCGCATAAATGGGGCCGCTGGTTCCAGCCCGAGCTGACGCGCAGCGGCAAAGACCTTTACCCCGAGAACAGCGCCTTCGAGCGCATGCCCGACATCCAATCGGAGCGCGCGAAATACGACATCGTCACGTTCGACATGCAACCGGGCGACATCATCGCCTTCCACGGCATGGTCGTACACGGCGCACCGGGCAACCCGAACCAGCAGCATCGCCGCCGCGCGCTTTCGACCATCTGGCTGGGCGATGACGCGACCTATGCCGAGCGGCCCGGTCCCGTGCGCCCATTGTTCGAGGGCCATGGGCTGAAGCCCGGCGACCCAATGGACAGCGAATACTTCCCCCGCGTCTGGCCCGGCTCGGGCGCCGGCTTGGCGAAGGGCCGTCGCTTCGCCGACAATTCATCCTTCAAGGTCAGCATCTAGGAGCAGCCCATGGCAGTCGCGATTTCCGATGCGCAGGTCGAACGCTTTCAAAACGACGGCGTGATGCATCTGAAGGGCGTCGTCGACCGCGACTGGCTGGCCAAGCTGGAAGCAGGGGTGGAGCGCAACATCGCCCATCCCACCCCACTGCATACGGTGCAGACCACCCAGGGCGAGGGCGGCTTCTTCCTGTCCGACATCTGCATGTCGCAGCAGATTCCCGAATTCCGCGATTTCATGCTGAACGGCCCGGCGCCCGGCATCGCAGCGCGGCTGATGAAATCCCAGAAAATCAATTTCTTCGCCGACACGCTGTGGGTGAAGGATGTCGGCACGTCCAAGCGCACGCGGTGGCACCAGGACCAGCCCTTCTTCTGGGTCGACGGTCAGATGACCGTGATCTGGTTCCCGCTGGACCCCGTCGCCAAGGAAAACTCACTGGAGCTGGTGCGCGGCTCGCACAAATGGAACCGCTGGTTCGCACCGGAGCTGAGCAAGGACGGCCGCGATCTTTACCGCACGGCAAGCGGCGCCGCGTTCGAGCGCATGCCGGACATCGAGAGCACCCGCGGCGAATACGAGATCTTGTCCTGGGCGGTGGAACCGGGCGACTGCATCGCCTTCAACGGCCTGACTGTGCACGGCGCGCCGGGCAATCAGGGCTCGGCCCGCCGCCGGCGCGCTCTTTCCTCGATCTGGATGGGCGACGACGCGCGTTACGCCGAACGCCCCTCGCCCGGGCGTCCCCACTTCGAGGGCCACGGGCTGAAGCCGGGCGAGAGCGTCGATTGCGGCTACTTCCCGCGCGTGTGGCCGCGGCCCGAGCGGCTGGAGCCGGAGCGCTTCGCCCGCTTCACCGACACGGGCCTGCAGATCCGCAACTGAACCTCTAGAGGTTCATCACCACGACTCCGGACGCCACGATCGACGCGGCGATCACACGGCGCGCGCCGAAGCTTTCGCCCAGGAACAACGAGCCGATCAGGGCCGCGAAAACCACGCTGGTCTCGCGCATGGCCGACACGGGCGCGACCGCGCCCAGGTTGTAGCACCAGACCACGATGCCGTAGGCGCACAGCGCCAGAACGCCGCCACCAATCCATTGCCGCCAGTCGATCCGCGAGGGTGAAAAGAGCGTGCGGCCCCGCCGCCAGAAGCCGAAGGCCAGCATCATCGCGCCGTCGAGGAAGAACAGCCATCCGATATAGCCGAGCGGACTGCCCGAGCGCCGCACGCCCAACGCGTCCGTCGCCGAATAGGCCGCGATGAAACAGGCCGTGCACAGCGCATAGAACAGCGCCAAGCGGCTGCCCTTGCCGAGCGACAGGCTGATAATGCCGAGCGAGATCAGGCCGACGCCCATGGCCTGCGAGACGGTCAAGGCCTCACCGACAATGGGGCCGGAAACGAGCGCGAGGATCAGCGGCGAGCCGCCGCGCGCCACCGGATAGACCTGGCTCAGATCGCCGATCGCATAGGCGCGCAGCAGGAACAGATAGTAGCCGACATGGATGGCCGTGGTGAGCGCCAGGAACGGCCAGCTCGCCAGGAACGGCGCCGCCGCGAAGGGCAGCACGGCCAAGCCGGCCACGCCACCAACCGCGCTCATCCCGACCATGATCGCCAGCCGGTCGCCCGAGACTTTTACCAGGGCGTTCCAGACCGCGTGCATCACCGCGGCCAGGAGAACCAGGCCGACGACCAGCGGCGTCATCGGCCCGGCCTAATGGCGGATGCGGGCGCTCAGTACTGCCACCTCGGATCGACGACGCTGGTGGGCTTCTTGCCCGCCATGATCCGCTCGATGTTGGACAGCACCACGTCCAGTGTGCGCGGCGTGTAATGGATGCTGTCGTCCGACGAGCAGTGCGGCGTCATGATCAGGTTGGGCGTCTTCCACAAGGGCGAGGATGGCGGCAGCGGCTCCGGATTGAAGACGTCCAGGATCGCGGTCAGCTCATTCTTGATCAGACGCTTGCGTAAGGCCTCGTAGTCGACCAGGTCCGCGCGGCTGTAGTTGATGAAGCCCGTGCCCTTCCGCATCAGACCGATCTCCTTCTTGCCCAGGAGATGCTTGGTGTGGTCGGTCGCCGGCACGCACATCATGACGAAGTCAGCCTGGGGCAAAAGCTTCCGCAGGTCCTTCGACTTGTACATTTTGTCGACAGACGGGTGCGGCTTGCCGGTGCGGCGTGTGCCGATCACCTTGAGGCCGAATTTCTTCGCCCAGTCAGCCGCCGAGCCGCCGATCTGGCCGACGCCAATGACCAGAAGCGTCTTACCCGTGATGACGCTGGCGTAGCACTGTTCCCACCGCGCGGCGCGCTGGTTGGTCACCATCTCGGGCAACCGGTTGTTCAGCATCAACAGCGACATAATCAGGTATTCGGCCGCGCGCGGACCGTGTACGCCGCGGCTGTTTGTGAGCACACAGCCCTTGGGCATCCAGTTGAGCGGCATGACATGGTTCACGCCCGCGCCATGCATGTGAATCATCTTCAGGTTGGGCGCGCGGCGCGGCAGATCCTTTCGGTCGAAATGCCAACCGAACATGAAGTCCGCGGTGCGCATCGCCTTGTCGTAGATGTCATTGTCCTGGCCAAGCGTGACCTTCAGCTTGCCCTTGAGCTTGGGGTGGCGCTTCAGCGCGGCTTTCACCCGCTCGCCGGTGATGGCGAAGACTTCGCCCAGCTTGGTGGAGTTCTCGCAGTGCAGATGCCAAGTCTTCTTGGCGGCGGCGCGGCCGCGCGCGGGCTTCTTGTTCATCAACGTCTCCCCCTGAGCGTGTGAGATGGCTAGGCGATACTACTCCGCCGCCGCCGGCCGGCGTCCACCCCCGCCCGACTTGGTCAGGCTGAGGGCGATGGCGCTGGTCTTGTCGGCGTCATGGCGGCGATCGAAGGTGTCGCCGCCAACGATGCGGTCGGCGACCCAATTGGCGATGTGGTGCACCAAGGGCTCCAGATGCGACAGGCGCCCGGAAAGGGCGAAGGGCGAACTCACGCCCTCGTGCTGAATCTCGGAGATCTCGTTGTCTTCGCCGACGGACTGGTCCCAGCGCTTGTAGTAGTACTTCACCTTATCGGCGAAATCGTTGCGCGCCACGGTCTCCTTCGGGAAGGACGTGCCGACGATCAGCTTGGTCTTGTGCGGGCCATCGGGCCGCAGCTCCAGCCACCAGACGCAATCCGTCGTCATGCCCAGCATGGTGGACGGGTACAGCACGACGTAATGCGTGCCCTCGGCGGGATGGCCGGCAAGCGATTTGATGCGCGGGAAGGCGTGCGCGCGGTCCTCATCGAGCAAGGCGCGCGTGCCCTCGTGCTTCTCGCGGATGACGTCCCAATTGCCCCGGACGGGCACGATGCCGTGCTTCATCTCCAGAAGCTGCAGCGACGCCTTGTGCACGGTCGGCAGGTGGTACTCCTCCATCGCGTTCTCGATGAAGAGCTTCCAATTGCACTTGAGGTCGTATTCCGTGACGCGGGTGGTGACCAGATCCTCGCACTTGTAGCTGGCCAGTTCCTCCGGCAGGTCGCCCAGATAGCTGGCCAGGCTTTCCGCCTTCTCGTCGAAATTGATGAAGATGTAGCCGCCCCAGGTCTCGAGCCGGATCGGCACCAGGCCGTAATTCGCGCGGTCGAAGCCCTTGGTGTGCTCCATACCGGCGGCGCCCTTGAGGCGGCCATCCAAGCCGTAGACCCAGGCGTGATAGGGGCACTTGAACGCGCGCGTGTTGCCCTTGCCGTCGGCGATGCGCGCGCCGCGGTGGCGGCAGGTGTTCGCGAAGGCGCGCACCTCGCCCTTCTCATCGCGCAGGATCACCACCGGCACGCCCGCGAAATTGACCGCGTAATAGTCGCCTGCCTTGGGGATCAGGTCGACGCGCCCCATGAAGTTCCAGACCTTCATGAAGATATGGTCGACCTCGGCGCGCCAGAACGCCTCCGAGGTGTAGCACCAGGCCGGCAGCGTCTCGGCGTCGTCGAGCGGCAACCGGACCTTCTCGTAGGATTTCGGATTGTAGACGTCCTCGGGAATCACGCGCATCGGTCTCTCCGTCCCGGATCGAGCGGGCATGATGCCGGGAGGACCGAGCCCGAGGCAAGCGCCGATCGTTTAGGCGCTAAACGAAAAGGGCCGCGGTTTCCCCGCGGCCCTTTCCCTTGCCCGCCCCGCGCACGAAGGGCGAAGCAACTATTTCGACTTCGGCTTAGAAGTCGTGGCTGTGGTCGTGACCGTGACCGCCGCCCGCCGCAGCCTTCTTCTCAGGCTTTTCGGCGATCATGGCTTCGGTGGTGATCAGAAGGCCAGCCACGGACGCCGCGTCCTGAAGGGCCGTACGGACCACTTTGACTGGGTCGACGATGCCGGCCTTTACCAGGTCGACATACTCGCCGGTCTGGGCGTTGAAGCCGAAGGTCAGGCTCTTCTGGTCGAGCAGCTTGCCCGAGATCACCGCGCCGTCCTCGCCCGCGTTCTCGGCGATCTGCCGGACCGGAGCCTGGAGCGCGCGGCGGATGATGTCGACGCCGACGCGCTGGTCGTCGTTCGCCGGCTTCACCTTGTCGAGCACGCGGGTCGCGTAGAGAAGGGCCACGCCGCCGCCGGGGAGGATACCCTCCTCGACCGCCGCACGGGTCGCGTGCATCGCATCCTCGACGCGATCCTTGCGCTCCTTCACTTCGACCTCGGTGGCGCCGCCGACGCGGATGACGGCCACACCGCCGGCCAACTTGGCCAGCCGCTCCTGCAGCTTCTCGCGGTCGTAGTCCGAGGTGGTTTCCTCGATCTGCGCCCGGATCTGCGTGCAGCGCGCCTCAATGTCCTTCTTCTTGCCGGCGCCGCTGACGATGGTGGAGTTCTCCTTGTCGATCACCACCTTCTTCGCGCGGCCCATCATGTCGAGCGTGACGCTCTCCAGCTTGATGCCCAGCTCTTCGCTGATCGTCTGGCCGGCCGTAAGCGTCGCGATGTCCTCGAGCATGGCCTTACGGCGATCGCCGAAGCCCGGC
>CAYZFH010000201.1:0-6021 GCA_964477375.1 uncultured Rhizobiaceae bacterium | reverse complement strand
CGGACAGCCAGCCGGTGAGAAAGGTCAGGATCCCGATCGGCACGGGCATGAAGAAGACCCATTGCCAGTTGAAGTTGTCAGCCAGGTAGCCGCCCGCCAGCGGCGCGATGAACGAACCCCACAAGGCGCCCATGCTCCAGATCGAAGTGGCCATGGCCTGCCGGTCGCGCGGCCATGCGTCCACCGCGATGGCCTGGCCGAGCGGCGCCAGCGGCGCGCAGAATATGCCCTGCAGCACGCGCGCCAGCACGGCGGCCTCGAGGCTTTCGGTCAGCCCGACCAGGACCGAGGACAGGGTGAAGCCGACGACGCAGATCAGCAGCAGCTTGCGGCGGCCCAGATGATCGGTCAGCCAGCCCGCGCAGGCGTTGGTCATGGCGACCGTGACGATGAACGCCGTCACCACCCAGGCGATCTGGTCGGGGCCGGCGGAGAACCGCCCCTGCATGTGCGGCAGCGCCATGCTCGCGCCCGACATGGCCAGCAGATAAAGGTGCGTGCAGAAAACGCCGGTGGCGACCTGAAGGGCCTTCGCGAGCCCCGTCGGCGATGCGGGCTCCTGGAGCAGGGAAGGGGCGGTGGCGGTCACCGCCGGATTACACGCGCGCGTTCCCTTGCGCGCAAGGCGCGTGCGGTCCGGGCGGGGTATGCGGTTTTCGCAGGTCTATTCGCCGGACGTCGCGTCAGTCGAAGGCGTAAGCCGCCATCGACAGGAAGCCGTAGGTGAAGCCTTCGTGGAGCGTGCGGGCCTTCGCACCTTCGCCGCCGGCGCCCATGGCGACGAGCAAGGGCAAGAAATGCTCCTCGCTCGGCTGGTTGCGGGCGGCGTGGGGCGCGCGCGCGCGATAATCCACCACGGCATCGGTATCGCCGCGCGTGACCGCATCGCGCACCCAAGCGTCGAACTCGGCGGCATAGGCGGCGGGCGGATCGTTGAGGCCCCAGCGGCCGAAATCGCGCAGGTTGTGCGTGATGGCGCCGCTGCCCATTACCAGCACGCCCTCTTCGCGCAAGGGCTCGAGCGCACGGCCGATGGACAGGTGATAGCCGGGCCCGCGATGGGGCTGCAGCGAGATCTGCATCACCGGCACGTCCGCGTCGGGATACATGAGATGGAGCGGCGACCAGGCGCCGTGGTCGAGTCCGCGCGCATGGTCGAGCGTGGCGTCGAAGCCCGCGCCGTTCAGGAGCTCCTGCGCGCGGGTGGCGATTTCGGGCGCTCCGGGCGCCGCATAGACGATGCGGTAGAGCTCCTGCGGGAAGCCGAAGAAATCGTGGATCGTCTCGGGCTTGGCGGCGGCGCCCACGGCGGGCGCGCCGGTTTCCCAATGGGCGGTCGCGACCAGGATGGCCTTGGGCTTGCCGAGCTGGTTGCCCAGGCCGCTCATGAAATCGCGTGCAGCGGCGCGTTCCAGGGTCATGCCTGGACTGCCGTGGCCGACGAAAATGCTGGGCCACTTGGTCATGCCATGCCTCGCGCGCGCCGCCGCACCGCCATTCAGAACTCCTTGCCGATCTTGCGGTCGATCGAGCAATGCCCGCCGCCGCGCACGAAGACGTAAAACGCCATCACGGCCCACAGCAGCGCGTATTCATAGCCGCCCTTGCCGGCGAAGAAGCCGTTGGCGTAGTGGACGTGGACCGAGGCCACCAGCAACAGGATCACCGCGCCTGCCGCGGCGACGCGCGTGAACAGGCCCAGCAGGATCAGGATGCCGCCGAAGAATTCCGTGCCGCCGGCCAAGATGGCCATGAGCGAGGCGGGCTCCAGCCCCATCTTCGCGAAGCCGGCCGTGGTCCCCTCGAGGCCGCCGCCGCCGAACGCGCCGAACAGCTTCTGCATGCCGTGCGGGATCAGGAAACCACCGACCACAATGCGCATCAGCGGGTAGGCGACGCAGCTGAGCCCTTCGTAGAGGGGGGCCACGGCGGGAATGATCAACTTGGAGCGGTCGACCTTTTCGGTCATGTCGTTTTCTCCATTCTTCATGAGCCTCCGGATACGGACGGCCCAGCATCTTGGGGCCTTCCGCGCGCGTTCCGCCAGCATCTTGGGGCTGGGCTTTCCCGCCTCGGCCGCTTCCTAGGAAATCGGCCAGTCCGGCGCGTGTTCGCAGATAGATAGGTGTTTCCGGCCGATCTAAAAATTCGTTAAATGGACATGTATTGTTTCCAGAAAGTAGCCAATGACCCTGGCACCTTTGGACAGCCTGGCCGGCATGGCGGTGTTTGCCAAAGTGGTGGAGGCGCGCAGCTTCACCGCCGCCGCGGCCGAGCTGGGCATGTCGAAATCGGCAGTCTCGAAGCAGATCACGCGGCTGGAGGACCGGTTGGGCGCGCGGCTTTTGAATCGCACCACCCGCCGTTTGAGCCTCACGGAAACCGGTGCCGCCTTTTACGACCGTTGCGCGCGCGTCGTAGCGGAGGCGCAGGAGGCCGAACTGGCCGTCACCCACCTGCAGTCCGAGCCGCGCGGCACGCTACGGGTCAACGCGCCCATGACCTTCGGCCACCTGCACATAGCACCCGCCATTCCCGACTTCCTCGCGCGCTATCCCGAGCTGCGCTTCGACATGACGATGAACGACCGCTTCGTGGATCTGATCGATGAAGGTTTCGACGTCGCCATCCGCATCGCGCGCCTGACGGATTCCAGCCTGATCGCGCGTCGCCTCGCACCCGACCGGCGTGTCCTGTGCGGCGCGCCGTCCTACTTCGAGAAACACGGCGAGCCGCGCACGCCGGACGATTTGGCCAAGCACAACTGCCTCAGCTACGCCTATGTGTCGGACGCCGACCAGTGGCAATTCATCGACGGCGAAGGCATGCGTTCGATCGCGGTGCGCGGCAATCTGCGCACGAACAACGGCGATGCGATCCGCCAGGCGCTCTTGGCCGGATTGGGCGTGGCGATCCTGCCGTCCTTCATCGTCGGCCCGGACGTGCAGGCCGGGCGCTTGAAGGAAGTCTTGAGCGCGTATTTGCCCAACCGCGCGTCGGTCTACGCCGTCTATCCGCACAGCCGGCATCTGACGGCCAAGGTGCGCGTGTTTGTCGATTTCCTGGCCGACCGGTTCGGGCCCAACCCGTATTGGGACACACCCGCCGTGCGCCCGGACTGAGGCGGACACCGCTTCACCATGCGTCTTCGCTTCTACCCGCTTGCTATCGCCATCGTTCTGACCGCCGCGGGCGAAGCGGCGTGGGCCGACTGGCGCGTTTATGAGCAAGGCGGCTTTGCGCTGGACGCGGGCATGGTGGCGGGCGCGGGTTTCTTCGCCAGCCCTAACGCGCAGTTTGGTGCGGGCACCTATACGCAAAACAATAACCAGCCTATCGCGAATAATCCGGTCTGGTTCGAGGGGTTCGTCGCGCCGGCTTTGAAGGCATCGTTCGTCTCGGCCCGTGCCGGGGAGTTTTACGGCGCGATCAGCGCGGTCGGCGCCATGACTCGCGGCGACGGCGACGCAAACCTCAACAGCCTCACGTTCGGCAATCCGCAGCAGATTGCGGTCGAGAATGCGTTTGTCGGCTGGAGGTCCGGCGAGGTGATCGGCGGCCTGCCCAACAGTGCGCTGGATTTGCGCGCGGGACGCCTGCCGTTTCAGGTGGGCGATGCGTTCCTGGTGGGAGACGGCACATTCGATGCGGGCCCGCGCGCGGCGTACTACCTGAGCCCGCGCGTCGCCTTCGATGGGCTGGGCGTGGCCAGCATCAACACAGATCCCGTGCGCGGCGATCTGTTTCTGCTCCGCTCCACCACCGATCAGACGCTGTTGGACGGGCGCGACCAGCCGCGCACGGACTTTGCCGGACTCAACGTCGAATGGTTCGAATCAAAACCGGACGGAGAAGGCCGCTTTGCATACACCGACCGCGCGCGCTACGTGGGCCTCATGGGCTTGTTCGCCTACGACGCGGACAGCGCGGGGTGTTTCTCGACCGCCTCCTGCGCGACGGGGTCGGCCGGAATCGCTTCCAACTCGGACCGAAAAGGCCTGGCGGTGATCTCGGCGCGCATGGGCGGCGCCATGATTCCCACGTTGCCCGACCTCTCGCTCTATGGCGAATACGCCTACGAATACAACGGCCGGGACGGCGACCAGGTGCGCGCGAATGCGTGGTATGTCGAGCCCGGCTGGACTTTCTCCGCAGCACCGTGGACGCCGCGCGTCTTTTACCGCTACAGCCATTTCAGCGGCGATTCCAACCCGAACGACGGCATCAAGCAGTCCTTCGATCCGCTTTTCTTCACCACCGCGCGTGGGTACGGCACCTGGCAGATGGGTGAGATCGCCGGCCAGTACTTCACCTTCAACAGCAACCAGAACACGCATCAACTCGGCATCACGGCCAATCCCACCGATTCGGTCACGTTGAATGCGCTGTTTTACAGCTTCTTCTATGCCCAGCCGGGGCAGTTCGGCGGCACGGCCAGTCATATGATGGATGAATTGGATTTGATCGCCCAATGGGCGGTCACGAAAAGCCTATCGCTCACGGGCGCGGTGGGCGTCGCCTGGTCGGGCAAGGGCGCGCGCCAGTTCCTGCAGGGGGCGACATCGGGCTTCTTCAATCCGCCCGCTTCATTCGATCGTCCGTGGACGGTCACCGAGATCACGTTGACCTATACGTTCTGACCGGACCTCGATCGACCGGCGCAAATAGCTGTTTCCGCGAGGCGCTCGAACGCGTTAGATGCCGCTTCGCCTCCGGGGGTTTCTCGTACCTTCTGCTGAAGTCCTCCTCCCAAGATGCCTACGCGCGATCGTGGTCTTCAACGACGGGTTAATCGCTCGCTTCCATGAACCGCTTCCTTCGCTTGTTTTCCGTCCTTGCCGTTATCTGCGCCACTGTCGCGGGGCGTGAAGCGCGCGCCGATTGGCGTTTCTATGAAGAGCAGGGCTTCGCACTAGACGCCGCTTTCGCGGGCGGCATGGGGTTTTTCGCCAGTCCAGGTGCACAGTTTGGCGCGGGCACCTATCAGCCTGGAAGCTTGCAGCCTATTTCGAAGGACCCGCTCTGGTTCGAAGGTTTCATCATGCCGGCGTTGAAGGCGTCCTTCGTCTCGCCGAACGCCGGCGAGTTTTACGGCGGCATCAGCGCGGTTGGTGCGACGACGCGTGGCGACGGCGACGCAGGCCTGGTCAGCAGCACATGGGGCAACCCGGCCCATATCGGAATCGAAGAGGCCTTCGTCGGTTGGCGATCCGGCAATCTGTTGCCCGAGCTCGGCGGAAACGCCGTCGACATCCGCGCGGGGCGTCAGTCGTTCCAGGTCGGCGACGCTTTCCTGATCGGTGACGGTACCTATAACGCGGGCGCCCGCGGCGCCAACTTCATGGCGCCCCGCTCGGCGTTCGACGGCTTGGGCGTGGCGAAATTCAACACCGAGCCCGTGCGCGGCGATTTGTTCCTCCTGCGCTCGGTCACGGATCAGACTCTCATGAACGGCTTGGACTTTCCGCGCACGGATTTTGTCGGCGGGAATCTGGAGTGGTTCGAGTCGAAAGCCGACGGCGAGGGACGGTTCGCCTATACCGACCGCGCGCGCTATGTGGGCTTGATGGCGATGTACGTCTATGACGGCGAAAGCGAGGGGTGTTTTTCCACCCGCAATTGCGTGGGCGGTCCGTCGCAGATCAGCTCCAGCTCCGACCGTAACGGGTTGGGCGTGCTGTCGGCCCGCATCGGCGGCAGCATGATTCCGTCGTTACCCGACCTCTCCCTCTTCGGCGAGTATGCTTATCAATACAACAACAAGACCGGAGACAAAGTGCGCGCCAACGGCTGGTACGCCGAACCGGGCTGGACGTTTTCAGCCGCGCCCTGGGCGCCGCATGTGTTCTACCGCTACAGCCATTTCAGCGGCGACAGCAACCCCAACGACAATGTGAAGCGGTCCTTCGACCCGCTCTTCTATTCGTTCGGTCGTGGTTACGGCACTTGGTTCCTGGGCCAGATCGCCGGCCAGGCTTTCCTGTTCAACAGCAACGAAAATTCGCACCAGATCGGCGTGTC
>CAYZFH010000200.1:0-6022 GCA_964477375.1 uncultured Rhizobiaceae bacterium | reverse complement strand
GGCAAAGAGGCGGCGAATTGCCGCCTCTTTTTCTTGGGGCCCGCTACTACATGTTGTAGGGTGTAGCCCGATGACGCGTTACGTATTCATCACTGGCGGCGTTGTCTCCTCTTTAGGAAAGGGCCTCGCCACCGCCGCTCTCGGCGCGCTTCTCCAGGCGCGCGGGTTCAAGGTCCGTCTCCGCAAATTCGACCCCTACCTGAACATCGACCCGGGGACCATGAGCCCCTACCAGCACGGTGAGGTCTACGTCACCGATGACGGGGCCGAGACCGACCTGGATCTTGGTCATTATGAACGGTTTACGGGCGTTTCCTCGCGCAAGACCGACAGTGTGACGGCGGGCCGCATCTACTCGTGGGTGCTGGCCAAGGAGCGCCGCGGCGACTATTTGGGCGCCACCGTCCAGGTCATTCCCCACGTCACCGACGAGATCAAGGCGGCCATCCAGCGCGACGTGGGCGACGCCGACTTCGTCCTGTGCGAGATCGGCGGCACGGTCGGCGATATCGAGGGGCAGCCCTTCATCGAGGCCATCCGCCAGATCGGCTACGAGTTGGGGCGCGAGCGCTGCCTGTTCGTCCACCTGACCCTGGTGCCGCACATCTCAAGCGCGGGCGAGCTCAAGACCAAGCCGACCCAGCATTCGGTCAAGGAGCTGCTCGGCGTAGGCGTCCAGCCGGACATCCTTCTGTGCCGCTGCGACCGCGACATCCCGGTCAGTTCGCGGCGCAAGATCGCGCTGTTCTGCAATATCCACGAGGACCGGGTGATCCCGGCCTTGGATGCGCGCACGATCTACGAAGTGCCGATGCAGTACCATGCGGCGGGTTTCGACCATCAGGTCTGCCGCCACTTCGGCATCGAGGACCGCAAGCCCGACCTGCGCCGCTGGGAAGAGATCGTCCACCGCGTGATCCAGCCGGACGGCGAGGTCAGCGTGGCGATCGTGGGCAAGTACACGACGCTGCACGATTCCTATAAGTCATTGATTGAGGCCCTCACGCACGGCGGCATCGCCAACAACGTGAAGGTCAACCTGTCTTGGGTCGACGCGGAGACTTTCGAAACCGACCAAGAGGCCATCGTTCCCACGCTGGCCGGAGTGAACGCGATCCTGGTGCCCGGCGCCTTCGGCGAGCGCGGCGCGCAGGGGAAGATCGAGGCCATCCGCTTCGCCCGTGAGCGCAAGGTGCCGTATTTCGGCATCTGCTTCGGGATGCAGATGGCCGTGGTCGAGGCCGCGCGCAACCTTGTGGGTCTGCCCAGCGCCTCGTCGACGGAATTCGGCCCCTGCCAGGACGCCGTGGTCGGCCTGATGACCGAATGGGTGCGCGGCAACGAGCTTGAGCGCCGCGCCGCCAACGGCGAGCTGGGCGGCACGATGCGTCTCGGCGCCTATGAGTGCGACCTGGCCAAGGACAGCCTGGTGCGCGGCATCTACGGACAAGACCGTATTGCCGAGCGTCACCGCCACCGGTACGAGGTCAACGTCAACTACCGGCCCATGCTCGAAAAGGTGGGCATCCGCTTCTCCGGCATGTCGCCGGACGGGGTCCTGCCGGAGATCATCGAGGTCCCGGACCACCCCTGGTTCGTGGGCGTGCAGTTCCACCCGGAGCTGAAGTCGCGTCCGTTCGAGCCGCACCCGCTGTTCACCTCGTTCATCGAGGCGGCGGTGGAGCAGAGCCGGCTGGTTTAAGGCAGGCCCAAGCCGCCGTTTCGGCGGCTGCTCTTGAATTTTCGGAGAAGTCCCGTGGCGAAACCCAACCGCGTCAAAATCGGCAAGGTCACCTTCGGCAACGACCGCAAGCTGGCGCTGATCGCCGGCCCATGCGCGATGGAATCCCGCGCGCATGCGCTGGAGATGTCGCACGCGCTGGTCGAGATGACGCGCTCGCTCGGCATGGGCCTGATCTACAAGACGTCGTTCGACAAGGCGAACCGCACCAGCATTTCCAGCGCGCGCGGCATCGGCATGGCGAAAGCCCTGCCGATCATGGCCGAGGTGCGCGAGCGCTGGGGTTGTCCCGTCCTGACCGACGTGCACGACGCGGCACAATGCGCGCCGGTGGCCGAGGCCGTCGACGTGCTGCAGATTCCGGCCTTCCTGTGCCGGCAGACCGACCTTCTGGTCGCGGCCGCCAAGACGGGCAGGGCGGTCAACATCAAGAAGGGCCAGTTCCTGGCGCCGTGGGACATGGCCAACGTGGCGGCCAAGATGGAGGCCGCGGGCAACCGCAACGTGCTGTTGTGCGAGCGCGGTGCGTCCTTCGGCTACAACACGCTGGTCTCCGACATGCGTTCGCTGCCGATCCTGGCCAAGACCGGCTATCCGGTCGTCTTCGACGCGACCCATTCCGTGCAGCAGCCGGGCGGCCTCGGCGGTACCAGCGGCGGCCAGCGGGAATTCGTGCCGGTCTTGGCGCGCGCGGCCATCTCCATCGGCGTCGCCGGCGTGTTCATCGAAACGCATCGGAACCCTGATAAAGCACCGTCCGACGGGCCCAACATGGTGCCCTTGAAGAAGCTCAAGGATCTGCTTAAGACGCTTCTGGCCTTCGACAAGCTGGCCAAGGCCCAGCCCATCCGGCTGGACTGATCCTTTCCCACCTTCTACCGAACGAGATTCGACATGAGCGGCATCGCCGACCTTCGCGCCCGTGAAATCCTGGACAGCCGGGGCAACCCCACCGTCGAGGTGGATGTCACGCTGGAGACCGGCGCCAAGGGGCGCGCGGCCGTGCCGTCCGGTGCCTCGACCGGCGCGCATGAGGCGGTCGAACTGCGCGACGGCGACAAGAAGCGCTATGGCGGCAAGGGCGTGCGCAAGGCCGTGGATGCCGTGAACGGCGAGATCTTTGACGCCGTCTCGGGTCTCGAGGCGCGCGAGCAGGAAGCGCTCGACGCGGCGATGATCGAATTGGACGGCACGCCGAACAAGTCGCGCCTTGGGGCCAACGCGATCCTGGGCGTCAGCCTGGCAGTGGCCAAGGCCGCTGCGGCCGAGGCGGATCTGCCGCTCTACCGCTATATCGGCGGCGCGCATGCGCGCACGCTGCCGGTGCCGATGATGAACATCGTCAATGGCGGCGCGCACGCGGACAACCCGATCGACTTCCAGGAATTCATGGTCATGCCCGTGGCCGCGCCGACCTTCTCCGAGGCGGTGCGGGTGGGCGCCGAGGTCTTTCACGCGCTGAAGAAGCAGCTTCACGACGCGGGCCACAACACCAACGTCGGCGATGAGGGCGGCTTCGCGCCCAATCTGGCCAGCGCCGAGGCCGCGCTCGAATTCATCATGAAGGCGATCGAAAGCGCCGGTTACAAGCCGGGCGACGAAGTCGCGCTGGCGCTCGATTCGGCGTCGACCGAATTCTACAAGGGCGGTAAGTACGTCATGGAAGGCGAGGGGAAGACCCTCGATTCCGCCGGCCTGGTGAAGTTCTACGAAAGCCTCGTCGGCCGCTTTCCCATCTTGTCCATCGAGGACGGCATGGCCGAGGACGATTGGGACGGCTGGAAGGCGCTGACCCAGGCGCTCGGCAACAAGGTTCAGCTCGTGGGCGACGATCTGTTCGTCACCAACCCCGCGCGCCTGTCCGACGGCATCAAGCGCGGCGTGGCCAACGCCATCCTGGTCAAGGTCAACCAGATCGGCACCCTGTCCGAGACGCTGGAGGCGGTTGAGCGGGCGCACAACGCAAGCTACCGCGCCGTCATGTCGCACCGTTCGGGCGAGACCGAGGATTCGACCATCGCCGACCTGGCCGTCGCCACCAACTGCGGCCAGATCAAGACCGGCTCGCTGTCCCGTTCGGACCGCCTGGCGAAGTACAACCAGCTCATCCGCATCGAGGAGGATCTGGGGCCGGCCGCGCGCTACGCCGGCCGGGCGGCGCTTCGCTGATTTTTCGGCCGGCGCCGGAGTCTCCATCAACTCCAAACCGTTCAATCGGTTAGAATTGATATCTGACCGGTTAGAAGTGATTGCCTGCTCACCGAGACGTCAGAGGAGGACGCCGTGAACCAAGTCCGCATCGATCTCTACAGCGACACGTGCACGCGCCCCACCCCCGGCATGCGCAAGGCCATGGCGGAAGCCGAGGTCGGCAATGAGCAGGCCAAGGAAGATCCGACGACCAATCGTCTGCAGGAGCGGGTGGCCGAACTGCTGGGCAAGGAAGACGCGCTATTCCTGCCGTCGGGCTCCATGTGCAACGCCATCGCCTACCGCGTGCATTGCCAGCAGGGCGACGAGGTGATCTGCGACAAGACCGCCCACGTCATTCATTACGAGGTCGGTGGGCCCGCGGCTCTCTCGGGCGTCATGATCCGGCCCATGGATGGCGTGAACGGCATCTTCACCGCGGCGCAGGCCGAGGCCGCCGTCCGTCCGGTGACCAGCAACCACCACCCGCGCACGCGCCTGATCTCGATCGAGCAGACCAGCATGGGCGGCGGCGGCACGATCTGGCCGCAGGAGACCATCCGCGCCCTGGGGCAGGTGGCCAAGACGCACAAGCTGGCCTACCACATGGACGGCGCGCGCCTGATGAACGCGGCCATCGGCTCGGGTACGAAGGCCAAGGACATCGCGGCGCCGGTCGACAGCACCTGGCTCGACCTGACCAAGGGGCTGGGCTGCCCCGTGGGCGCGGTTCTGGCCGGCAGCAAGGATTTCATCGCCCAGGCTTGGCGTTGGAAGCACCAGTTCGGCGGCGCCATGCGCCAGTCGGGCATCATCGCGGGGGCGGGCATCTATGCGCTCGATCACAATATCGAGCGGCTGGCCGAGGACCACGCCAACGCCAAGCACCTGGCGACGCTTCTGGCCGCCATTCCCGGCATCAAGGTCGATCCCAAGGCGATTCAGACCAACATCGTCTTCTACGACGTCTCCGGCACGGGCGTGCCGGCGCCGGAACTGCACAAGGCGCTGATGGCCCAGGGCATTCGCATTGGCGGCGCGCGCGACGCGGCGATCATGCGTTCGCTGACCCATCTGGACGTGACCAAGGCGCAGATCGAGGAGGCTGTTCAGGCGCTGGCGCGCGCGATCAAGGACGCGCGGCCGAAGGCGAAGGCGTCTTAGTCGAATCCGCCATCAAAACTGAACCTTCCCGCGTTATGAGCGTTGCTGGGGAAACGGCATTTCCTCGGTGATCCATGACCATCCGCGTCGTCCAAGAAAACCCCTGGCGCTTCGCCGTCCGCATCGACGGCGTCGTGCGTGGCCACATCGTCAAGCAAGGCAGCCATTGGTGGCTGCAGAGGGTCGATCGCGACGATGTGCGCGGCTATCGCGGGGTGGATGTGACGCTTGTGATCGACGAGCCGGATCACCTGGGTGCTCTCACGCGCAAGCACATGTTGGACGCCTGACGGCCGCCGCACGGCCTGTCACGAACTTGTCGCACTCCGCAAAACCCATCGGCCATTAGGCTAGGACCCACTACCCATGGTGGAGTCCCCCAATGAAATTCATGAGTCGTTTCAATAGTTTGATTTGGAATTCAAAGAGTCTGGTCTAGAGTCCAGATTCTATTGATTCTTTTTACTTGACCGATTGGAATCCTATGTGATTCCCTCAGCCACCATGTCGATGAAGATTGAGCTCCGCCGCCGCATCCGCCACGCGATTTTCCCACTCCTGGGCGTCGCGATGGTCGGCTATTTCAGCTACCACGCGCTGACCGGTGATCGGAGCATAGTGGCCTTCTTCCGCATTACCGACGAGATCAAGGCCGCCAAGGCTGAGCTAGCCCAGACAAAGGCCGATCGTCAGAAGTTGGAGCACCGCGTTTCGCTCCTCCGTTCGGAAAGCCTCGACCCCGACATGCTGGATGAGCGTGCCCGATGGTCGCTCGGTTTCGTGGGCGACCGCGAGATCGTCATCCTCGGCCCGTCGAAGCTGGCTCAGGGACGCCCGGCCGCCCCGGCCAATTGAGCGTCGTTTAACTGAATTCAAGTTAATCGTGAATTTTCTGTTGCAGAGCAACAATTTGTTGCGCGCGCAGCA
>CAYZFH010000199.1:0-6062 GCA_964477375.1 uncultured Rhizobiaceae bacterium | reverse complement strand
TCGTCCAGCACGCGGAACGTGCCTTCGATCACGGCGCTCTCGGCGATGATGTTCTTGGCCGTGCCTGCCTGCATCTTGCCGATGGTGACCACGACCGGCTCCAACGGATCGGTGCGGCGGCTGCGCACCTTTTGCAGCTCGTTCACGATGGCGCAGGCCGTCGCCAGTGCGTCGATACCCAAATGCGGCCGCGCGGCATGGCTCGATTTGCCCTTCACGCGGATGGTGAATTCCTGCCCGCCAGCCATCAGCGCGCCCACACGCACACCGATCTGCCCGGCCGGAATGTCCGGATCGACATGAAGGGAAATGATGCCCTCGACGCCTTTCATGTGTCCGGCTTTGACGATCTCCCGCGCGCCCAATGGCTCGGCCTCTTCGGCGGGCTGGAACACGCAGCGGACCGTGCCCGCGAAGCTCTCCCGCTGTTCCTGCAGGGCCAAAGCGACGCCCAACAGCACCGACGTGTGGACGTCGTGGCCGCAGGCATGCATCACGCCATGTTTCTTGGAATGGAACGGCAGGTCGGGGCGGCGCTCCGCGATCGGCAGCGCATCCATGTCCGCGCGCAGGGCCAGGGTGCGCCCGGCGCCCTTGCCGCGGATGGTAGCGACCAGGCCCGTGTCGAAGACGGATTCGATCTCGGTGATGCCGGCACTTTCCAAGGTCCGGCGGACCAGGGCCGAGGTCTCGCGCTCCTCGTGCGAAAGCTCCGGGTTCTCGTGGATCGCCCGGCGCGCCTTGATCATGGCTTCGGCCAAAGCGGGCGTGATGTTACGCGGCAGGTCGGACATTTGTGTGCCTTCTATTCGGCGGCGGCGGATTGGCGGGCTTGCGCGGGGCCGGCGACGGATTCGGCCAGGATATCGGCCATGCTGACATAGTCGAAGACGGGGAGGCCGGTCGCGGCGCGGACGTGGTCGGTCACGATGGGGAAAACGGCGCATTCGAAAATGATGGCGCGGACATCCGCGTGGGCATCCAGCACGCGCCGGGTGGCTTCCATCACGTCGCGCGCCAGCATGGCATGGGTGATGCCGGGCTGGGGCTTGCGCATCTCGTCCCAGGATTCGGTGCCTTCTACGCCCGCGACGATCACGGGACTGGTTTTGAGAGACCAGCCCGCGCCGTTGGCCAGGCTTTCGTTGAAGCGCGTGGCGTCGAAGGTCAGAAGCGCGATCTTGGCGCGTGGCGGCAGCAGCCGTTCCACGAACGGCACCAGCAGCAGGCTGGAGGTCGCAACGGGGACGTTCACAGCGGCGCTGATTTCGGCCTGAAAATGACTCGTAAAGCCGCAGGAGGTGGCGATGGCGCGGCAGCCTTCGCGCTCCATCGCCTGTGCGCTGGCGATATAGGCGCCGAGGATTTCCTTATCGCCGCCTGTCACCACGTCCACGCGCGCGCCCGGCACATGCCGATGCACGACCGGATACGGGAAGGTCGCGGGGTTGTGGTACGAGCCGGGCAGCCGGATCGGCCCCACGTCCAGCATCTGGATGCCGAGTGTGGGGCGCGTCATTCGGCCGCGGCCTTGGCAATGGCGGGTACGCCGTCGGTGGACGCCATCAGAAGATCGCCCACGGTCAGGAAATCAACCACCGGCAGCCCCGTCCTCGCCCGCACGTCGTCGGCCACGATGGGGAAGAAGGCGCATTCCAACAAGACCGCGCGGATATCCGCATGCTGGGCGCGCAGCCCGTCGAGCGCCGCCATCACGTCGCTGGCCAGCATGTCGCGCGTGAAGCCGGGCTCCGGCTTGAACATCTCCTGCCAGGATTCGCTCCCCTGGATGCCGGCGATGGCGACCTTGCTTGTCGTCAGAGACCAGCCGGCGCCCTGGCAGTGGGCTTCGGTCAGCCGCGACGCATCGAAGGTGACGATGGCAATGCGGCCCCCAGGCGGAATCAGCCGCTCAAGCAAGGGCAATAGCGACAGGCTGGACATGGCGACCGGAACGGGCACGGCGGTGCTGACCTCGGCCTGGAACAGGCTGGTGAAACCGCAGGTGGTGGTGAGCGCCCGGCAGCCTTCGGCCACCATCCGGCGGGCGCTTTCGACGTAGGCGGCCATGACCGCGCGGTCGCCGCCCGTCACGTTCTCGGTCCAGGCGCCCGGCACGGCCAGATAGCGGACGTCATAGGCGAAGGAGGCCGGATCGGCGATCGAGCCCTTCATCGGCACCGGCTTATGCTGGAGCCGCAGGATGGCGAGCGGGCCTGACGCCCGGGCCGCCACGGCGGAGCTACTCCGCCGCCGCGAGCGATACGCTCGCCCGCGCCGTGACGGATGCCATCAGAAACCGCTGCAACGTGGAGAAGTCGACCGTGGGCAGGCCGATCTCGCGCCGTATGAAGTTGGCTACGATCGGGAAAGCCGAACATTCCAACACGATCGCGGCGACGTCCGGGTTCGCCGTCAGAAGCTTGCGCGTCGCGGCCAGCACGTCACGCTCCAGCATTCCGGTGTTGAATTTCGGATCCGGCTTGGCCATCTCGGTCCAGGATTCGCTACCCTCGATGCCGACGATGATGGCGGGCGTGTCCTTCATCGACCAGCCCGCGCCGTTGAAATGCAGTTCAACAAGCTGCTTGGCGTCGTAAGTCACGATGCCCAGTTTCTTGCCCGGCGGAATGATGCGGGCCATGAAGGGCACCAGCGACAGGCTGGATAGCGCCACGGGGATCTTCACCGCCGCGGCCACATCCTTCTGGAAGCGTGCGGTGAAGCCGCAGTTGGTCGAGATGGCGGCCACGCCTTCCTTCTCAAGCTGCTTGGCCGCCTCGATATAGGCAGTCACCACCGTGGGATCGGTGCCGACCACGTTCTTGGTCCACGCGCCCGGCACCTGGAGGTAGCGCACGGGGAAGTCGAACGTCGCCGGGTTGCTGATCGCGCCGGGCAAGCGGATCGGCGTGTTCTGCAACTGAAGCATCCCGAGAGTGGGGCGATCCTTGGCGACGTCCATGGTTTCCTCCTGCGTGTGCGGCGGTCAGACGACGTGCAGTTTGCGCGGGGTGTCGGTCAAAACCTCGACGCCATTCTTGGTCACGGCCCAGGTTTCGCTGAAGCCGATGGCGCCCAGGCCGGGAATCCCGATCATGGGGACGGTGTGGAACGTCATGCCGGCCTGCAGTGGACGCGGATCGTTGGGCTTCAGGTCCATGATGTGGCCTTCGCCCCAGCCCGGCGGGAAGCCGATGCCGACGGAATAGCCGGTGCGGTGGACCCAGTATTTCCCGAGACCGGCCTTCTCGACGATGCGCCGGCCGGCGCGGTCGATATCGCCCGAGGTGACCCCCGGTTTGACGGCTTCGAGAAGCGCTTCCAGCGCGCCACGAACGGCGTCCGATGCCTTCTTCAATTCGGCCGAGGGTTTGCCCACCGCGATCGTGCGCATGATCGCACCGCCATAGCGGTACCAGCAGCCGCCGATCTCGAGGAACACCATGTCCTTCGCCTTGATCTTGTTGCGCTCGAACGTGGCGTGGCCAAGCGCCGAGCGGGGGCCGGAGACGACATAGGGTTGTGAGCTGACGTATTCGCTGCCCGCGGACACCATGGCGTTGTAGATGGCGCCGGCCACCTCGTTTTCCGTCTTGCCCGGCTTGATCGCCTTGATGCCGGCTTCGAGCCCCTTTACCGCCGCGCCCGATGCTTCGCGGATGTATTCGATCTCCTTGGGCGACTTGATCACGCGGCAGGCCTCGACCACGCCGCCGGCGGGCACGAAGGTGGCGTTCTTCAGCCGTGCGCGCAGGGAATCCAGAATCGCGGCGGGCAGGAAGAAGCCCTGGTCATCGAAGCCGACGCGCGCACGCGCACCACCCAGCCCTTCGATGCACTTGGCGGTGGCTTCGAAATAGCTTTCGGTGTCGGCGACGGCATAGCCCTTTTTGATCCAGGACAGGCTCTGCACGTTGGTGAATTCCAGGCGGCGCACGACGAACTGCGGTTCGCCGTTCTGCGGCACCACCAGCGCCTGATAGACGTAATAGCCGGTCGTCCGATAGCCGGTCAGGTAGTAGATGTTCTCGGGCCCGGTCACCAGCATCAGGTCGATGTCTTTCGCCCGCATCTTGGTGCGGACGTTCTTCAGACGGGTCTTGAACTCTCCGATGCTGAACGGATACCCGAAGTTCTTGCTTGCGGTCGGCTTGTCGGCCATCGAATTTTCCCCCTATTACGGTCGGCCTATTCTAGAGCAGCCTCCCGGCGCGGCCAACGCCTGGAAAGCGCGAAAAATCAGGCTTCCGGAGGCCCCGCCGGCTCCGGCACGGGCTTGTGCGCGGCGCGCGCCCGGACCGCCTCGCGGTGGCCGATATACAGCACCGCGGCGATGATGATGGCGGCGCCCACGGGCGTCCAAATATCGGGCACCTCGGCGAACAGGAAATAGCTGGCCAGGGCGGCCAGCGGCAGCTGGAGATACTCGAGCGGTACGACGACCGATGTCTCGGCAACCGTGAGCGCGCGCGACACGGCGATGTGCCCCAACGTTCCCGTGGTGGCCAGGGTGAAGACAAGGACCAGCGCCAGCCAGCTCGGCGTCTGCCAGACGAACAGGGTGGGGATCAGCGTGGCCGGCGTCAGCATGATGAACATGTAGCCGACGACGACCGTCGGCGATTCCGTCTTCGACATGACGCGCGACAGGATGATCGCGGTGGCCCAGGTGGCGGCGTTGACCAGCACATAGAGAGCGGCCGTGTCGAACACGGCGATGCCGGGCCGGATGATCACCATGGCGCCCACGAAGCCGAAGAAGACCGCCGTCCACCGGCGGATGCCGACCTTCTCGCGCAAAAGCAGTGCCGCCAGCATGGTTGCGAAAAGCGGCGCGGTGAAACCCAGCGAGACGGCTTCCGCGATCGGCAGCAGCTTCACCGCGTAAATCCACATCAGCATCGAAATGAACATGACGGTCGCGCGCATGAAATACAGGCGCGGGCGGTTCATCCGCATGCCTTTCAGGCCAACCTTCGCGATGAAGGGGATGAAAAGGATCGCCGCGAAAAAGCAGCGCAGGAACAGAAGCTCGATGGGCGGCAGTTCGAGGGAGATGGGGCGGATCAGGATGGTGTTGAGCGCCCAACAGACGGCAGCGCTGGCCATCCAGGCGATCCCTTCCAGCGGCGCCGGCAGGCCTGGCATCCAGCGTTTCTGTCCGTTCATGCGTCTCCCGTTCCGGCCGGTTCTGCCTTCTGCGCCGCGCGGGACAGCCTGCCTTCGCGGTGGGCGATATAGAGGGCGGAGCCGATGATGACGGCTGCGCCGGCCAGGGTCCACGTATCCGGGACCTCGCCGAAGGCCAGGAACCCGATCAGTCCGCCGAAGACCAGCCGGGTGTAATCGAAAGGCACCAGGACCGAGGCTTCGGCGGCCTGGAAAGCGCGGGTCATGGCGACATGGCCGATGGTCGACGCCAGGCTCAGCGCGAAAAGCACCATGAGCGTATGCCAACTCGGTGTGTGCCACACGAACAGCGCCAAGATGAAGGACGCCGGTGTCACCCACATGAACATGTGGGCCACGATGGTGGTCGGCGAATCGGTCCGCGTCAGCATGCGGATCACGATGGCGGCGATGCTCCAGATGGTGGCGTCACCCAGCACCAGGATCAGCCAGAAATTGAACTCCTGAAATCCGGGCCGCAGGATCACGATCGCGCCTGCAAAACCGAAAGCCACCGCTGTCCAACGCCGCGCGCGGACCTGCTCGTGCAGGACCAGCGCAGCTAGGATGGTGATGAAGATGGGCGCCGTGAAATTGAGCGAGATGGCGTCGACCAGCGTGACGTGCGGAATCGCCGAGAACCAGCACAGCATGGCGCCGAGGAAGCAGGCCGCGCGCAGAAGATGAAGCCTGAGCCGTGTGGTGCGCAGCGCGCCCAGCCCCTGCCGGAAGATCAAGGGCGACAGCAGGATCAGCCCGAACAGGTTGCGGAAGAACACGATCTCGAATGGGTGAACCTCTTCCGCCGCGGGCCGGATCAGCGCGGTCATGACAGAAAAAGAGCCCGATGCCAGCGTCATCCAGAGGGCACCGCGCACAGGGCCGGGCAG
>CAYZFH010000198.1:0-6075 GCA_964477375.1 uncultured Rhizobiaceae bacterium | reverse complement strand
ATCCTATTCGGCGCCCAGCAGATCGATGCGATGGGCGCGCGCCTCATGGGCCTGATCGACGAGGTGACCAGCGACGATCCGGTCGAGGCCGCGCGCGAATTCGCTAAGCCCATGGCGCAGAACGCGCCGCTCAGCATCTCGGGCATGAAGACGGTGGTGAACGCGCTGGCCGCGGGCAAGGTCGAGGAGCGCCGCGACGCCCTGGAAGCCGCCGTCGAAACGGCGCTGAACAGCGAGGATTACGCCGAGGGCGTGCGCGCCTTCGGTGAAAAGCGTCCGCCCCGCTTCACGGGGCGCTGACGCCTCACTCCTTGGCGATCCGCTCCATCACCACGGGGAACGCGCTCAGCGGGTGCGGCTGGGTGACCGGATGGGTCGGCGTCACATAATCGCGGTTGAGCTGGCTCAGCTTCGTCACGCCTAGGAGGCCCATGGAGACGATGATCTCCTCCTCGAGGATCTCCAGCATGCGGGTCAGGCCCGCGCTGCCGGCGGCGGCCAGGGCCCAGGACTGCATGCGGCCCATGGACACGGCCTTGGCGCCCATCGCGACGGCCTTCAGCACGTCGCTGCCGCGCACAAAGCCGCCATCGACGATGATGTCGGCCTTGCCCTTCACCGCGTCGACGACATCGGGCAGGGACTGGATCGAGCCGCGCGCATGGTCGAGCGAGCGGCCGCCATGGTTCGAGACATAGATCACGTCCACGCCATGCTCCATGGCGAGCCGCGCGTCCTGCGCGTTGGTGACGCCCTTCAGGATCAGCGGCAGGCCCGATCGCGACTTCACGCGCTCCAGCATCTCCCAGGTGATCATGGTGCCGAGCAACCCTTCCTTGCTGGCCGTCTTCCCGGCCGCGCGCTCGTCGCGCATCTGCTGCAGATAGCTGGAATAGGTGCGGCTGCGTTTTGACTTGGTCGCCAGGCCGCTCATCAGGTCGCGTTCGCGCCGGCTGTAATAGGCGCCTTCGCTGACGAAGGTGATGGCCTTGTAACCGGCGGCCTTCACGCCATCGACCAGGTCGTCGAGGAACGGCTGCTCCGCGCGCGGATGCAGCGCATAGACGATGCGCGACTTGTCCTTGATGCCTTCGGCGACCGCCTTGTAGCCCGGATCGGCGAAGCCGCTAACCACGTGCATGATCTCGAACTCTTCCGCGACCTTGGCCGCGGTCAGCGCCCCGCCCGGATCGAGCAGCGCGATCGAGCCCACGGGCGCGAACACCACCGGGATGCGCAGCTTCACGCCGAGCAACGATGTGGACGTGTCCACCTCGCTGACATCGCGCATCACGCGGTTGATGAACGCCACGCTGTCGAGCGCATGGCGGTTCCGGCGCACGGTCGTCTCGCTCTCGGTGCCGAAGGTCACGAACTCCCAGACGGCGCTCGGCAATTTCTGCCGGGCGGCCCAAACCAAATCCTGCAACGTCGGGAATTCCGACATAGGTTGACCTGCGATCTTCGGGTTATCGAAATGCGATAGGCATTCGATTATTGCGCGCGCGAAAAAACACTAGAAGCCGCGATGTTTGGTTTCAAGCGCACGTTGTCCATGGACTCCGCCGCGCCGCCGTGGTTCCTTAAAACCAAGCCGCATAAGGCCGATTGGAGCGTAATTGACGCGTATCCATCGGCCGAAGAAGCCGGCGTTGGGGAGGGGAAAAGATGGCGAAGAAAGCCGTAGACACCGGGATTCCGCGTCATTCGCGGCCGTTCGAGTGGGCGATTGTTGCCGACGGTATTTTCTATGCCGCGGCGGCGCCCGTGAAAGCCGACGGCACCTCCGAGACCGGCGACATCCGCAAGCAGACGACGCTGGTCCTCGCCAATCTGGCGAAGTCTCTGAAGGCGGCCGGCGGCTCCATGGCCGATGTGACGCAGGTGATGCTCTACGTCACCAAGCGCGAATACATCGATCCCATCACTGAGATCTGGGCCAAGGCGTTTCCGAAGCCCTATCCCAACCGCGCGACGGTCATCGTCAAAGAGATCGGCGTGAAGGACGTGGGGCTGGTCATCATGGCGACCGCCCATGTCGGCAAGGGCAAGAAGAAGCCCGCGAAGAAAAAGGCCGCGCGCCCCGCGGCGCGGGCCCGGCGGCGGTAACACGCAGCGGGTGGGGACTAGGCAAGCGTGAGCGTTCAGGCCGTCCCGTCTCCGAAATCGACTCGCGCCGCCACGGGCGGTGACCGTCAGGTGCGCCGCGACCGCATTGGCGCCGTCGTGGTCGGCGGATTGTCGGTCATCACATTTCTCGCGGTCTGGCAGGGGCTGGTCTCAAGCGGCCTCGTCCACAAAGCCTTCCTCGGTTCGCCCGAAACGGTCTCGATCGCGGCGTGGAAGCTGATTTCAGACGGCGCGCTCTACAAGCACACAACGGCCAGCGCCAGCCGCGTCCTTATGGGTTTCGCGCTGTCGTCCACAGCCGCTATCATCCTGGGCTTGGCCATGGGCGTGTGGCGGCCGCTCAAGGCCGTGTTCGATCCCATCGTCTCGCTGATCCGTCCGTTGCCTTCGCTGTCGTGGATTCCGTTGTCCATGATGTGGCTCGGCATCGGCGAGGAGCAGAAATACGCCATCGTCTTCATGGGCACGCTGGCCCCGACGCTCGTGTTCGTCGTGGACGCTACGCGGCGCGTCGATCCGTTGCTGATCCGCGCCGCGCGCAATCTGGGCGCGAACCAGGTGCGGGTGCTGTGGGAGGTGGTCTTGCCGGGCGCCTTGCCCAGCATCCTGTCCGCGCTCAAGGTCACCATGGCGTTGGCCTGGGCCTGCATCATCAGTGCCGAAATGGTCGGCGCCACGCGCGGCCTGGGCTTCCTGATCTGGAACGCGAAGGACTGGGCCAACATCGCGCAGGTGATCGTCGGCATGCTGGCCATCAGCCTGACGGTTCTGGTGCTCGACATCATCTATCGTCTGGTCGAACGGCGCCTGACGCCCTGGCGCCGCAACGAGCGGCGGCACTGATCACGGAACGAGAGATCCGCGCGAAGCGGACAGACAGCGACATCACGGGTTTGGAAAAACGGAGAGGGGACCATGTTGAAATTTCGTAGCCTGATCGCGGGTGCGATGGCCATAGGAGCGGCGTTCGCCGTTTCCGGCGCGGCCAACGCCCAAGCGCCGAAGAAAGTGACCGTCGTCTCGTCCACCGCGGGCGTGCATGCGCCCTATTGGATCGGCATGGAGAAGGGCTTCTTCAAGGAAGCCGGCTTCGACGTCGAATGGAAGCTGGTCGCCAGTTCGTCCGACCGCGTCACCATCGTCTCGTCGGGCGATGCCGTCATGGCGGGCACGGGCTCGCAGGCCGTCGTCGCGGCCATGGCCCAGGGCAACAAGAACTTCTACTGGGTGGGCGTGCCCGACGGCGCGGCCGATATCTCCGGCATCGTCGCGAAGAAGGACATCAAGAGCGTCAAGGATCTGAAGGGCAAGAAGCTGGCCATCCAGTTCGGCGGCTCCGAGGAAATCACCGACTATCTGATCCTCAAGAACGCCGGCCTCGACATGTACAAAGATGTCGAGCTGGTGAACCTGAAGCAGTCGGAAATGGTCCAAGCCATGAAGCAGGGCCTGATCGATGCGGCCGGCGCCTGGTATCCGGAATACGCGCAGCTCCAGGATCTGCCCGGCTTCCACAAGATCGCCTCCGTTGCCGACACGGGCTTCTGGGAGAAGTACAAGCAGATCCCGGCTCCCAACGCCTTGATCCTCAGCAAGAAGTTCGTCGACGAGGATCCGGCCGGCGCCAAGCGCTTCCTGGCCGCCTATTGGAAGTCGCAGCAGTGGATCATCGACAACCAGAAGGAAGCCGCCGCGATCGCCGAGAAGATCAGCAAGCAGAGCCAGGCGGACTGGCTGGCTTGGGAGAAGCAGTCGGTGCGCTACACGCGCAAGGACCAGCTTGTGCAGATGTCCGATAAGGGCACGTACCCCGTCATGGATATCATGATCGAGTTCATGTACGCGGTGATCAAGAAGATCGACAACAAGCCGAACTACCGCGAATGGGTCCGCATGGACCTGATCGAGGGCTGAGGCAGGCGGTCGGGGAACCGACGCCGTGACCACGGAACCGGCCAAAGCGGCGGGGAGCGCGCGCAGCGCTCCCCGTCCGCCGTGGCGGCATCGCTACACGGCCATCAGCGCCGTGTCGGCGGTCTGCTTCATCGGCCTGTGGGAACTGGCGGCGGCCACCGGCGTCATCGATCCGCAGTTCTTCCCGCCGCCGAGCTATGTCTGGCACGAGCTCGAGCGGCTCGTCGCCGACGGCAGCATCTTCGACTTCATCCTGGTCAGCACGCGCCGCGTCCTGATCGGCTTCGTCCTGTCGGCTGCGGTCGGTATTCCGCTCGGCATCCTTCTCGGCACCACCAAGGTGATTCGTTGGATCGTCGAGCCGATCATCTCGATCATCCGGCCGCTTCCCTCGCTGGCCTGGATTCCGCTGTCCATGCTGTGGCTCGGCCTCAGCGAGGAGCAGAAATATTCCATCGTCTTCATGGGCACGATCGCGCCGCTGGTCGTGTTCGTGACCGACGCCACCATGCGCGTCGATTCGATCTACACCCGCGCCGCCCAGAATCTGGGCGCGGGCCGCGTGCGCATCATGTGGGAGGTGATCCTTCCCGGCGCGATGCCCAGCATCATCTCGGCGCTCAAGGTCACGCTGGCCCTGGCCTGGACCTGCATCATCTCGGCCGAGATGGTGGGCTCGACCAAGGGGCTGGGCTTCCTGATCTGGAACGGCAAGGACTTGTCCAACATCAGCCAGGTCATCATCGGCATGCTGGCCATCAGCCTGACCGTGCTGGCGCTCGACACCATCATCCGCGGCGTGGAGCATCGCCTGCTCCCATGGCACCGCGGCCAGGAAAAGCGATAGGAGTTCCCGTGGCGTCAGACCGGCCCATCATCCGCGCCGAAAACGTCAGCATGGAGTATGCCCGCGGCGGCGAGGTGGTGCGCGCGCTGGGCGGCCTCTCGCTCGACGTGCGCGAGGGCGAGATCCTGTGCATCGTCGGCAGCTCGGGCTGCGGTAAGTCCACGCTGCTCAACATCATCGCGGGCTTCCTGAAACCGACGGACGGCAGGGTCCTGCTGCGCGACCAGCCCATCACCGGCATCGACACGCGTTGCGGCATGATCTTCCAGGAATACGCGCTGTTCCCGTGGAAGACGGTGCAAAGTAACGTCGAGTTCGGCCTGAAGATGAAGGGCGTCGACAAGGCGACGCGGCGCGAGACGGCGGCCAAGTTCATCAAGCTGGTGGGGCTGGAAGGCTTCGAGAAAGCCTATCCGGCCGAGCTGTCCGGCGGCATGCGCCAGCGCGCGGCACTCGCGCGGTCGCTCGCCAATGACCCCGAAATCCTTCTGATGGACGAGCCGTTCGCGGCGGTCGACGCGATGACGCGCCAGTTGCTCCAGGACCAGCTCGTCGACATCGTCGCCAAGACGAAGAAGACGGTCATCTTCGTCACCCACAGCATCGATGAGGCGCTGATCCTTTCGGACCGCATCACGGTGTTCTCCTCGCGCCCAGGCCGGGTGAAGGCGATCCTGGAGAACGACCTGCCCAAGCCGCGCAGCGCCGCGGCCCAGCTTTCGCCGCGCTACCTGGAGCTGAAAAGCCAGATCTGGGACAGCGTGCAGGAAGAGGTCTTGCAGCAAATCGCGCTCATGGAGCGCATCCAACGCTGAGGTTTTCATGTCTTCGCTCAAGGACAAGCGCGTCATCATCATCGGCGGCAGCGCGGGCATCGGCCTGCAGACCGCGAAGGAAGCCTCCAAGCGCGGCGCCAAGGTCGTCATCGCGGGCCGCACGCTCGAGCGGCTGAAGACCGCGGCCGACGAGATCGGAGGGAAGGTCGAGACCTATCAGGTCGACGCCACGACGGAAGCGGGCATCAAGACGTTCTTCTCGCGCGTTGGGCAATTCGACCACCTGACCGTGCTGGTGCCCTCGGCGCCGGACAAGGCGCTGTCGTCCAAGCTCGGCCTGTTCCTCGACATGGAGCCGGCCACCTTCGACACCGTGTTCCGCAACCGCTTCTGGAGCCAGTGCTGGGC
>CAYZFH010000197.1:0-6129 GCA_964477375.1 uncultured Rhizobiaceae bacterium | reverse complement strand
ATGATGAGAAGTCCGAGCAGGACCAGATAGACCAGTTCGAGCCCGAGCGCGAAATCCGGCCGCGCCAGGAAATCGCCCGCGAAAATTTGCTCCAGAAGCTCGGCATAGATCTCGACGCCGGCCGCGGTCGGGTTCAACGGCGTGGCACGCAGGTCCTTAAGGCCCGCCGCCGAGGTGCCGATGAAGATGATGCGCCCGTTGATTTCCGCGCCGTCGAAACCGGGCTGCATCACACGCCAGGCCGGCACGACGCGCGCTGCTTGCGTGCCCGCGTAGTGGAGCCAAACGCGGCCGTTGGCGTCGGTCGGGACCGGAAACTGGCCGACCTTAATCTGGCTGATGCCGGTGCGCTGGCCGAAGCTATAGACCCCCGAGGCGCCCGACGACTTGATGATGTAGGTGCCGGCGCCTTGCGCCACGCGCAGCGCCTCCACTCCCAAGGATGGATAGATTGTCTCGTCCAGCCTGAGCACCAGCGGCGTGCGGCGGATGACGCCGTCACGGTCGGGCGAAGCGGTGATGCTTCCGTTACCGGCAGCGGCGGTCTCGATCACGGGTAGATTGACGACGGCACCCGTATAGGCGTGCACGAACGGTGCGGGGTCGTCGCCCGCGAAGGCAAACCCGGCCTTGAGCGCCGGTGTGCCGCCGCGCACGGAATCCGTCAGCGCGAAACCCGTCACCGAATTCACGCGATGAAGCGCGTCCGCAAAAAGCTGGTCGTTGTCCGGCAGCTTCGCGATGCGCGCGCGCACCGCATCGGCCGCACCCGCGTCGGGCCACAATTCCAGCAAGCGTTGGGGCGATGTGCGGTCCGGTTCCGCGAAGACGGCATCGAACGCGACCGCCGCGGCGCCCGCCGCAGCCAAGCGATCCGTCAATCCGGCCAGAAGCGTGCGCGGCCAGGGCCATTGGCCGAGGCGTGCCAAGGACTCGTCGTCGATATCGACAATGCGCACGGGCGCCGCGGGATCGTAGACGCGTGGCTTCAGCCGTTGATAGGCGTCGAAGACCGATAGACGCGCCTGCTCGACCAGCCACGGTTCGTTCGCGCGCAGCAGCACGGCGGCGGCCAGGACCGCCAAGGGCACGATGAAGTGGAGATTGCGGCGAAGGAAACGCACGGGCCTTGCGGCCTCAGCTCTTCATTTCGACTTCGACAAAGGCGAAGGGGAAATCGTTGATGTTCTTCACATCATGCTCGACGCCGCGCTGCCGGAAATAGGATTTCCCGGCGACAAGCTCCGCTCGCGTTTCGCCCTGCGGCCCGATGATACCCAAAGGGCCGGTCGTGACCGGCACGATAACGTAGTCGTATTCGTGGGTGTGATAGCCGGTGGCGGCGCCCGGCGCGAAGTCCCAGCGCGTGACCCGCACGCGCTCGTTGTCGACCTGCAGATCCGCGACCGCCAGCTTCCCCTGATCCTTCGCCATCTCGAGCCCTCCCAAGGCGAGGTCACGGTACCCGAGGCGCCGAAACGGCACAACGACAGGCGGTTGCGCGCAGCCATCCGTCCGGGTAGCTGTTGCCGGCGCAAACGAGGGAGCAAGCCATGGCCGCGGACAAGCCGAACAGCGTGGTGGTGACCGGCGCGGCCGGCGATCTGGGCACGGCCGTCGTGGATAGTTTTCTGGCCGACGGCTACCGGGTCTATGGCGGGGACGTGGCGCCGATTCGCGCGCAGCCGGGCCTTGTGGCCTCGAAGCTGGACGTGACTGAGCGCGAGCAGGTCTTCGCCTTGGCGCGTCAGGCCGCCGCCGAATCGAATCTCAAAGTTTGGGTCAACGTGGCCGGGCTGTTCGAGGCCGCTAAAGTGATCGAGGCCGATCCGGCGATTTGGCACAAGGTCATCGGCATCAACCTGACCGGCACATACCACGGCTGCGCCGCGGCGCTGTCCGTCATGGCCCCTGCCCAGGGCGGGCGCATCGTGAATGTGGGTTCGCTCTCGGGCCAGCTAGGCGGGCTAAGCGTTCACCCGGCCTATGGCGCGTCCAAAGCTGGCGTCCATGCCCTGACCAAGGCGTATGCGCTGGAGGGCGCCAAGCACAACGTCTTCTGCAATGCCGTGGCGCCGGGCCCAATCGACGGGCGCATGACGGCCAAGTTCTCGCCCAGCACGCTCGACAAGATCCGCGCCGGCATTCCAGGCAAGCGTCTTGCGACCATGGACGAGGTGGTCCACGCCATCCGCTATCTGGCGGACGACCGTGCCGGCCATACGACCGGCACGATCCTCCAGGTGAACGGCGGCGTTCTGATGACCGGTTGATCGCTTACGCGATCTTGTCGGCCTCGACATAAGCGCGCTTCAGCTCTTCGACCGTCACGCCCTTTTTCTTCGCGGCCTCGATGATGACGGCCTCGCGCGCGATCAGCTTTTCCGACGCCTTAGGAATGTCGCGCGCCACCTCGTGCGGGATCACCACCGCGCCATGGCGATCGGCATGGATCAGGTCGCCCGAGTTCACGACCATGCCATGCACATTCACCTCGCAGTCGAAGTTCACCAGGTGGATGAAAGCATGCGACGGCGCGATCACGCCCGCGATGAGCTGAAAATTCTCGGCGATCATGTCGAGGTCGCGCACGCTGCCGTTGGTGACGACGCCGAGACAGCCCAGCGCCTTGTGGACGTTCGAATTCACCTCGCCCCAGAACGAGCCATAGCCGGGCTGGCCGTCGTCCAGATCCTGGATCACGCTGACGCGTGGGCCCGGACCGTTGCCGACATAGTCGAAATAGGAAAAGCGCAGGTTGCGGTAGGCCTCGCCCTTCACATTGCTGGGCTCCTTCGCGCGCACGGTCGCGGTCCGCGCATAGCCAACGATCGGCGGCAGGCTGGGGAACACACAATGGAGATACTTCGTCGTGTAGCCGATACCGCGGCGGGCGGGCGCGACGAGCTCGAGAATGTTGCAGATCGTCGGCGTGTCGAACTTGCGCAGCGCGGCCAATTCTTCTTCGTTCAATGGCTTGGTCGTCATCGAGATCCCCTTCCGTCTTCGGTTTGTGATGCAAGCTTAGCGGCGGCGCGACGGGCTGTCATGCCGATGCGGGCCTCACGAAAGGCCAGCGACAGTCCCGAGATGATGAGGATGATCGTGCCCGCGATGGTCCACTGGTCGGGAAAATTGCCGAACCAGACATAGCCAATCCCCGTGCCCACCACGATGGTGCCGTAGTTGAACGGCGCCAGGACGGAGGCGGGTGCCAAGGCGAAGGCGCGGATCAGGAAATAGTGCGACAGGCCGCCGATCAGCCCCATGCTCACCATCAGCAGCCATGCCACGAGCGAAGGGCTCTTCCATTCGAACGGCGCCCAGATGCTGAACACCACGAACCCGCCGATGCCCGAGTAGAACAGCGTCGTGAAGGGATGGTCGACGGTCGAAAGCCGCCGCGTCACGAGCTGATAAAGCGCGTAGCAGGACGCGGAGCACACGACCAGAAGAGAGGCCCACTGGAATCCGTCCACGCCGGGCCGGATGATCAGAAGAACCGCGCAAAACCCGACCGCCACGGCCAGCCAGCGAACAGGTTCGACCTTCTCCTTCAGAAGCGGTACCGAGAAGGTCACCACCAGGAGCGGCGCCAGGAAGTTGATCGCGATGGCGTTGGCCAACGGGATGTAGCGAAGTGCTGTGAAGAACAGCAAGGTCGCGCCGATCATCAGGACTGTGCGCAGCCCCTGAAGCTTCAGGTTCCGGCTGCGCATGTAGCGCAGCAGGCTGCCGCGCAACAAGACGCCGACCACGATCAGGTGAAAGGTGTAGCGCGCCCAGACGATCTGAGCGACGTGGTACTCCGCGCTCAGGTACTTCGCCATCGCGTCCATGAACGGGAACAGGCAGACCGCGGCGGCGAACAGCGCGATGCCGGGCAGCGTCGAGGTCTTTGCGGTTTCGCTCATGTCATGGGATCTGTGGCGGACGCGGCGGTTCTAGCAGGCGCATCGCAGCCGCGACAGGTGTTTCGCAATTGCGAGAACATTGCATCGGCGTGATCCGTGAGCGTAGGTTCCGCCCTGTGATCGCCGAACGGCGCAAAAAAATCGAGACAGCCCGCGGCGACGACAACGAATACCGAGGAGGAACACATGAAACGTATGACCTTGCGGTCGACGGCCGCGGCGCTCGCCGTTCTGGCCGTGTCCGCCACGGCCGCTCTGGCCGCCGAGACCAAGGGACCGGTCACGGACGAACTGGGCGTCATCAAATTGTCTAAGAATGAGCCGCTGCAGATCGGCTTCATGGGCGTCATTTCCGGCGCCGATGCGGCGCTGGGCATCGACGAACAGCGCGGCGCGGAAATCCTGATCCAGGACGTGGGCGGCAAGATCGGCAACCATCCGATCAAGCTGGTGCCCGAGGACAGTGCGTGCAGCGCGGAAGGCGGCCAGACCGCGGCCACTAAGCTCGCCGCCAACCAAAAGATCGTCGTCGTCGTGGGCCCGACCTGCTCCAGCGAAGCCAAGCCCGCCGCGCCCATCCTGTGGAAGGCCGGCATTTCGATGGTCGCCATCTCGACCACGGCGCCGAACCTGACCGATGCCAAGCGTGACCCGAGCTACAACGGCCTTGTCCGCGTTGTCTGGAACGACAACTGGGCAGGCTCCACTGCCGCCGATTGGGCCTACAAGGTGCTGGGCGCCAAGAAGGCCGTCGGCATCCATGACGGCAGCCCCTATGCCCAAGGCTACGTCCAGGTCTTCCTGGACCGCTTCAAGCAGCTAGGCGGTCAGGTCTCTCCGGCGGAAGCGATTTCGCCGAACGACACCGACATGAAGCCGATGCTGACCAAGGTGGCGACGGAGAAGCCCGACGTCATCTTCTACCCGGTCTTCGTGGCCGCCGCGGCGCACATCACGCGCCAGGCCGGCTCGGTGACGGGGCTGGAGAAAGCCACGTTGGTCTCCGCCGAAGGTGCGATGACGCCCGACTTCCTGAAGCTCGCGGGCGATGCTTCGACCAAGGTCAATCTGACCATCGGCGACACCTCGCCGGACGTGCTGGGCAAGGGCTATCCGGACTTCCTGAAGAAGTACAAAGCCAAGTACGGCGAGGATCCGGTCGCCGGCTTCCACCACTTCGGCTATGACGCCGCCATGGTGGCTGTGGACGCCATCAAGAAGGTCATCAAGACCGACAAGGACGGCAACAGCTACATCGGCAAGAAGGCGTTGCGCGACGCCATCTTCGCGACCAAGGGCACGCAAGGCCTGACGGGCCCGAAGAACTGCGACGCCAACGGCGACTGCGGCGTCTACAACTTCACGGTATTCAAGTTCGTGAACGCCAACGAGCCGTTCAAGCTGGGCGTCAACCCGGTGAAGATCTATCCGAAGAAGTCGTAAGACCGTTTTCGGTTCGACTCCAGGGACCCGCCGGCGAAAGCCGGCGGGTTTTTCTTTTGCGGCTTCGCTATAACGGACGGCGAACACGGCGGAGGCAGCCATGGGTTTCACGGGTAAGAGCGCGTTGGTGACGGGCGCCGGCGGCGGCATGGGCTTGGCCATCGCCAAGGCACTGCTGGCGGAAGGCGCGCGCGTGGCGCTGGTCGACCTGAAGCCGCCGCCCGAGGATTTAGGCAAGAACGCGCTCTACCTGCAGGGAGATGTGAGCGACGAGACGTTCGTCGCCGATGCCTTCGCGCGCGCACACAACGCCGCCGGCCGTCTCGACTATCTGGTCAATGCCGCCGCGGTCCTGTGGTTCGACCGTGATAAGTCGGCCGTCGAGATGACCGTGGCGGACTGGAACCGGATCATGGCGATCAACCTGACCGCCGCGGTCTTGACCGTCCGCCAAGCCGTGCCGCTGATGAAACGCACGGGCGGCGGCGCCATGGTGCATGTCTCCTCCATCCAGTGCCTGCGCGGTGACCCCGCGCCCCAGGATGCCTACCAAGCCTCCAAGGCTGGACTGATCGCGCTCTCGAAGTCGATGGCCATCCAATATGCCCGCGACGGCATCCGCTCCAACGCGCTGTTGCCCGGCCCCACCATGTCGCCCATGCAGGCACGCTGGGAAGGCAAGCCGGACACCCAGGCCCGCGTGGCCGACCGGATCCCGCTCGGCCGCCTCGGCACGGTCGAGGACCAGGCCAACGCCTGCCTGTTCCTCCTT
>CAYZFH010000196.1:4756-6139 GCA_964477375.1 uncultured Rhizobiaceae bacterium | reverse complement strand
GTCGCCATCGCCTTCGCGCGCCACGCGACCTTGGCCGCGGCCAGGCTGGCGAAGGGCCCGAGACGTTCCTCGGGCCGTCCGTCGGCGGTGGCGTGGAAGCCGGTGTCCTTGTAGCTGCCGCCCACGACCCAGAATTCGGTGCCGCCTTCGCGCTCGATGTGGAAGCGGACGTTGCAGTTGTCGACCGTGGCGATGGACTTGGCCCGCCAGACCGACTTGGCCTGCTCCACCGTGTCATACGGACCGATGCGCTCTTCCGCCCCGCCGCCCGCGATATGCGTGAAGCTGGTGTCCTCGTATTCGCCGCCGACCACCCAATATGCCGCCATGTCCGCCCGCCTGCCGCGCCGCTTATGCCCATCAAATATGGTCGATTCGATGACGATTTCCAGCGCGGGGCAAGCATGCCTTGACCGCAGGGGCGGTTTCGGGCGTCTTTAGCCCGACCCAGCCACCGCCCGCGATCCGCCATGGCCTACCGTTCGCTCCGCGACTTTCTGCGCCTGCTCGAGGAAAAGGGCCGGCTTTCGCGCGTGAAAGCGCCGGTTTCGCCGTTCCTGGAAATCACCGAGATCCACACCCGCCTGATGGCCGAGGGCGGGCCGGCGGTCCTGTTCGAGAATGTCGTGAAGCCGGACGGCGGGCGTTACGACATGCCGGTCCTGGCCAATCTGTTCGGCACGGTCGAGCGTGTGGCCTGGGGCATGGGACGCGAGCCGCACCAGCTGCGCGAGGTGGGCGAGACACTGGCCTTCCTGCGCCAGCCCGAGCCGCCCGGCGGCTGGCGCGAGGCGTTGGAGATGCTGCCCTTGCTCAAGACCGTCATGGCGATGAAGCCGCGGACGGTCGGCACGGCGCCGTGCCAGGAAGTCGTGCTGCAGGGTTCGGACATCGATCTTACGCGCCTGCCGATCCAGACCTGTTGGCCGGGCGAACCCGCGCCGCTCATCACCTGGCCCCTGATCGTCACGCGCGGGCCCGGCAAGCGCCGAGAGGACGACTACAACCTCGGCATCTACCGCATGCAGGTGACGGGCAAGAACACCACGCTGATGCGTTGGCTGAAGCATCGCGGGGGCGCCCAGCACCATGCGCGTTGGAAGGGCGAGAAGCGCGAGCCCTTTCCCGCCGCCGCCGTCATCGGCGCCGATCCCGGCACCATCCTGGCCGCGGTCACGCCCGTGCCCGACACGGTTTCCGAATATCAGTTCGCGGGGCTTCTACGCGGCGCCAAGACGGAGCTGGTCGACTGCAAGACCATTCCACTGAAGGTGCCGGCGGAAGCCGAGATCGTGCTGGAAGGCCACGTCTCGCTCGACAACTACCAGGACGAAGGCCCGTACGGCGACCACACGGGCTATTACAACTCGGTCGAGCAGTTCC
>CAYZFH010000196.1:0-4746 GCA_964477375.1 uncultured Rhizobiaceae bacterium | reverse complement strand
TATCTGTCGACTTTCACCGGCCGGCCGCCGGACGAGCCCTCGGTGCTGGGCGAGGCGCTGAACGAAGTATTCGTGCCGCTCCTTCAGCAGCAATTTCCCGAGATCGTCGATTTCTGGCTGCCGCCCGAGGGCTGCTCCTACCGCATCGCCGTCGTCTCGATGAAGAAGGCGTACCCCGGCCACGCCAAGCGCGTGATGATGGCCGTGTGGTCGTACCTGCGTCAGTTCATGTACACGAAATGGGTCATCGTGGTGGACGACGACATCGACGCGCGCGACTGGAAGGACGTGATGTGGGCCCTATCCACCCGCATGGACCCCGCGCGCGACATCACCGTCATCGAAAACACGCCCATCGACTATCTGGACTTCGCCTCGCCCGAATCGGGCCTGGGTTCCAAGATCGGCCTGGACGCCACCAACAAATGGCCGCCCGAGACGAAGCGCGAGTGGGGCCGCAAAATGCGCATGGACCAGGACGTGGTCGACAAGGTCACGCGCGAATGGGCCAGCTACGGATTGCCCGGCTCCGGGAAAAGCATCTGGAAATAGACCGATGGCCGCGCTTGCCCCCAGCCGCGACTATGTGGCGACCATGGCGCGCTACAATGCGTGGATGAACGAGAGCCTCTATCGCGTCTGTGCGGAGATGAGCGATCCGGAGCGCAAGAAGGATCGCGGCGGCTTCTTCAAATCCATTCACGGCGTGCTGAACCACCTGGTTCTGGTCGACATCTATTGGCTGGGCTGGTTCACGGGCAATCCGCCGAACTTCCCGTCGCTGGACGCCGAGCTCTATGCCGATTTCGGCGAATTGCGCGCCGAGCGCGTACGGCTCGATGCCGAGATCGAACGCTGGGCCGCGGGCCTGACCGAGGAACAATTGGTGGGCGATGTGGTTTTCCGCAGCATGACGCTGAAGGTCGATCGCAAATTGTCGCTGTGGCACGCGGTCATCCACTATTTCAACCACCAGACGCACCATCGCGGCCAGGCCACCACGCTTCTGACGCAAGCGGGCAAGGATATCGGCGTCACCGACCTGCATCGCATGCCGGGCATTTCCGTGACGCTTTGAGTATGGCCCGCGCATTGGCGCGTCCGCATGCCGCCCGGCTATAGTGCCCCCTCCCCGAACGTTGGATTCCGTGATGCCCGCCAAAGACGCTTCGCTCGACCTTTTGACCGACCTGATCGCACGCGCCAAGCGCGCGGGCGCCGATGCCGCCGACGCGCTGTATGCCGAGGGCGTGTCCGTCTCCCACAGCCAGCGGTTGGGCAAAACGGAAAAGCTGGAGCGCGCCGAAGGGCGCGACCTGGGTCTGCGCGTCTTCATCGGCAAGCGCCAGGCCATCGTGGCATCGAGCGATCAGTCGCCGAAGGCGCTGAGCGATCTGATCGAGCGCGCGGTGGCGATGGCCAAGGCCGTGCCGGAAGATCCATTCTGCGGCCTGGCCGATCCGGCATTGCTGGCGCGCGACTTTCCGTCGCTCGATCTGGCGGATCCGGACGAGCCGGCGCCCGAAACGCTGATCGCGCAGGCCAAGGCGTGCGAGGAAACCGCCCTGGCCGTGAAGGGCGTTACCAATTCGGAAGGCGCCGAAGCGGGCTGGAGCCGCAGCCGCGTCGCGCTGGCCGGCTCCAACGGCTTCGCAGGCACATACGAAACGACCCGGCACAGCATGGGCGTGGCCGTCGTGGCCGGCGAAGGGCTGGGGATGGAGCGTGACTACGACTATTGCACCGTGATTCACGCCGCCGATCTGGAGGCGCCCGAGAAGCTCGGCCGCCATGCCGGCGAGCGCGCCGTGCGGCGCCTGGGCGCGCGCAAGGCCAAGAGCGCGGCCGTACCCGTCATCTATGACCCGCGCGTCTCGAACGGCCTGGTGCGCCACGTCGCGAGCGCCATCAACGGTGCGGCGATCGCGCGCGGCACCAGCTTCCTCAAGGACAAGATGGGACAGGCCGTGACGTCCTCGGCGCTGACCATCGTGGACGACCCGCACCGGAAGCGCGGACTGGCCTCGAAACCCTTCGACGGCGAAGGTGTCGCCAACAAGCGCCGCGCGCTCGTCGAAAAAGGCGTGCTGCAGACGTGGCTGCTCGATTCGCGTTCGGCGCGGCAATTGGGGCTGACCACCACCGGCCATGCCGCGCGCGGCACGTCGGGCCCGCCGGGGCCATCGACCACCAACCTCTATCTCGAAGCAGGCACCGTCACGCCCGAGGCGTTGATGGCCGACATAAAGAGCGGCCTCTACATCACCGAGATGATCGGGATGGGCGTCAACATGATCACGGGCGATTACAGCCGCGGTGCCGCCGGCTTCTGGATCGAGGACGGCAAGCTGGCCTACCCGGTCAACGAGATCACGGTGGCCGGCAACTTGAAGGACATATTCTTGAACATGACCGCGGCCAACGACCTGGTCTTCCGCTACGGCACCGACGCACCCACCTTGCGCGTGGACGGCATGACGGTGGCCGGCGCCTGAACGGCGCCCGCGACGAACAGAACCCGCTCGGCGATTTCGACGCGCAGCGGCAGCGACGCCACAATGTCGCCGTCGCCCTGCACCGGCTCGCCCGGCGGCCCCTCGATCTCGACAATCTTGCCTTCGACGATCGTCACGTCGGAGAGCCGTGGAATGGTGTTGGAAAGCAACGCGATGCCATAGCGCATGACCGCGAGCCGTCCGCCCTTCTGGAACAGCACGACCTGGAAGGACGGCGCGGACAAATGCGCGGCGGGCGCCACCACATAGCGGCCGGCGTAAAAGCGCCCCTTGGCGATGATGACCGACGCCGCCGCGTGGCGCGTGCCGTCAATTGTCACCCCATAAGGGTCGGCCCGCCACGCGACCATACGCAACAGGGACTCGGTCACATAGGCGCATTTGCCGCAGAGCCGCTTCAACCGCCCGTCGACGCCCGCCACGACCAGCGCGTCGAACCCAGCCCCGGCCATGAGGGAGAAGCAGCGTCCGTTGGCGCTGCCGACATGCACCGGAACGATCGGCGCGCGTGCGATGAAAGACGCCGCGGAACGCATGCCCGCCGGCAACCCGATCTCGGACGCGAAGACATTGGCCGTGCCGAGTGGAATGACGCCGAGCGGCAACCCCGAATGGACCAGGCCGTTGACCACTTCGTTGATGGTGCCGTCGCCACCGGCCGCCACGACCAGATCATATTCGTCGGTTCGCGCCGTGCGGGCCAGGCGTTCGGCGTCACCGCGCGCTTCAGTTCGGCGCACTTCGACATGGCAACCGAGCCATTCCAACTCCGCCAAGGCGCGAGCGAAGCGCGGTTTGCGGCGCCAGCCGCCCGCGGTCGGATTGTGGATCACCAGGAGGCGGCGGGCGGGAACCGCCCCCATTCTCGAATCATCCATACCCGCGGCGGCTCCAGCTTTGGCCCGCTGCATTCTTATGTCTCTTCCGTGACAGGCGTGCGACAGCCGGGAACCGGGCCGCATTCCGGGGGTTTTCCTTCCATGCCCCTTTGCATGAGACCAACCATGGCAGCGCCTCCGCCGATTTTTCCCAAACTCGTCTGGAATCGGGACGTCCAGGGTGGACGCTACGAGCCATCCAACGGCGATGGGAATGGCCGTCCACCGTCCAAGCCGGCCGAACATCGCGACTACGAAGACGAGAAAAAGGGCCGGCCTCACCGCATCGGCGAAGGCCCCCGCTGGCACGAGGGCGCCAACCCAGGTGACGGCAAAGGCGGCGGCAAACCGGTACCCGAAGTCGATCCGGCGACCGACCCGCCGCGCTCAAGTCCCAGCGAATAGTTTGAAATTTTCGATGAAAAGCCCGCGGTGTTTCCGCGGGCTTTTTCGTCGTGAAAAATAATCAAAAAATATTCGCCGAGCTTTATTGGATTGTAACAATAACTTGCGAAATAAGGTCCGCGTCTCACTTTAAAGAAACCTCGCAAACCGCAGCGGAGCGGACTGCGATGACAAAAATGACAAGGCCGAGATCCCACCGAGCGATTTGGATTTCGGACGTTCACCTGGCGACACGCGGCTGCAAAGCCGAACTGTTGCTCGAATTCCTGGACCAGTGCGATCCGGAGCAACTGTTCCTGGTCGGCGACATCTTCGACGGCTGGCGCCTGATCCGCTCCTGGTACTGGAAGCCGGCCCATTCGGCCATCATCCAGCGCGTGCTGGCCATGGCCCGGGCGGGCACAAAAGTGATCTACGTTCCCGGTAATCACGACGAGATGGCGCGCGACTATGAAGGCGTGCATCTGGCCGGCGTGCTGGTCGTCAACGAATACATGTACGACTCGGCCGACGGGCGGCGCTTCCTCGTCATCCATGGCGACCAATTCGACGCCATCGTGCGCTACGCCAAGTGGCTGGCCCTGGTCGGCGACTGGGCCTACCAGATCGCCATCTGGGCGAACAACTGGGTCAACCGCGTGCGCAGCCGCCTGGGCTATCCCTACTGGTCGCTGTCGAAATACCTGAAGCACAAGGTCAAGAACGCGGTCGAATACATCTCCAGCTTCGAGACGGCGCTGGCCACCGAAGCGCGCCGGCGCGGTGCCGACGGCGTCATCTGCGGGCACATCCATCATGCCGAGATGCGCATGATCGACGGCGTCCTCTACTGCAATGACGGCGACTGGGTGGAAAGCTGCACGGCGCTGGTCGAGCACCATGACGGGCGCCTCGAGATCATCGATTGGCCGCGCGAACGTCTGCGCCGGGCCGCCGCAGCGGACTCG
>CAYZFH010000195.1:0-6171 GCA_964477375.1 uncultured Rhizobiaceae bacterium | reverse complement strand
CTGACGAACTTCACGACCGAGGCGCTGGACTTGGCGCCCGCGCCCACGGGCGACGATGCGTCGAGCAGGTAAACACGATCGCCGACGAGATACAGCCGCGCCTGGTGAATGAGCTTTCCGCCGTCCGTGTTGAACGAGAAGGCGCGGCCCTGCCATGGGCCCTGCGTCACCGTCTTGGCATTGAGAAGACGCGCACCGGGCATGCTGGCGATCAGCTTGTCCTGCAAATCCTGCAGCCGCTCGCCCTTGGGCTGTTCATCGCCATATCCGGACGGATGGTCCGAGACCTTGAAGCGATAGATGCCGCCCGTGCCCAGATCGAACGCCATGTCGTGCACCTTGACGGCGCCGTCATAGCCTTCGTTGTCCACCGAGGCCGAGCCGGGAACCAGGATCTGATAACGCCCGTCGCCGCCCTTGAGGAGCGCCCACGTGGATGCCGCCAGAGCAGGCGCCGCGAACGCCACGCAGACGAGAACGAGCCACCATGCTTTGCGCATCCGCGCGCTCCTCAATCCTTGAGTATCTGAAAGGAATCCATGAAGTGCCCGACCATCGGCAGCGCCGCGTTGGCGGGATCGCTGACGGCGATGGTCTGGTAGAAGCGGCCGCCGGCCCAATAGATGCGCGCCTGATAGATCAACTTTCCGCCTTCGATGCGCAGCGTGAAGCTGCGGCCTTTCCACTTGCCATGATCGATGGCCGCGGATTGCAGAAGCTCGGAACCGGCGAACCGGTTCTGGACCCGGACCTGCATGTCCTTCAATTCCTTCGGCGCGCTTTCGTCCAGGTGGGTTCCCTTGAGCGGCTGGGTCGCCATCACCACGAAAACCTGGTTGGGACTGAGCTGCACTTCGAGGGTGAGGGACTTGTCGCCCAGTTCGTTGAACCCGTCGCTCACCTTGGGCGGGCCGGGAAGCTGGACCTCGAAGCGCCCGTCGTCGCTTTTATAGAGCACCCAGGCCTGCGCCACGGCCGCGGCGGCCCCGCCGAAAACGATCAGAACGAGCAAACCCAACAAACGTGCCATGAACCCTCTCCGCGAACCGGGGAGAGAGTGACAAGACAGCGGCAAAAACTCAAACTGCGCCGCCATGACCGAGCCGCGCCTTAAGACCGAAATCTGGATCAAGGCCGCCGTGCGCCGCGGCGCCGTCGAGAACATCCCCGTCATGGTGGTGAAAAAGGGCGACCCCGACGGCGGCGCCGTGCTGGTGAAGCTGAACCGCTTCGAGCATGGCTGCATCGTGCTGGCGCAGACGCAAGGGCCCGATGGCGCGCGCGCGTGGCACCGGGGCACCGGCCCCGGCACGGTCGACGAGGCGGCGGCCGACGCCTACATCGCGCGCAACCGCAAGATCGACCCGGATCTGTGGGTGGTCGAGGTCGAGGACCGCGAGGGCCGCCTGCCCTTCGAGGCGAAGATTCTCTAGTCGAGCGCCTCGGAGCGGACGCCCGACAGGGACCCGCCGGGCGGCGGCTTGAGAGATTGCCGCACGAAGGCCTCGAGCGCGCGCAGGGGAATAGGCTTGTCCACCACGGCGAACACGCCGAGCTGCGCCTGGTTGGCTTCGGCCACCTTCTCGGCCTCGCCGGAGATCATGATGACGCGCGGCGGCTGCGCCAGCTTGCGCAACTCGCGCGCGAAGGCGATGCCGTCCATGGCCGGCATGTCGATATCGGTGATGACGACGCGCGGCGCGAACCGCGCGACCATCTTCAACCCCTCGACGCCGTTCATCGCCATCTCCGTCGCGATACCGCGCATGCGCAGGAACGAAGCGATCTGGTCGGCTTGGACGGGATCGTCGTCGACCACCACGACGAGAGGCGCGCGGCCAAGCTCCTTGAGGCCCAGCGGCCGATGCTCGCCGCCCAGCTTTCCGGTCTTTTCGTCGAGCCCGGCGCGGGAGGCGCCGCCCGATGCGCTTTTCCAGAATTTGGCCGAAAGCATAGCTAGCGTTCCTCGAAGAGACGCGTGGGTCCGATGTTCCAGACGAACGCGCGGCCCGTAAATTCCACACGTGCATAAAGAGGATTTGTACGAAAGTCGTACTCACACCTATACGAACGGCGAGTATTGGAGCGGTCCCCGGCGCGATATCAGACAGTTAGTTTCTTAGGTTTTCTGGACGCCTACCCCACAGTTCCGTGGCAGTTTGCAAAGACAAACCAAAGAACGCCCTCCAAGAGACCCAACCGGCGCGAGGCGCGATGGCGGCGATTTTGGTCGTGGACGACGAGCCGCTGGTAAGGGCGACGCTCGTAACGGCACTGGAGCGCGCCGGCCACAGCGTCGTCTTCTGCGAGAGCGGCCTACATGCCGTGGAGGCTTTTGCCAAAAGCCCTTTCGACGCCGTCTTAAGCGACGTTCGCATGCCGCATGGCGACGGCGCATGGCTGTTGCGGCAGATCAGAAAGGCCGCGCCGGACCTGCCGGTTATTCTGATGACCGGATTGGCCGACGACCGGCGCCTGCATGGCGTCACCTTCGACGCCCGGACCAGGCTGTTGAAGAAACCTCTCGATTTGCGGGGTCTTTTGGCGCTGTTGGAGGAGCTTACCGCCCCTAAAACGCCCATAAGCACCGAAAAAAGTAAGTAAAACTTTCGTTTTTAGGTTCAGCCACGGCTTTAACGTGGATGAACTCCTAAAACCGGGCCAACCCCGTGAACCGCGCAGGAAATTCCGGCCTAGCCCGTATTAAGGCCTGATAGCCAGACGCTGGGGTTCCATGAACGCGCCGCAGAAACCGACCTTGTCTGCCGACAGGCCCGCCCTTCCGGTGCGCCGACGCCTTTTCGGCAAGCGGCGCTGGATCTTCTATGTCCTTCTGCTTCTTCTGGTGGCAGGCGGGGGCTATGCCGCATGGCGTCTTTACGCCCCGGCCAACGACAGCGCGACCGCAAATCTGGTGGCCCAACCCGTGGTGCTGGGCGACATCGAGGAGACCGTGGCCGCGTTGGGCTCCCTGCAGCCCATCGAATATGTCGATGTCGGCGCGCAGGTGTCCGGCCAGTTGAAGAAGATCACGGTCACCATCGGCGACCAGGTGAAGGCGGGCGACCTCTTGGTCGAAATCGACCCGCAGGTCTACCAAGCCAAGGTCGACGGCGACGAAGCCACCCTCGTCTCTCTCAAGGCGCAGATCGCCGAGAAGCAAGCGACGCGCACCTTAGCGGAACAGCAGTTCAATCGTCAGAAAGAGCTGAAGGCGGAGAACGCGACCAGTCAGGACGCCTTCGACAGCGCCGACGCCACGCTAAAGACGACGACGGCCCAGATCGCCTCGCTGCGTGCCCAGGTGATGATGACGGAATCGACGCTGAAGGGTAACCGCGCGAACCTGCAATACACCAAGATCTATGCGCCCATGGCCGGTACGGTCGTGTCGCAGACGTTGCGCCAGGGCCAGACCATCGTTTCGAGCCAGCAGGCGCCGACCATCCTGCGCATCGCCGACCTCAACACCATGACGGTCTGGACCCAGGTGTCGGAAGCCGACGTGGCGAAGCTCAAGATCAACATGCCCGTCTATTTCACGACGCTCGGCGATCCGGACAAGCGCCGCTACGGCACGCTGCGCCAGATCCTGCCGACGCCGGAAGTAGTCAACAACGTCGTCCTCTATGACGCCCTGTTCGACGTGCCGAACGCCGATCACGCCTTGCAACCGCAGATGAGTGCGCAGGTCTTCTTCATCCAGGCCGAGGCCAAGGGCGTGCCCCTGGTGCCGGTCAAGGCGCTGAAGCCCGTGGACCGGCCCGCCGGCGGCGGCAAGAAGAAAGACGGCGGCGAGAAAAAGGAAGGCGGCGAACAGGCCGCGCAAGGCCAGAAGCCTGCGCAGGGCCAGCCGGCGCCCGCCGAGGGGCAGGCACAGCCGCAGACAGCCCAAGCGCCCGCGTCGGTTGCGGGTCAAGCAGCCGCTCCGGCCGAAGGTGCCGCGCCGGCGAAAAGCGCCGACGGCGCCGAGACGCCGCGGATCAAAGGCAAGCGCTACATGGTGCGCGTCAAGAACGGCGACACGATCGAAGAACGGAAGATCGTTGTGGGCGTATCGAATCGCCTGGTCGCCGAAGTGCGCGACGGCCTCAAGGTCGGCGACGAAGTCATGGTCGACATGGCGCCCGCGGGCCAGCGCCCGGCCGGAGGCGGCGGTCAGGGGTCCGGCCAGCAGCGTCCGCCCGCCACGCCCGGCCCGCGCCTATGAACATCCAGCGCAACGCGCAGACGCAATCTGCGGCGACGTCCGGCGTACAGCCGGACGCGACGCCCATCGTCTCGCTGCGCGACGTCCACAAGATCTACCAGCGCGGCACGATGCCGGTGCACGCCCTGCGCGGGGTCTCGCTCGACATCTATGCCGGCGAGTTCGTCGCCATCATGGGCCAGTCGGGTTCCGGCAAGTCGACGATGATGCATCTTCTCGGCTGCCTCGACCGGCCGACGGAAGGCAGCTACCGCTTTGCCGGCATCGAAATATCCGAATTGAACTCCGACCAGTTGGCCTCGCTGCGCCGCCACGCCTTCGGCTTCATCTTCCAGCAGTACAATCTTCTGGCGACCGCGACGGCCGACGAGAATGTCGAGATCCCGGCCATCTATGCCGGCGTGCCGCGCGCCCAGCGTTTCGCGCGCGCGCGCGATCTTCTAACCTCGCTCGGCCTGGGCGACCGGTTGGATCACCGGCCCAACCAGCTTTCCGGCGGCCAGCAGCAGCGCGTCTCCATCGCCCGCGCGCTGATGAACGGCGGCGAAGTGATCCTGGCCGACGAACCCACCGGTGCTTTGGACAGCAAGAGCGGCCGCGAGGTTCTCGAGCTTCTGCGCGACCTGAACGCGCGCGGCCACACCATCATCCTGATCACCCACGATCCCAACGTGGCCGCCGAGGCCCAGCGCGTCATCCAGCTCAAGGATGGCGTGATCGTTTCCGATGCGCCGTCCGAGAAGGCCGCCGCGCGGGGCGATGTCGCCCGCGTGCCGATCTCCGTCGTGCCGCCCGACTACCTGTCGCACCCCAACGCCGCCAGCCTGCCCGACATCATGGAAGCGGCGAAGATGGCGCTGCGCTCGCTGCGCGCGAACATCTTCCGCACCATCCTGACGCTGCTCGGCATCATCATCGGCGTGGGCTCCGTCGTGGCCATGCTGGCCATCGGCGACGGCGCGAAGCAGCAGGTGCTCCAGAGCATCCAGAACATGGGCACCAATCTTCTCTTGATCCGCCCCGGCGCGCCCAACGTGCGCATGGCGGGCGCGGTGATCGCGACCTTGGTTCCGACCGACGCGGATGCGATCCGCAACCTGTCCAACGTCTCCGAAGCCGTGCCCGAGTTCCCGAGCCAGGTGACGGTCCGCTACCGGGCCAAGGACTATGTCACCAGCTCCAACTCGACGACCGCCGCGTTCACCCAGGCGCGCGACTGGCAGCCGTCGGAAGGCGCGTTCTTCACCGACGCCGACGTGAAAAGTTTTTCGCCCGTGGTGGTGCTGGGCCAGACGGTGCAGAAGGCCTTGTTCGGCGAAGGCGTAAACCCCGTCGGCCAGTATGTGCTGCTGAACAACGTGCCGTTCGAGGTCATCGGCGTGATGTCGGCCAAAGGCGCCACGCCCTACGGCTCGGACATGGACGACGTGCTTTTCGTGCCGTCCAGCACGGGCCGCCTGCGCATCCATGGCCAGACCTATTCCAAATCCATCACCGTCAAAGTCGATGACGTCACGCGCATCGATGAGACGCAGGACGCCATCACGACCCTTCTGACCGCGCGCCATCGGGCGGTCGATTTCCAGATCCGCAACATGGCCTCGATCCTCGACACCGCGACCGAGACGCAGAACACCCTGACCATCCTTCTCGGCTCGATCGCCGCCATCTCGCTCCTGGTCGGCGGCATCGGCGTGATGAACATCATGCTGGTCAGCGTGACCGAACGGACGCGCGAAATCGGCGTGCGCATGGCGACCGGCGCGCGCAAGCTCAACATCCTGCTGCAGTTCAACACCGAGGCGCTGGTGGTCTGCGCCGCCGGCGGCCTGATCGGCGTGGCGCTGGGCTTGCTCACGGCCTGGGGCCTGGCGCAGGTCGGACGGCCCATCGCATTCTCGGCCGGCCCCGTAATCCTGGCGTTCGGCTGCGCCTTCGCGACCGGCCTCCTGTTCGGCTAC
>CAYZFH010000194.1:0-6198 GCA_964477375.1 uncultured Rhizobiaceae bacterium | reverse complement strand
GCGGTTCCGCTGGCGTCCGCGCCGGCGTTCGCCGACGACGAGGCAGCCGAACTTCAGGGACGCTTGGATGCGCTGAAGGCGCGCCTGGCGGCGCTGGAGGACGGTAGTCAGGGCCAGCAGCAGGGTGCTTCGGCCGAACAGGTCGCTCCGGCACAGGCCGTCGTGGGCGGCGTGTTCCCGGGCTCGTGGAGGCTTCCGGGCTCGGACACCTCGATCAGCTTCAGCGGTTTCGTGAAGGCGGACGCGTTCTTCACGATGAACGCTCCGTCCACCGCGGTCGGCGACTCGTTCATCCTGTCCAACATTCCGATCAAGGGCTCGGCTGCGAACAGCCAAGGCGGCGACTACCGCATGCATTCGCGCCAGTCGCGTATCCGCTTCGAGACGCGCACGCCGACCGATTGGGGCAACCTGGTGACCCGCATTGAAGGCGACTTCTTCGGCAACGTCGGCAATCAGCGCGTTTCCAACTCCGACGCGTTCCGTATCCGCCAGGCCTACGGCGTGTTGGGCCCGGTTCTCGCCGGCCAAACCCAGTCGACGTTCATGGACGAAGACACTTTCGGCGAGCAGGTCGATAACTTCGGTCCCTCGGGCGACACGAACGTGCGCCAGACCCAGATTCGTTACACATACGAGATGGGGCCGGGCATGGTCCTCGACGGCTCGATCGAGAATCCGGAGACCGCGATCCAGAGCTCATCCGGTAACGGCGTCACCGGCAACATGAACGCCTTCGCCGTCGACCAGATGCCCGACGTCATCGCCCGCTGGCGCTACAAGGCCAGTTGGGGCGCGGTGAACGTCTCGGGCGTCGCGCGTTACTTCAACTACAACCAGGGCAACTCCGCGAACGACTCGACGTTCGGCGGTGGCTTCCACGGTGGCGCCACCATCAACACCTGGGGCAAGGACGTGATAAAGGGCACGTTCAACTACGGCCCCGGCATCGGCCGCTATATCCGCGACGCGGCGGCCGGCAACACCGACACCTATGTGACCTGCGCCAACGGCAGCAATCAGGTCATGACGGCCGGCTGCGGCGCCGATCTCCAGACCGTCACCATGATGGGTGGGTGGGCTGCCTACCAGCATTGGTGGGGCGACAACATCCGTTCGAACGTGACCTACGGCTGGTTCCATTCCGACGTGCCGACCGGCCAGTTGGGCGCCGGCGCCAACGGTTTCAATCGCAACCTGCAGAGCGCCAACGTCAACCTGATCTGGAACCCGGTCAGCAAGGTCGCGATCGGCCTCGAGTACATGTACGGCTGGCGCTATCTGGCCAAGGCGGCGACGCCCAACGGCCAGATGGAAGGCACCGCGAGCCGCCTGCAGCTCGGCATGCAGTACTTCTTCTGACCCTTTGACGAGACGACAGCGCCCCGGTCCCAGGGGCGTTCGGGGCCGGCTCTCCCTGGGGCCGGCCCCAACTCTTTTCAGGCCGCCCTCGCGCCTTCTGGACTGTGGCCGTAATATTCCGCTGGGAATAATCGTCGAAATCCAATGGAGGTCCGTATGAAGCTCAGCGCGCGCAATCAGCTCAAGGGCAAGGTGGTGGATGTGGTCAAAGGTGCCACCACGGCCCATGTGAAGATCGAACTTCCGGGCGGCGCCACCGTCACGGCCTCGATCACCAACGACGCGGTCGCGGACCTGGCGCTGGCCAAGGGCGACCAGGTCGTGGCCGTGATCAAGGCCTCGGACGTGATGGTCGGAAAGTAACGGGAATCATGGCGGCTACGACGCGGGCCGAAGATCCACGCGCCGTAGCCGCAATCGTCTTTAGGCGTGGGCGACGAACTTGGTCGCCAGATAAGCGTCCAGGCCTTCGGCGCCGCTTTCGAGGCCATACCCCGATTCCTTGACGCCGCCGAAGGGCGTCTCGGGCAGGCTGATCACGAACGTGTTGATGCCGACGAGGCCGGTATCCAGCGCCCCGCTAACGGCAGTCGCCGTCTTGGCCGACTGGGTGAAGGCATAACCGGCCAGACCGTAAGGCAGGCGGTTCGCTTCCTCGATTACGTCATCGAACTTGGTGAAGCGGTTGATCGCGGCCACCGGACCGAACGGCTCGACGTTCATGATCTTCGAATCGACCGGCACGTCGGACATGATCGTCGGCTTCCAGAAATAGCCTTCGTTGCCGATCCGCTCGCCGCCGGTGTGCACCTTGGCACCGTGCTTCTGCGCATCGCCGATCAGGTCCTGCATGGCGTCGACACGGCGCGGGTTGGCGACCGGGCCCATCTTGGTGTTGGCGTCGAGCCCGTTGCCGACAGGCAGGGTGCGCGCCGCTTCCGCGAAACGCTTCACGAAGGCGTCGTGCACGGCGTCATGGACGAAGAAGCGCGTCGGGTTGGTGCAGACCTGGCCCGCGTTGCGGAACTTGAACATGGTCGAGAGATTGACGGCCTGATCCAGATCGGCGTCGTCGAAGATGATGACCGGCGCGTGGCCGCCCAGCTCCATCGTGCAGCGCTTGACGCCGTCGGCCGCCAGCTTGGCCAGATGCTTGCCGACCGCGGTCGAGCCGGTGAAGGAGATCTTGCGCACGATGGGCGAGGCGATCAGGTGCGTCGAGACCTCGGACGGCTCGCCAAACACCACGTTGACCACGCCCTTGGGCAGGCCCGCGTCTTCCAGCGCCTTGACCAGCGCCAGCGGCGTCGCGGGCGTCTCTTCCGCCGGCTTGATGATGACGGAGCAGCCCGCCGCCAAAGCCGGGGCGATCTTGCGCGCGGCCGTCACGGCCGGGAAGTTCCAGGGCGCGAAGCCGGCGACGACGCCGACCGGCTCCTTGGTCACGGCGTGGGTGGTGCCGCCGTCGCGCGAGGGGATCAGGCGGCCATAGGCGCGCTTGCCCTCCTCGGCGAACCATTCGAACGTGTCGGCCGCGCCGATCACTTCGCCGCGCGCCTCGGCCAGGGGCTTGCCCTGTTCCATGGTCATGAGCGTGGCGATGTGGTCGAGCCGCTCGCGCATCAGGTCGGCCCCGCGCTTCAGGATCTTGCTGCGCTCATAGGCCGAAACCTTGCGCCATTCCTTGAGGGTGCGGGCCGAAACTTCCAACGCCCGGTCCAGGTCGGCCTTGGAGGCATGGGGCAGGGTGCCGATCACGGCGCCCGTGGCGGGGCTGCGCACTTCGCGGCTGGCGCGGCCCTTGGAACCCAGGCGCTCGCCGTCGATCAAAAGATGGAGTTCATCGTATTTGGCCATGACAATTTCCTTTCATTACGAATAGGCGCGAATCCGCCGCCGCGAGGGTGGGATCATTGCGCCGTTTAGGGGGCCGGGTCCAGCCCCGGCCGCCTCTAGGATTCGTTATATTCATAATGATATAACGAGCCGATAAAGGCGCAATGACCCCATAAGCGCCGTGGTCATGCGGGGCTTGAGTGGCCCGCACAATCCGGCCACGCTACGCCATCACCGAGGAGAAGGAGCAAACCATGTCAGCCATCCGAAGCGCGCAGGATTGGAAGAAAGACGCCGAGAAGCTGTCCATTCGCCACCAGGCTTTTATTGCCGGCAAGTATGTCCCCGCGAAAAGCGGCAGGACCTTCGACCGAATCAATCCCGCCACGGGCCAGAGCCTGGCCAAGATCGCCGAATGCGACGCCGCCGACGTGGACGCGGCGGTGAAGGCCGCGCGCGCGGCGTTCGACAAGGGCGTGTGGCGCAACGAGGCGCCCGCCAAGCGCAAGCGCGTGATGTTGAAGTTCGCCGAACTGATCAACAAGCATCGCGACGAACTGGCCTTGCTCGAGACGCTCGACATGGGCAAGCCGATCAACGATTCGTACAACATCGACATTCCCGGCTCGGCGGCGTGCATCGCTTGGTACGCCGAAGCCATCGACAAGATGTACGACGAGGTCGCGCCGACGCCGAACAACGCGCTGGCGCTGATCACCCGCGAGCCCATGGGCGTCGTGGGCGCGGTGATCCCGTGGAACTTCCCGTTGATGATGGCCGCATGGAAGCTGGGGCCTGCGTTGGCCACCGGCAATTCCGTCATCGTGAAGCCGGCCGAGCAGTCGCCGCTGACGGCGCTGCGGGTGGCGGAACTGGCCGCTGAGGCCGGTCTGCCGGAAGGCGTGTTCAATGTCGTGCCGGGTTTCGGCCCCACGGCGGGCAAGGCCATCGGCCTGCACATGGACGTCGACTGCGTCGCCTTCACGGGCTCGGGCGAGGTCGGCAAGCTGTTCCTGCAGTATTCCGGCCAGTCGAACATGAAGCGCGTATGGCTCGAGTGCGGCGGCAAGACGCCGAACATCGTGCTGTCCGACTGCGCGGATATCGACAAGGCGGCGACGGCGGCGGCCTTCGGCATCTTCTTCAACCAGGGCGAGGTCTGTAACGCGGGCTCGCGCCTGATCGTCGATGCGAAGATCAAGGATCGTCTGCTGGAGAAGATCTTCAAGGTCGGCGAGACGCTGCAGCCGGGCGATCCGCTCGACCCCGCGACCAAGATGGGCGCCATCGTCGACAAGACCCAGCTCGAGCGCGTGATGGGCTACATCAAGAAAGGCACCAGCGAAGGCGCCGATCTGGTCTTCGGCGGCAAGCAGGTGCGCGAGAACACCGGCGGCTACTACGTCCAGCCGACCGTGTTCGACAAGGTGAAGAACGACATGACCATCGCCCGCGAAGAGATCTTCGGGCCGGTCCTGTCGACCATCACGGCCAAGGACGACGAGGACGCCATCCGCATCGGCAACGAGACCACCTACGGTCTCGCCGCCGCGGTGTGGACCCGCGACATCAGCAAGGCGCACAAGGCCGCGAAGGCGCTGCGCGCGGGCGTGGTGTGGGTCAACTGCTTCGACGAGGGCAACATCGCAACGCCCTTCGGCGGCTTCAAGCAGTCGGGCATCGGCCGCGACAAGTCGCTTCACTCGCTCGACAAGTATGTCGAGCTGAAGACGACCTGGATTTCGCTCTAAGCCGTTCTACTTACGGCATGGTGCGGGCCGGCCTCGGTGACGGGGCCGGCCCGAACTTTTTGCGGCCCCCGCCCGTGACACGGTCTAGGCCGAATGGCTAAGCTTTCGCCGGCCGCGCCGCCCAAGGCGCGAATGTGACGGACGGGGAAGGGCGGATGCCGCACTACGATCTCGACAAGCTGTTTCGGCCCAAATCCATCGCCGTCGTCGGCGCCTCGCCCGACCGGCCGCTGATCGGCACGCGCACCTACCGCAACCTGCGGCGCTACAACTATCCCGGCAATCTCTATCCGATCCATCCGAAGAACGAGAGCTTCGACGGCGACAAATGCTATCGCTCGCTCTCGGATCTGCCGGAAGTGCCGGACTTCGTCTTCATCGCCATTCCCGCTGCGCGCACGCCCGAGGTTGTGGACGAGTGCGCCAGGCTCGGCGTGAGAGCGATCGAAGTCGCCTCGGGCGGCTATAGCGAAAGCGGCGCGGAAGGTGCGGCGCTCGAGAAGCGCATCCGCGAGACGGCCGAGAAACACGGCATCGCGCTCTGCGGCCCTAACAACATCGGCTACATCTCGGGCCACGAGAAGACCGTCTCCTGGCCCTCGCCCATGCCGGGCGCGCCCAAGCCCGGCGGGGTCGCCGTCATCACCCAAAGCGGTTCGGTCGGCATCGTGCTGGCCCAGGACGAGCGCAAGATCGGCCTGGCCTATCTGGTCAGCGCGGGCAACGAGACGGTCCTGAACGCGGCCGATTACCTGGCCTATTTCGCGACTAACGAGAATGTCCGCGTCATCCTGATGTTCCTGGAGACGATCCGCGATCCGGGCAAATTCGCGAAGGCCGCGGATGCCGCCCGCGCGGCGGGCAAGCGGGTCGTCGTGCTGAAGGTCGGGCGCAGCGCGCTCGGCAGCCGCGCGGTCTCGGCGCACACCGGCGCGCTCGCGGGCGAGGACGCGCTTTACGACGCGGTCTTCGCGCGCCACGGCATCCTGGTTGTCGACGAACTCGACCAGATGCTGGAGCTGGCGGTCCTGCTCGATTCCTACGGCGACGCGCCGCCCAATCCGAATGTCGTGCTGATGACGCTGTCGGGCGGCGAGGCCGCGTTGCTGGCGGACCTCGCGGCCAAGCACAACCTGACCTTGCAGGATCTCTCGCCGGAGACGACGGCCAAGCTGCAGGCGCATTTCCCGGCCTGGCAGACGCCGCGCAATCCGCTCGACGCCTACGGCTTGGGCTGGGACCTGCCGCG